>CBFHWN010000026.1:0-27898 GCA_965659595.1 uncultured Ilumatobacteraceae bacterium | reverse complement strand
CCCACCTCGAATCCGAAGCGAGTGCGCTTGTAGAGCACCCAGATGGCGCCGGCGGCGATCACGGCGATGAGGAACCCGAGGGGAATCTTCACACCGCCGACCACGTAGTCGGTCCATTCGTTGCGCTCGGTGATCGGCTTACCCGAGGGGAAACCCATCGAGCGCGGATCACGCCAGTACGAACGCGAGTTGAAGATGAGGTAGTTGAGAAGGATGCCGGCTATGTAGTTGAGCATCAACGACGTGATGATCTCGTTGGTGTTGAACCGTGCCTTCAGGACACCCACGATCGATCCGTAAGCGGCGCCGAAGAGCATGCCCATCACGACCATGCCGACCACGGCCACACCGACGGGCTGACCGGTCATGGCGATACCCACCCAGGCGGCGCCGATGGCACCGACGTAGAACTGACCCTCGCCACCGATGTTGATGACACCCATGCGGAACGCCACGGCGGCACACAGGCCAGTGAAGGCGAACGGCGTCGCAGTGATGAGAGTTCCTTGAAGGGGTCGCTTGCCGAGGAAGCCACGCTCGAGGATGCGGTCGTACACCTCGAGGGAATTCTTTCCGGTGAGCCACAGCACGATGGCACCGAGGACGAGTGCGGTGACGAGAGAGATCACGGGAATGGCCCAGTTGAGCCAACGGGGCTGCTCGAGTCGACGCTCGAGACGCACGGGTGTTCTCATCGTGCGACCTCCTCGGTCGCTCCACCCATAGTGAGGCCGATGCGTTGACGGTCGGCACCATCGGCCGGCAAGTCATCGACGATCCGACCTTCGTAGATCACGAGGATGCGATCGGCGAGCGACATGATCTCGTCGAGATCTTCGCTGATCAACAGAATGCCCACACCGCCCTCGGCGGCTTCCACCAGCCGGTCCCGGACCGTTTCGATGGCCCCGACATCGAGGCCGCGAGTGGGTGATGCGGCGACCAGCACCTTGGGCATGGCCGAGAATTCGCGAGCGAGTAGAACCTTCTGAACGTTTCCGCCCGACAGTAGGCGTACCGGTGTGGACGTATTGGGCGTCTTCACGTCGTATCGATCGACAAGACTGCTCGCCTGTTCGCGAATCGCCTTGCGACGCAACATGCGGAACGGCGACAACTCGCGACTGCGGTAGTTCTTGAGCGCCATGTTGTCCTCGACCGAGTGACTCGAGGCGAGTCCGGTGTGCAAACGGTCTTCGGGAATGTGCGCGATACCGCTGTCGATGGCGACCCGTGCCCGTCCCGATTGCACGGTGCGTCCGGAAACCGAGATCGTTCCAGTGTTGCAGCCGCGCATACCGGCGATCACCTCGGCGAGTTCACGCTGTCCGTTGCCGGCGACGCCGGCGACGCCGACGATCTCACCTTGGCCGACCGTGAGTGACACCGCTTGAACGGCGACGCGCCCTCGATCGTCGGTGGCCGTCACATCGGTGAGTTCGAGAACTGTGGTGGAGGTGTCGGCGCGATTCACGCGGGTGACGCGCGAGAACTCGACTGAACGGCCGACCATCATGCTGGCGAGTTCACGTGTGCTCGTATTGGCGGTGTCGACGGTGCCGACCGTACGGCCACCGCGCAGCACGGTGACCCGATCGGAGACCTTCATCACCTCGTCGAGTTTGTGCGAGATGAAGATGACCGTACGACCCTCGGCCACCATCGCTCGTAAAGTGGCGAACAGGACGTCGGCCTCGTTCGGGGTGAGAACCGCTGTCGGCTCGTCGAGAATCAGGATGCGGGCACCGCGGTAGAGCGTTTTGATGATCTCGACGCGCTGCTGTTCTCCGACGCTCAGCTGCCAGATACGAGCTGAGGGATCGACCGCCAGTCCGTAGCGATCGCTGATCTCTTTCACGCGGGCCGCCACGGCCTGCTGGTTCATGAGGAACGGGGCATCGTCTTCACCGAGGACCACGTTCTCGGCCACCGTGAAGGTCTCGACCAGGCGGAAGTGCTGATGCACCATGCCGATACCGGCGTGAAGAGCGTCTTTCGGCGACGAGAAGTGAACCTCGTTGCCGTTCACCTCGACCGTACCTTCGTCGGGACGATAGAGGCCGGTCAAGATGTTCGACAGAGTCGACTTGCCGGCGCCGTTTTCTCCGAGGAGGGCGTGTACCTCACCAGGTCGGACGTCGAGCTGGACGCCGTCGTTCGCCACGACCCCTGGAAACCTCTTCACGATCCCCGTCATGTGGACCGCACTCTGCATATCCCCACCCTCCCCTGCGTTGGTGACCCTAATGGAACGAGGCTCCGAGCCACGAAAGACGCGTCTCGGGGGATCGCGCCGAGAAAGACGGGCCGTGAATGGCGTGGGGGTGGGCTCCGGTCGGAACCCACCCCCACGAATGACGTGTTGTCTGACAGACCTCGGTCAGCTGGCGGGGATTTCTCCGTTGACGCCATCGACGAGGTACATCATCGACATGAGTTCACCGAACGTGTGGCACACACCAGCGGCCAACTGCTCGGTTCCCTTGTTGTCGACGATCGGTCCGCAGAACATCGAACCGGGCTTCTCGGCGAACTCGGCCTTCTTCGCCTCGATGGCGTCGATCGTCTCTTGAGCGACGATCTTGCCGTAGGGGGCGAGCTTCACGAATTCGTCGTTGAGAGCGCCGTAGTAGTTACCAGCGATCCAGTTGCCGTCGAGAGCGGCCTGGATACGTGGGATGTGGTACACGTCCCAGTGGTAGGTGGTGGCGGTGAGCCACACCTCGGGGTAGTTGGTGCTCTGGTCGCTGTCGTAGCCAGCCCACGGAACTCCAGCGGCCGCCGCAGCGTCACCGGAAGCCGGCGAGTCCTGCGACTTCACACCGATCACGTCGGCGCCGTCGGCGATGAGCTGCTCGGCCGACTTGCGCTCGAGAGCCGGATCGAACCATGTGTTCGTCCAGAGGAGCGTCACTTCGGCGTCAGGGTTGGTGGCGCGTGCACCGAGCGTCCAGGCGTTCACACCGCGCACCACTTCCGGAATCGGGAAGGCGGCGATGATGCCGAGCTTGCCTGACTCGGATGCCGCACCGGCGGCCATACCCGTGAGGTAGTCGGTGTCTTCGGCCGAACCGTAGAACTGCGACAGGTTGGGGGCGCTCAAGAAGCCGGTGGCGAACTCGAAGCAGATGTCGGAGTAGTTGGCCGCCGCCTCGGCGAAGGCGTCCTGGAATCCGAACGAGGTACCGATGATGTACGTGTTGCCGTCGGCGATCAGGTCGTCGATCACCTGCAGGACCTGCGGGCCCTCGGGCACGTTCTCCTTGTAGGTGGTCTCGATGGCATCACCGAAGTGAGCCTGAGCCGCCTCACGCGACTCGTTGTGGGCCTGGGTCCAGCCACCGTCGTTGATCGGACCGACGTACACCCAGGCGGCCTTCAGCGGGCCGTCGTCGGGTGCGCAGTCGATGACTGGGCTCGAGTCGAGACCACCGGCGTCGGCCGGCAGGTCTTCCCATGCTGTGAAGTTGGCGAGCGAGAACTTCTCGCCACCGCCAGTGTCGCCACCGGAGTCACCGCCACCAGACGGGGCTTCGGTCTCGGGGGTGCTGGACGAGTCGCCGTCATCTCCACCACACGCCGCAACACCCAAGCTCAGGGCTGCAGCGAGGGCGATGCCGATCGACCCACGGGTCTTTCTACGCATTGTTTCCTCCCTCAATTCGGCCGGGGGACGGCCGACGAGCCGACCTTAGTCGTCGTTCATCGAGGGTTCGGCAAGGCCGTACGAAATGTTCATGACCACGCCACAATCGGCGGTTTTCTGTCGGCGAAAACGTTCGCGTAGTGACCCGCTCCACACCACCAGTCGGTACTGGATGCCATATTTACGAGCGACGGCAGCCTCGACACCGGCGAACTCGGCACCTGTGACCACCCGGGCTGTCACGTCGACCGGATTGGTGCCCGGCTTCAGCCGACCGCGAACGTCGCAGGGCTGAATCGTGGCCCGTGAGTCGTGGGCGAGTCGCTTGACCTTGGCGGCATCGCCGGCCGTAGTGAAGCAGAGTTCATGGCGTCCGTAGGGCGCGATCCACACCGGTGTGGCGACCGGTGTGCCGTTGCGACGAAAGCTGACGAACGACACGTAGCGCGACTGGCCCATCTCGCGAAGTGTCCACGAGGGATCGGTCATCGCTCGTCTCGGTAGCGACGCACCATGGCCTTCTTGCCGCGGATGCTGGTCTGCTTCATGGCGCGGATCACGTGTTCGGCGCGTGACTCGGGGACTTCGACCACCGAATGATTGTCGAAGATGCGGACCCCGATGTCGCGGCCGGCGACACCACTCTCGTTCGCGATCGCGCCCACCAGGTCGCCGGGCCTCACACCGGCGCGGCGACCGACCGACACGTACAAACGGGCGAGATTGCTCTGGTCGTGTCGCTCGTGCCTCGGGCCACCGGAACGATCGCCGGAACGATCGCCGGAACGATCGAACGTCTTGGTTCGTCCCGGGCGGTCGCCGAACTCCCTCTTCGACTTCTTGCCGTCTTTCGACATCGTGTGCGAGAGGTCGGGGATGTCGTGCTGGTCGAGTGCCGACACCTCGGCGTCGTGAGCGAGCTTCAAGGCCGCTCGAGCGATGTCTTCGATGGAGTGAGTGGTGAGGAGTTCGTTCAGAACTTCGTCGACATCGGCATGATCGTCGGCCACCACGGCGATGGCGTCGCGCAGACTCTCGACCGTCGTCTGCATGCGCTTGGCGCGCAACGCCTCCGGCGACGGAACCTTTTCGAAAGTCATCGCCTGACGGGTGAGGCGTTCGATGTTGTGGAGCAAGCGTTGTTCGCGCGGTTCGGCGAGAGTGATGGCCGTTCCCTCACGTCCGGCGCGGCCGACTCGACCGATGCGATGCACGTACGACTCGGGTGCCGACGGAACGTCGTAGTTGACGACGTGCGTGAGGTGTTCGATGTCGAGACCGCGGGCGGCCACGTCAGTGGCGATGAGGAGTTCGGCTGTTCGGGCTCGCACGCGCGCCATGACTCGATCGCGTGTCTCTTGATCCATTCCACCGTGTAGTGCCTCGGCTCGGTAGCCGCGCCCGTTCATGGTTTCGGTGAGTTGATCGACCTCACCACGGGTACGACAGAAAACGATGGCGGCCTCGGGCTCTTCGATGTCGAGGATGCGACCGAGTGCAGCAGCCTTGTGGAAGCGATTCACCACGTACACGCTCTGCTTGACCTTGGGTGTGGTACCGGCGGCCGTGTTCGACTTCTCGATGGTCACCCGCACCGGATCGGTGAGGTGCTTACGGGCAATCTTGTCGATCTTGGGTGGCATGGTGGCCGAGAAGAGCACGGTCTGACGTCCGGGGGGAGTGGACTCGAGGATGGCTTCCAGGTCTTCGGCGAATCCCATGTCGAGCATTTCGTCGGCCTCGTCGAGAACCACGGTTCGAATGTCGTCGAGCTTCAACGTCTTTTTGCGGAGGTGGTCGAGAGCTCGGCCCGGGGTTGCCACCACCACGTGTGCGCCGCGCTTCAGTGCTTCGATCTGGCGACCGATCGGCTGGCCTCCGTACACAGGGACGCAGGTGGCTTTCAGGTGGTTGCCGTACTTGTAGACAGCCTCCGACACCTGCATGGCGAGTTCTCGGGTGGGCACGAGGACGAGGGCGACCGGGCCTCGGGATTCGCCGTCGAGCGCATGCAGAAGCGGGAGAGCGAAGGCTGCCGTTTTCCCGGTTCCCGTGGCGGCCTGGCCGAGGACGTCGTGTCCAGCCAGAAGATGCGGAATCGCCTCGCGCTGGATCGGTGTGGGTTCTTCGTAACCGAGGTCGGTGAGCGCGCGCACTACTTCTGCGCGCAGTCCGAGGTCGGCGAAAGCCGAGCAGTCGACGCCGTCTGAATTGTTCATGAGGCTTCTCCTGCCCGTTGAGTGCTGGTCAGCCTATGGACTCGACCACCATCACGGCACAGATGACCCCCCGGACCGTCCAGCCGATGGTGCGCGGCCAGTTCGTGAGAACGAGTCGTCGACCTGTTCGTTCGTCGTGGCCGCGCGACATACGCGCGTGCAACGGAACCGATATGAACACGGTCGAACCGAGAACAACGGCGAGCATGATCGCTCCGATCCAGGGCCACCCGATCCAAACACCGCTCGGCGGATCGGCGAGAAGCGCAAGGGTCGTGAACCCTTCGACCGCCATGGGGAGCGCGACCACGAGGCCGGTCCGTCTCTGGTGTTCGTCGGCCACCGCGGTCGACGTGTGTGCCCCGAACTGCGCGAGAAGGGGGTAGTGCACGATCTGCACGAACCAGATGAGTCCGACCATGACGAGGGTCGCGACGGCGTTCAGGCCGACGATCCACTGTCCGACGTCGTCGGACCACCAGTCGAATCCGAGAATCACCACGCAGACACCCTAGAAGTGGATTTCGAGTCGTCATCATCCGACCCATCGGCGAGACTTGGTCCATGAGGGTGGTCTACGCAATGAGACTCGACGGTCCGGAGTGGGCCCCCGACGTCACCGCTCTCGTGCGTGGCATGGTGACCGACTGGGTCGAAGCCGAGTATCCGTTCGCCGAACGTGAAGCTGGGATCACGGTTCGATTCGACAACGCCGACCCCGAGAGATGGTGGCGCCTCACGGTCGATCGCGGACTTCCCGAGAAGGCCGTGGCCACCTCGACGGTCACCGTTGCCACCGACTCCGACGGGACGTCCTTCGAGGCACGGACGGTGGTGGTTCCTGGTGGTCACCGCATCGTGCCGAAGATGCCCGACGTTCCGGTGGCCTCGTTGCAGGGTTTGGTCTCCCGAGTCCTCGACACCGTTCCGATGTACGACGCCAACACGCGAGTGCTCGGTGAAGTTCGGGTGGTGAAGGACTCGCTCGGGGCTCAGGAGATTGCCGCCTTCTGCGACGCTCCGGGGCGCACGCTTCCGATCCTTGTCGAGACGGTTCCCACGCAGAGCACTCCGCTGTTCGACATCGAGTCCGCGGCACGGGCCCTGGTGGGTCAGGCTCACCTCGTTCGCTTCGAAGGTGACGCGGCGCGCACGGCGTTCCACGGGTTGTACCGCGACGAGATCCTGCTCGCTCGCGGACTCGCTCTCGTGTGGCCCGGACGCGATCACCGCGCGTGGGGCGGGGGAGGGCTCACCCAGAACGGAGCGCGTCAGGAGCTTCGGTCCTGTATCGGACTTCTGAACGTAGCGGCCAACGGATCCCTCGCTCCCTTACGCGCACCGCGATATCGGCGTCGGACCGATGACGCTCCGGTGGCGGCAACAACTCCGGTGGCCAATAAGACCATCGCCTCCGACACGGTCGCAATGTCGGAGTACCGTGCTGCGCTCGACGGCTGGCAGGAGGCGTACAACCGCATCGACGAGCTCGAACAGGCTCTCACCGAAGCCGACCGTTCGATCGACGAGAAGAACCAACTGCTCGAAAAAGGCGATCATCTCGTCGATCAGCTCGTGATCCAGAACACAGAACTGGCCATCCGACTCGGTAAGAGCCCAAGCGGTTTGCGGGCCACCTCGGCTCTCGACGCCGTGAAGCAGGCGGCGTCGATCTGCGAGAACCTCACGTTCCACGAACGCGCGCTCGAGACGGCGGCCGAACTCGAGAACGTCGACGCCAGCCGCCTGCTCGAAGATCTGGTGCGACTCAACGTGGTGGCCGGCGACTGGAAGAGTGGTCGTATCACCAAGGCGTCTCTCACGATCTCGTGCCGAAGCCTCGGTCTCAACTACGCCGGCGGTATCTCCGACACAGCCGAGCGGAAATATTCCGATGACTACGCGTTCACTTGGCGCGGACGCACCGAGTACGCGGTTGCTCACATCCGCAACGGCAAAGGAGCGCGGCTCTACCGTGTCCACGTGTTCTTCGACGACGAGGCGCAACAGGTCGTGGTGGCCTATGTGGGCCGCCACCTTCGGGACAAGTCGACCAACTGACGATGCCCGCCTTGTCTCGCGGAACCATGGTTCTCGCGCTCACCAGTATCGGTGTGTTCCTTGTGTCGCTCGACGTGAGCGTTCTCAACGTTGCGTTCGGTGACATGCTTCGCGATTTCGGAACCGATCGACGACGCGAACTCACCTGGATCTTCTCGGGCTACAACATTGCGTATGCCGCCGGTCTGCTCACGGCCGGTCGATTGGCCGACGTCCTTGGTCGTAAGCGCATGTTTCTCTGGGGTCTCGGTGTGTTCGCCCTCGGATCGTTTCTGTGCGGGGTCGCTCCCAACGTCGAATTCGTGATCGCAGCGCGGGTGGTGCAAGCGATCGGGGGCGCGATGCTCACTCCGGCCTCGCTGGCTCTCGTCCTGCCTGAGTTTCCACTCGAGCGTCGCTCGGCCGCCATCGGGATCTGGGGAGCGATCGGTGGTATCGCCGCTGCGTCCGGGCCGACGATCGGCGGATTGCTGGTCGAGAGTCTCGGTTGGCGATGGATCTTCTTCGTGAACCTTCCGTTCTCGTTGCTCGCCATCGTGGTCGGTGTTCGGCTCCTCGACGAGTCGCGCGAATCGGCGGTGTTCCGACGCCCCGATCTGTTCGGTGCGTTGCTCGCCATGGGCGGAGTCGGCCTTCTCACGCTCGTCATCGTGCAGAGTGACGACTGGGGATGGGTTGCCACGCGACCGACGATCGTTCTCGTGATCGGCATCGTGATGCTGTTGGCCTTCGTCGCTCGGTGTCGAGTGGTCGACGATCCGGTGCTCGACCTCGGTCTGATGAAGTTGCGCTTCGTGTCGGCGGCCAACATCTCGGCCTTGGTGTTCAGCGCTGGCTTCTTCGGAATGTTCTTCGTGAACGTGCAGTTCCTGCAGCAGGTGTGGGGATACTCGGCCACCGGTTCGGGTCTCGCCATGACGCCCGGTCCACTCACGGCGGCCTTTGTCGCCTACCCAGCCGGCCGTGTCGCGCACCGAGTGGGGCACCATCGCCTGATCGCCGTCGGCGCACTCTTGCTGGCCGGAGGAATCGCCACTCTCAATCTGCTGGCCGACGACGTGCCGCGTTACTGGTCGATGTACTTCCCGTTGATGGTCATCACCGGTGCCGGTGTCGGTCTGTCGCTGTCGTCGTTGTCGAGTGCGGCGACGGCGTATCTGCCTCCCGCGCGCTACGCGATGGGTTCAGCGCTCAACACCACGTTCCGTCAAGTCGGCGCGGCACTCGGTCTCGCCATCGTCGCCGCATTGCTCACGGCTGCCGTGTCGACCGACGATCCGTCACAAGGTTTTCATCGCGCGTGGTGGTTCGTGTCGGCGTCGGTTACGAGTGGCGGTGTGGTGATGATGGTGTTGTTCCGCCGTCCGACCGCCGACGAGTTGTCACGCGCTGACGCGTGAACGTTGCCTCGGTACATCGATACCGATCGGGACATTCATACTGTCTCGAATACTGCCAATCTTCCAGAAGATAAGAGTCAGTATGAGAAAACGGTATACACGAAAACGCGTGTTGATCGACGGTTTCGCCACACCCGTGGAACAAACTTTCATCAATGGACGACCCGCGCGATCAAGAACGACACGCCGTTCCCGACGATCCGCCCGAGATGGGACAGTGGAGACGACAGTCGTTCTGGGTGTTGGCTCTTCGAGAAGCGCGTCAACACGATCGATGGGTTCGTATTCAACGTCTGTACACAGCGTCGACGGCGGCCCAGATTTCGAGCGACATTCGTTCGGCCCACACGCGCGACCTCGACACACTGCGCGTCCGTGGCATCCTTCCCGGCGAACATTGGGAATCGCGATGGGGAACCGACGACAAATGTCCGCCCGGCAACTTCGCCATCTGGGTGAGGTACCGCGGCAACGGCGACACACCGTCGAACTGAATCAACGCGCGCGTCTGATCCACACTTCGCAATCACCCGAGGCGCCGTTCTTCACTTCGTTCCAACGGGCTTCCCAGACTTCATCGGATCGAATTCCGGCTGTGCGAATCGTGCGTCGATCGTCGAGATGAGCACGTCGGATGTCGCTTGCGACCTGCGCGGCTGTCTTGCGTGTATAGAACTTGTCGACTCGACACCAGTCGCCCAGTCGGCGAGCGTCGTCGAAAGTGCGACGCCAAAACGAGGTGCGAATTCGGGACGATGACATGACTTCCGTCAAACGGCACCGAATGTCGAAAGTGTGCGCGTCAGTGCGCCGTCGAAATCAGTGTGAGCTCACCAGCGTTCGAACGACCAGCTGGCCGGTCGACCACCGGAATACGGCATCACACCGTGGAACGGCCGAGGATCCTCGTCGAACACCAGTGGGAGGAAGAACCGGTCGCCTTCCCACATCGGCAGGTCGGCCCGTTCACGCTCGCCGAGGTCGTCACTGCAGGCGGCCAGCAGCCGATCGAGCGGAATCCAGGCCAGGTCGCCTTCCACGTTCGAGGCAGGAGGGGTTCCTGTCCAGCCGTCGATCAGAAAGATCGGGCCGAACCAGTCCTCGCCGTTGGCGCCGAAACCGGGCCACGAGATGGTGCCGCGCAACTGCATCGAGGTGACCACGATGTCGGCCTCTTCGAGGAGTTCACGGCGCATGCCGGTCGCCAGGTCTTCACCTGGTTCGAGCTTGCCGCCGAGCCCGTTCCACTTGCCGAGGTGTTCGTCGCCGCTCCGCTTGTTGCGGTGCACCAAGAGCACCGAGCATGCCGCACGGTCGAACACGTAGCCGAGGGTTCCGACGATCGGGGTGTACGGCACGAGTTCATTCGTATCAGAATGTGAACATGTCAACGTCGTCGGCTGTCGAACGATCGACGATCGACACGTATCGCAACGAGGGCGTCACGATCCTGCGTGGTGTCGTGACCGGAAGCGAACTCGAGTCGTTGCGCGCTGGTATCGACGCCGTGGTGGCACGTCCGTCGGCTCGGGCGAAAGTCGCGAGTTCGGCCGACGATCCCGGACTCTTCATCGAAGACTTCTGCACCTGGCGTGAACGTCCCGAGTTCGGCGACTTTCTGCGCACGACGCGCCTGCCGGCGATCGCGGCACGACTGATGGGCAGCGATCGCGTCGTCATGTATCACGACCACGTGTTGGTGAAGGAGCCGCGCACGCGCCAACGAACTCCATGGCATCAAGATCAGCCGTATTACGACGTCGAAGGTGCGCAGAACGTCAGCTTCTGGATCCCGGTCGACCCGGTGCCGATCGATTCGTCTCTCGAATTGGTGGCTGGCACGCACTCGGGACCTTGGCTCATGCCGCGCACGTTTCTCGACCGGCAGGCGAAGTGGTTTCCGGAGGGATCGCTGGCCGACCTTCCCGACGTCGACGCTCGGCGGGACGAGTTCACAATTCGGTCGTGGAGTCTCGAACCCGGTGATGCGATCGCGTTCCACATGCTCACGGTGCACGGCGCACCCGGTGTCGTCGGTGAAGGACGTCGCCGAGTGTTCAGTCTGCGAGTACTCGGCGACGACATGGTGTACGCGCCACGTGACTGGGTGTGTTCTCCCGATTTCGGAGCGGTCATCTCGCCGAGCGACGACACCCGGCGTGCCGGCGAGCCGTTGAACGGCGACTGGTTCCCCGAACTGTGGCCTCGCAATCGACTCGTCGAAGCGACGTGACGATCGGTTCGACGATCAGCCGCCGACTGTGGTGGTGGTGATGTCGTTCGGGCGGTCGCCCAGATCGATGTAGAGCATCGTGCGATCTTCGATGATCGGGTATTCCCGGTTGGTGGGCGGCGCGAGTTCGGTCACGTCGATCGTGCGTCCTTCGCAGTCGACGAAGGTGCGGGTGCCCTCCACCTGATCGATGGCACAGGTGGGAGCACGATCGGCGGGATGGGCGTAGTAGACGATCCAACCTCGCTCGGGATTGGTGCCCTCGTGGTCGAGCACGAGGGTGCGTTCACCGGTGGTGGTGCCGAGGCCGGGAAAGAGAACCGGACCGTCCTCGTCGATCGACTCGGCCCAGCGCACCACGTTGCCGACCGGCAGACGATCGGGGGTGAAGGTGGTGGTCGTGGTTTGCTCGCCAGCCATGAGCGCGGCGATTCCCCACATGACGAGGCCGAGGACGGCGAAGAACCCGAGTCCGGCCGCTACCGGGGCCACGGCCCGGGCGAGTGGAGAGCGGAGTTCGACCCGACGCATGGGTGGATTCTGCCTGTTGTGGAGGGCTACAGCCACTCTGAGCAGGGAATTCGTGGGCGAGAAGGTGGTCACAGAAATTTCGGAAGTTTTCGCGAGATCTCGGGCGGAGGTCGCTCTTGTCCGGTGTCAGCGCAGTCGCACTGACCCGACGAAAGGACACACCATGAAGATCACCCGCCGCCCCGCCCGCCTGGCCCTCTCACTCGTGACCGCTACCGCCATCGTTCTCGGCGCCGGAGTCTCCGGTGCCTCCGCTTCCGACGGCCCGGGCCGCAGTGGCGCAGCCCACGCCGAGCACGGTCATCCGAATCCCGAGGCCGTTCGTGGCCACGACGAAGACGGCAAGACCGGCAAAGGACACGAGAGCCACGGCAACGGCCACGGTTACGGCCACGGCGACCACGGTGATGACCACGGTGATGACCACGGTGATGACCACGGTGATGACCACGGAGACGACGACCGTCGCGATGAGCCGGTTGTCGATGAGCCCCGTAACGACGATCCCGTTGTTGATGAGCCACAGGTCGATGTGCCGGTTGCCGATGAGCCACAGGTCGATGAGCCCCGCAATGACGACGGTCGCACCACCGAGGTCGTTCCCGTGATCCCGGCCGCTCCGGTCACGCCGGTCGAGTCGGCCAAGGCTCAGCTCCCGGCATCGGCCGTGCCGACCGCATCGGTCGACCAGCCCGCCGCCGAGACGGTCGACGGCCGTCGCACCGAGTTGCCGGTGGCCGTCAACTCGATCGTCGAGATCGCGTCCGAGCGAGGTTCGGAAGTCGCCGGTGTGATCCTGCGCTTCCGCTGATCGTCGAAGGAACGAAGGTTCTTTCGCACCAGATGTGACCCTGTGTCACCCGAGTGAGTCCTGCACCCGTGGCGGTTGTGGTGCGGGACTCACTCGCGTCGGGGGTGTGCCAACCCTGAACGCCAACTAGGTGCGTTTCGGGCTCACGACCTAGGGTTTCCCACTCGGAACCGCCATCCCATCCGAAAGGGGATTCCACGACATGGATCTGTTCGAGTACCAGGGCAAGCAGTACTTCGCCCGCTTCGACATCCCGGTGAGTCCGGGTGGGGTCGCCGACACTGTCGACGACGCTGTCCGGGTGGCTGAGGCCTCCGGTTTCCCGGTGGTGGTGAAGGCCCAAGTTCAGGTGGGCGGCCGTGGCAAGGCGGGTGGCATCAAACTCGCCAACAACGTCGACGAAGTCCGCCTGCACGCCGGGAACATTCTCGGTATGGACATCAAGGGCCATCTCGTGAAGCGCCTCTGGGTCGAACACGCGAGTGACATCGACGAGGAGTACTACGCCTCGTACTCCCTCGATCGTGCTGCGAAGAAGCATTTGCTCATGTTGTCGGCACAAGGCGGCGTCGACATCGAAGAGGTCGCAGCCAAGGACCCCGATGCGATCGTGAAGTTGCACATCGATCCGGTCGACGGCATCAGTGAAGCCACTGCTCGTCAGGCTGCGGTCGACGCCAAGATTCCGGCCAAGGCCGTCGACGGTGTCGCCGCCATTCTCGTGCAGTTGTATCGCTGCTTCACCGAGGGCGACTGCGACCTCGCTGAGATCAACCCACTCATTCTGAAGCCGACCGGCGAAGTGCACGCCCTCGATGCCAAGGTGAGTCTCGACAACAACGCGTCGTTCCGCCATCCCGAATGGGAGGAGTACCGGGCGACCGAAGAACTCGACGAGCGCGAACAACTCGCCCGTACCCACGACCTTCAGTACATCGGCCTCGAAGGTTCGGTCGGCATCATCGCCAACGGCGCCGGTCTGGCCATGAGCACACTCGACGTGGTCAATCAGGTGGGTGGCCAGGCGGCCAACTTCCTCGACATCGGCGGTGGTGCCAACGCCGACGTGATGGCGGCAGCCCTCGAAGTCATCAACTTCGACAAGGACGTGAAGTCGATCTTCATCAACATCTTCGGCGGCATCACTCGCGGTGAAGAAGTGGCGAAGGGAATCGTCGAAGCCCTGGGTCGAGTCGACCTGCGGGCGCCGATCGTGATCCGTCTCGACGGCACCAACGCCGAAGAGGGTCGTTCCATTCTGAAGAACGCGGGTATTCCCGAGTCGAAGCTCGTGTCGAAGCCCACCATGCTCGAAGCGGCCGAGGCTGCAGTTGCGATCGCGAAGGGAAAGTGACGTCATGGCGATTTTCGTGAACGAAAACACAAAGGTGATCGTGCAGGGACTGACCGGCGGTCAAGGCAAGTACCACGGTCTGCGCAACAAGGCCTACGGCACACAGGTCGTGGCTGGCGTGACTCCCGGTAAGGGCGGCACCGACGTGGAGGGCATTCCGGTGTTCGACACCGTGGCCGAAGCGGTGAAGGCGACCGGAGCCGATGCGTCGTTCGTCGCCGTTCCGCCCAAGGCGGCGTCGGCGGCCATCCTCGAAGCGGCGGCGGCCGGTGTGCGGTTCGTCGTGTGCATCACCGAAGGCATTCCGGCTCAGGACGAAGCGAAGGTCTACAACACGCTCATCCGCGACTACCCGAACACGCGCCTCCTCGGCCCCAACTGCCCGGGCATCATCAGCCCAGGAAAGTGCAACATCGGTATCACCGCCGGTGAGATCGCCGAGTTGCCGAGTGCGGGCAAGAAGAACGTCGGCATCGTGAGCCGTTCGGGAACGCTCACGTATCAGGCGCTCTACGAATTGAAGCAGCGCGGTATCGGCGTGAGCACGTGTGTTGGTATCGGTGGTGACCCCGTGCCGGGCACCAACTTCATCGACTGCTTGCGCGAGTTCCAGAACGATCCTGAGACCGATGCCATCATCATGATCGGCGAGATCGGCGGATCGGCCGAGGAAGAGGCGGCCGAGTTCATCAAGGCCAACGTGACCAAGCCGATGAGCGCCTACATCGCCGGCGTGACGGCGCCCCCCGGAAAGAAGATGGGCCATGCCGGTGCCATCGTGTCGGGTGGCAAGGGCACGGCCCAGGGGAAGATGGACGCATTGAGCGCCGCTGGGGTGAAGGTGGGTCATAACCCGACCGAGGCCGGCACCCTCATGGCCGAGATCATCGCCTCCCTCGGCTGAATCCTTGGTGTTCTGGGTGAGTAATTCGCCGGAATCCAGCGTTTATTTCACCCAGAACACCAAAGAACCTCAGGGAATCAGGCACCCGGGGGCGGGGGAGGTGTCGAGCCACCGGAGCCGAACGAGTCCTTCAACTTGTTGACGTCGGTGAAATCCTTCAAGTTTCCACCCGACTCGGTGAGGTTCATCACCGAACCGGCGAATACGGCGATGGTCGCCAGGAACGACAGCCACAGACCGAGAGCCCGATCGAGGTCGACCCCGTCCTTGTCGGGTCCGGTGATCATGAGCAGCACCATGAGCAGAAGTGCCACTGCCGACAGCGCCGTTTGAACGAGTGGGAGATTCGATCGACCGACCGACTTGCCGGCGGCCGTGGCGAGCGCCGTACCACCGACGGCGCTCACGAGGATCCAAGCGATCCAACCGCGCGTCCAATCGAAGGCGTTACCGGCGGTGTCGGAGAATCCGAACATTTCGATCTTGGCCCAGTCGATGAAGAGTCCCGAGATGACCATGACGAGAGCGCCGACGGTCATGAGCCATGTCGACGGTTTGAACGATTTGAAATCCATTACCCCTCCTTCGTGCCGACTGATTCGGCATCGATGCCACTTACGGTAGCCCTCTCACCAGACCGGCTGATCCAGGTGGTGTCAAGGTTCGCTCTGAATAAAGTGACATCGTGCCCACCGCCCTGATCAGTGTCTTCGACAAGACAGGCGTTGCTGAACTGGCTCGCACACTGGTCGACTGCGGATGGCGTCTTTTGTCGAGTGGCGGCACCGCGGGTGCTCTGCGAGACGCCGGCCTTCCGGTGACCGACGTGGCCGACCTCACCGGATCCGGAGCGATCCTCGGCCATCGCGTCGTCACGCTGCATCCGGTGATTCACGCCGGAATCCTCGCCGATCTTGCCGATCCCGAACACGTGGCCGATCTCGAACGGCTCGGTATCGAACCCATCTCGCTCGTAGTCGTGAACCTCTACCCCTTCGCTTCCAATCCATCGGTCGAACTGATCGACGTGGGTGGCCCCACGATGGTTCGTGGTGCGGCCAAGAACCACGCGCATGTGGGCGTGGTTGTACGTCCTGGCGACTACCAGCGCGTCGCCGACGCGATTCGCACCGACGGTGCACTCTCGGCCGAGTTCCGTCGCGAACTGGCGTCGATCGCCTTCGCTGTGACACGCGACTACGACACCGACATCGTCGAGTGGCTCACCGAATCGTCCGACACTCTTCCCGTCCGACTCGTGCTCGACGCAACGAAGGCGGAGACGCTTCGTTATGGCGAGAATCCCCACCAGGCGGGCGCGCGGTACCGCTTCGTCGGAGCCACGAGTTGGTGGGACTTCACCGTGCAACATGGCGGCAAGGAAATGAGCTACCTCAACGTGTACGACACCGAGGCTGCATGGCGACTGGTGAATTCGTTCGCCGATCCGTCGTGCGTCATCGTGAAGCACGCCAACCCGTGCGGTGTGGCGTCGGTCGTCGCGAGCGACTCGGCGGATGCGCTCGCCGAGGCCTATCGCCGAGCCAACGCCTGTGACCCGGTGAGCGCCTTTGGTGGAATCGTTGCGCTCAACGCGACGGTCACTCTCGAACTCGCGACATCTCTCGCCGAGGTGTTCACCGAAGTCGTCGTGGCTCCGGCATTCGAACCCGAGGCCCTCGCCGTTCTGACGGCGAAAAAGAACTTGCGGGTGCTCTCGGCGCCTCGACCCTCGTTTCCCGAGCGCGATATTCGCCCGATCGACGGTGGTCTCCTCGTCCAGACCGCCGATCAGGTGACTCTCGACCGCTCGACGTGGAACGTGGTCACCAAGGTGCAACCCACTGAACAGCAGTGGCTCGACATCGAGTTCGCCTGGCAAGTGTGCGCCGCGGTGAGTTCCAACGCCATCGTGTACGTGAACGACCGCCAGGCGTTCGGTATCGGCGCCGGCCAACAGAATCGGCTCGACTCAGCGCGTATCGCGGCCGAACGGTCGGCTGGCCGTGCCGTTGGTGGCGTCGCGGCCAGCGACGCGTTCTTCCCCTTCCGCGACGGACTCGATGCCGCGGCTGCGGCTGGAGTCACAGCCGTCGTGCAACCGGGTGGGAGTGTTCGCGACGACGAAGTGATCGCGGCGGCCGACGAACACGGCATCGCCATGGTCTTCACCGGTGAGCGGCACTTCCGCCACTGATCCCTAGAATTCGACCGTGGCCCGAATCTCCGATCTCATCGCTGCCGGCCGCACGTTTTCGTTCGAGTTCTTCCCACCCAAGACCGACACTGCGCAACTCTCACTCGGTCGCACGATCGCCGAACTCGAAGCTCTCGAACCGAGTTTCGTGAGCATCACCTACGGCGCTGGTGGTAGCACCCGACAGCGCACTCAGGAATTGGTGCAGTGGATCCGCAAGGAGACGCGCATCAACCCCATGGCTCACCTCACGTGCCAGGGCCACACCAAGGGCGAGATCTCCGAGATTCTCGACTCCTATGCCGAAGGCGACGTCGAGAACATCCTCGCTCTCGGTGGAGACGCGTCGGCCGATGGATCGTCGTCGCCGAGCGACTACACCTACGCGAGCGAACTTCTCGACGACGTCTTGGCGTCGGGTCGTTTCGCGGTGGGCGTGGCCGCCCATCCCGAGGTGCATCCTCGGTCACCCGATCGCGAGTCCGATCGTCGTCACCTGGCCGACAAGTTGCGACGGGCCGACTTCGCTGTCACTCAGTTCTTCTTCGAAGCCGACGTGTATCTGCGAATGATCGACGAACTGAGCGAACTCGGCGTCCACAAACCCGTGATCCCCGGCATCATGCCGGTCACCAACAAGTCGCAGATCGCTCGTATGGCTGAGATGTCGGGCGCGGCGTTTCCGAACTGGCTCGCGGAGCGACTCGATCGGGTCGAGTCGGCCGACGACGTGCGACGAGTGGGCGTGGAAGCAGCGACCGAACTGTGCGGTGAACTCCTCGCCAACGGTGTCCCCGGTTTGCACTTCTACACACTCAACCGAAGTTCAGCCACCCGGGAGATCTACGCCAATCTCGGTTTACCGGTCGCTGGCTGACCGCCACCGATCACCGGCTCCGAACCGGCAGACTGAACGCACTCATGCCGTCGACTGGATCACGCACCCGACAGATCAGCCGAGTCCCGTATCTTCCGGGCCTCGACGGACTGCGAGCTCTCGCCGTGCTCGCCGTGATCGTGTATCACGCCAATCCGTCGTGGTTGCCAGGTGGTTTCCTCGGTGTCGAAGTCTTCTTTGTGATCAGTGGTTATCTGATCACGCTCCTCCTTGTCGCCGAACACGAACGTGACGACACTGTCGATCTCAGAGCATTCTGGGGACGACGAGCCCGCCGCCTCCTCCCGGCTCTCTTCGTCATGATGGGTCTGCTCGTCGTATGGTCCGCGTTCTTCGAACGTGATGCCCTCGGCACGTTGCGCGGCGACGTAGTGGCCGGCGCTCTCTACGGGTCGAACTGGTTCCAGGTCTGGATCGGTGCGGGCTACACGGCGATCAACGACTTCGCGCCGCTTCGGCATCTCTGGTCGCTCGCGGTCGAAGAACAGTTCTACGTTGTTTGGCCGGTCGTGATGCTGATCGTTCTGCGGGCTGGTCGACATCGGCTTCCTCGTGTCGCGATGTGGTTCACCGGCATCGCTTTCACCATTGCTGTGGCTGTTGCGTTGCTCATGCCCACCGGTCCGGTCGCGACGTGTGTGGAGACACCAGGTTCGTACTGGACGGTCGGTGAACGTTGCATCAGCAAAGTCGATCTGTTGTATCTCTCGACGCCCACTCGCGCGACGGGTTTGCTGCTCGGCGCCGCATTGGCGCTGGTCTGGCGACCATTCGCTCTCATGCGTGGTCCGATGCGTCAAAAGGGTCCGTTGCTCGATCCGCTGGCGTTGGTGGGCCTGCTGGGCTTGGCGTTCTTGGCTTGGAACACCAAGATCCTGAAGTTGAAAGGTGAGGAGGGTTTGCACGCTGACCCTCTGCTGTTTCGAGGCGGGCTCTTCCTCATCGGACTGTTCACCCTTCTTCTGATCGCCGCCGTCGCCCACCAGAGAGCCTTCACTGGACGAGTTCTGGGCAATCCGATTCTGCGCGTGGTCGGTGAACGGTCCTACGGTCTCTACCTCTTTCACTGGCCGGTGTTCCAAGCGTTGCGTCACGAAGCGGGTGTTGCGCTGAAGATCCACGAGTTCGTCGGAGCCATGATCGTCACGATCGCGATCACTGAGGTCTCATATCGCTACGTCGAACTTCCCGTTCGCGAACGCCGTTTTCGGGAGTCGATGAGGTCGTTGTTGCGCGGGGGTCCTGGGGCATTGCGCCGTCGCGGCGCATTCGGCCTGCTGTCGGCCACCATCGTGGCCGTACCGGCTTTCTCGGTGGTGAGTCTGGCTTCGGCCGAACTGAAGCCCAATTTGGTGCAGGCCACTCTCGACGAGGCTGATGGTGTCGTGATCGACGTTCTCGACCAAGTCACTGCGGTTGCTTCCAGCACCTCAACTGCGCCGACCACGACGGCGCCCGCCTCGGAGACGTCGGTCGCTACCGAGACCACGACGACCACTTCCACAACGACCACCACGATTCCTCCGCCACTGTACGAAGTGTTCGCACTCGGTGATTCGGTCATGAAAGGCGCGGCACCTGCATTGGCCGAACGAGGAATCGTGGTCGATGCGGAGGAGAGTCGTCAGGGCAAGCTGGCCGCCGAGATCTTCGTTCAGCTGCGCGATCTCGGTGTGCGCATGAACGTGGCCGTGGTGCATATCGGAACCAATGGCCCGATGAGCAACGAGACTCTCGATCTCATGATGTCGGCCCTGCAGAACGTACCCCGTGTCGTCATGCTCACCGGGCGGGGCAATCGCGAGTGGATCGATCCCAACAACTTTCGTATCCGAGACCTTCCCGAGCGCTATCCGAACGTCGTGGTACTCGACTGGCAACTGGTGTCCGAACTCTGCTCGGGCAAGTGTTTCGCCGGGGACGGGATCCATCTCGATCGCGATGGACGCACCTTCTACGCCGATCAGATCGAGCAGGCACTGGCCGCTGGCTGAGAGCGCGCGAAAGGCCGACCGAACTTCGTCGATCGGGAGTGGCGGACCTACGCTGTCGTCATGACTTCCCCTGTGAAAGTGGCCGTGACCGGTGCTGCCGGTCAGATCGGCTACAGCCTCCTGTTCCGTATCGCTTCGGGTGCCATGCTCGGCCCCGACACTCCCGTGATCCTGCAGTTGCTCGAGATCACGCCGGCGCTCAAGGCGCTGGAGGGTGTGAAGATGGAGCTCGACGACTGTGCGTTCCCGTTGCTCGCCGACGTGGTGGGGACCGATGATGCCGACGTGGCGTTCGGTGATGCCGATGTCGCTCTCCTGGTGGGTGCCATGCCGCGTAAGGCCGGTATGGAGCGTGCCGATCTCCTCAACGCGAACGGTGGCATTTTCAAGCCGCAGGGTGAAGCGTTGGGACGTAGCGCGAAGCGAGATGTGAAGGTCTTGGTCGTGGGCAACCCGGCCAACACCAATGCGCTGATCGCACAGCAGAACGCCAAGTCTCTCGATCCGGGCCGCTTCACGGCGATGACTCGTCTCGACCACAATCGCGCCGTAACACAGATCGCTCAGAAGTTGAACCAGCCGGTGTCGGCCGTGAAGAAGATGACGATCTGGGGCAATCACTCCACGACGCAGTATCCCGATCTCTTCCACTGCGAAGTCGGTGGCAAGAACGCTTACGGAGCCGTGAACGACCATGCATGGGTCGACGGCACGTTCATCCCGACGGTGGCCAAGCGTGGCGCAGCCATCATCGACGCTCGTGGCGCGTCGTCGGCGGCGTCGGCGGCCAACGCAGCGATCGACCATGTGCGTAACTGGACGCTCGGCACATCGGCCGGGGACTGGGTTTCGATGGCGATTCCGAGCGACGGCAGTTATGGCGTGCCCGAAGGTCTCATCTCGAGTTTCCCGTGCACCTGCGCCGACGGTAAGTACTCGATCGTTCAGGGTCTCGACATCGACGAGTACAGCCGCGGCAAGATCGACGCTTCCACGGGCGAACTGGCCGAAGAGCGCCAGGCCGTCCGCGACCTCGGCCTCATCTGACCGGCGTTCGGGCGTCTGTCAGGAGACGGCGACTTGGCAGGCGATGCGCATCATCTGGTCGACGCCCTTCTTCAGGTCGTCGTCGCTGATGCGAATCGGCTCGTTGTCGGGTGCGATCACGTCGCTCACCGTCATCATGGCGAGTGCTTCCACGCCCTTGACCGCCGCGATGGTGTAGAGCATCGACGCCTCCATCTCGACACCGAGATGCTTGAGCCCGCGCCAGCGGTTGAACGTGTCGGGATCTGGATCGTAGAAGAGGCCGCTCGTCACGATCGGGCCCACGAACACTCGGTCACTCACTTCACGACTCATGCGCACTGCGGTCTCCACCATTGAATAGGTAGCGGTCGGTGCCAGTCCGTCCATGGCGGCGTAGCGCATGGGCGTGCGATCGTCACTCGATGCGCTCACAGCAATCACGGTGTCGGCCATGCGCAGAAACGGTTGCAGGCCGCCGGTGGTGCCCACGCGAATCATGCGGGTGGCCCCGAGCATCACCAACTCTTCGAAGACGATCCCGGCACTTGGCGTGCCCATTCCCGTCGATTGCACGCTGATCGGACGGCCTTCGAATGTTCCGGTGTACCCGAGCATGCCGCGCTCTTCGTTCACGAGTCGTGCGCCTGGATCGAAGAAGGTTTCGGCGATGTAGGTGGCGCGGCGCGGATCGCCAGGGCAGAGAACGGCAGGGGCGTAGTCGCCGGGTTCGGCTCGAAGGTGAATGGGCATGCGAACAGAGTAGGTCCGACCGACGTCGACGGCCGGGTGTCAGGGTTCAGGTGGGTGGCCGATTCGTGCCGTCTGAGCAGGGGCGATGTAAAAAAATATAGGAAATAGCCCGTTTTCGGCCGTCGGCCGTCGGCCGTTAGCGCACGCGAGCGGTCTCGCTGCGGACCGCGCGAGCCCACAGGCTGGGCTTTTGCCAAGTTCCCTCTTGCATGAGGGGGGTTCCATGAGTCAGAATGACAGCGATGTAGTTCCGGCACCTCGGGGCAGCCGGCGAAGCGATGCGGCCACCGGGCCGGGATGGGCAGTGAGCCGTGAGCGAGAACGAACAAAACTGGCAGGACGACGCCAACTGCCTCGGAGTCGACCCTGATCTCTTCTTCCCCGAACGGGGAGCGTCCACTCGTGAAGCCAAGGAAGTCTGCCGCGGTTGCACCGTTCGCCTCGATTGCCTCGAGTACGCCTTGGTGAACGGCGAAAAGTTCGGTATCTGGGGTGGTCTGTCCGAGCGAGAGCGTCGTCGTCTGCGTCGTCAGCGCGCCCAGGCCGGCCGCCGCACCGCGACCGCCTGAGTCAGGCGCGCGCTCGCAGGCGCGCCTCGATCGTTCGATCTTCACCGAGGTCGAGTCGTTCCCATTTCTCTTCCGGAACGCGCTGCAGGATCGCGGCCGGAACGAGTCCGACCAGCTCACCCCGGGTCACGCGCGCACCGTACGACGACGCCACCGACTCGACCCGTTCGAAGGCGTCGTATGGACCGACACGTCGTGGGTCGATCAGGTTCATGCTCACCTGAACGTGATCGCCGACCGACAGACCGAGAGCACGCACTCCGTCACCGCGTACCTCGCGTGCGATCGTTCGCGCCACGTCGATGGACGTGTGTTCGAACCACACGTTGTAGGCCACCAGTACATGACGCACGCCGACGCAGATCGAGCCGGCTGACGGGTGTGGCAGAGGTGGCCCGAAATCGGGTCTGAGTCGAGTCCATGCATCACGTCGAACCTCGGGGAGTTGACGTTCGTCGCTGTCGGCCGGGCCGTACACGAACACGGGCACGTCGAATTCGGTACTCACCCAATGGGCGAAGTCATCGCGTGCGCGACGAGCTTCGTGGAGTGACGAATCGTCGAGGGGAACGAACGGAACCACGTCCACCACGCCAAGTCGAGGATGGACGCCACGGTGATCGGCGAGGTCCAACATCTCGAGACTTCGACTCGTGAGCTTGCGGACGGCATCCTCGCCCACGAGGGTGAACACGCTGCGATGGTGATGGCAATCGGAGTGGCGATCGAGCAGATCACCCCCGCACACCCGGTCGATCTCGACCAGACGACGGGCGTCGCAACCTTCGCTCACGTTGACCACTGACTCGAGCACGACCCCACTCTGCCAGTGCCGGTGTCGACACCAGTGGTAGCCTGACCTCATGTTTGCAGGCCTTTTTGACGGTCCGGAAGTGATTGTCGTTCTC
Organism: uncultured Ilumatobacteraceae bacterium; assembly: GCA_965659595.1. Lineage (GTDB taxonomy): Bacteria > Actinomycetota > Acidimicrobiia > Acidimicrobiales > Ilumatobacteraceae > Casp-actino8. The sequence goes on along the minus strand of CBFHWN010000026.1, from coordinate 4,394 downwards.
GTCGTGATCTTGGTCCTCTTCGGTGGATCGCAGATTCCGAAGCTGGCGCGCAACCTGGGTCAGGCCCAGAAGGAATTCAAGAAGGGCCTGAACGAGGGCGCCAAGGACGACAGCGACTCCACGTCGTCCGACTGATCATCTCGTTCGTCCGACTGATCGGGCGTCAGATCGATTGCACGCTCAGGCGTCGTCGCTTGGCGATACGTCGCCGCTCACGCTCTGAGCAGCCGCCCCACACACCGTGGTCGATGTGGTGCTCGAGCGCGTATTCGAGGCATTGCGACACCACCGGGCAGGTGGCGCAGATCTTGCGGGCCCGATCGACGCCCGAGCCATCGGACGGGAAGAACATGGCCGGTGGGTGCGCACGGCAATTGCCGAGGGCCATCCAGCCGGTCGCCGAATCCTCGTCGACCAGAGGGGTGATCTCTTCGTTCATGACATCTCCTTGTGCGAAGTTGGTTTCCGCCCGCTTCGCCCGCTGGAAGCCGGGTCTTCCAGGTCAGTGACTTTGACGTCCCTCACCTTGTCGGAGTTCCCGGCTCCTGTCAGTCAAGCATCGGTCAAGGTCGGTATCCAGTCAGGTGAAAGTGACGAAGAACCACACCGGGTTCCGAGCCGGCCGTTTCGCCGATAGCGTGCCTGTGACCAGCGGTTTACCGCCGGTACGGAAGTCCAGAATCCACCCGATTCCGGCGGAGGAGTACCCATGACCGACGTCTACGCACCCAACGAACCGCCTCGTGCACATGTGCGCATCGTCTTTCTCGGCCCGGTGTCACCCCACTGGGACGTGGTCGGCGACTACGGCGACCGAACCTTGGTCGAAGAATTCCGCAGCCGGGCGTTGGCCCGTCTCGTGTTGCTTCCGTACAACGATCCCCAGTTCAAGCGCAACCGCGAGCGAATCATGCGCGATGCCGAGCGCGAGAACATCTCCCTCGAATGGGATCTGGGCTTCGACGAAGAAGCCGTCTGATTTCTCGATGAATTCGAGGTGAACCCGGAGGGGTGGGGTCCATGAATCCGGTGAACTCTCCTCGTATGGACACGCCTTCCCATGAGTCGCGCTTTCTCAATCGCGAGTTGAGTTGGCTCGAGTTCGACGAGCGGGTGCTTCGACTCGCCACCGAACCAGGCGTTCCCCTCCTCGAGCGAGTCAAGTTCAGCGCCATTTTCTCGTCGAATCTCGACGAGTTCTTCCAGGTGCGCGTGGCCGCTATGAAGGATCAGGAAGCGGCCGGTGTCACCACACCGCTCTTCGACGGTCTGACCCCGGCACAGCAGCAGGCGGAGGTGTTGAAGCGGGTCGGAGAGTTGACTGTTCGTCAGCAGCGGATACTGATCGACGTGTTGATCCCTCAACTCGAGCGGGAAGGGATTGCCTTGTTGCGATGGGCCGATCTCGGCCCTGACGAACGAGCGCACTGCACCGACATCTACGAAAAGCGGATCTTCCCGGTACTCACACCCCTTGCTGTCGATCCGGCTCACCCGTTCCCGTACCTGTCGAACCTGGCGCTCAGCCTGGCCGTCAACGTGATCGATCCGGTCACGGCCGAGGAGCGCTTCGCCCGGATCAAGGTGCCGACGGTGTTCCCGCGTCTGGTGTCGCTACCCGGAGGTGATCGGTTCGTCCCGGTGGAAGAAGTGATCGAGGCTCATCTGCACACGTTGTTTCCGGGTATGACGATCGGCAAGGTCGCGATGTTCCGTATCACCCGAAACGCCGACCTGAGCGTGGAGGACGAAGAAGCCGACGATCTCCTGCAGGCCGTCGAACTCGAATTGCGTCGACGTCGATTCGGTCGTGCCGTCCGCCTCGAAGTGGAAGCCGGAGCACCGAAGGCGATCGTCGATCTTCTGGTGGAAGAACTCGATCTGCAACCACACGACGTGTTTCCGGTAGAAGGGCTTCTCGATCTCAGCTGCCTCATGCAGTTGCACGCGGTCGATCGTCCCGACTTGAAGGACGATCAATGGTTGCCGGTCACGGCCGGTCGTCTGGCGGCCGCCGAAGAGTCCGAACGGTCAATCTTCTCGGTGATTCGCGAACGCGCGCTGCTGGTGCACCACCCGTACGAGAGCTTCACCAGCTCGGTGGAAGAGTTCTTGTCACAGGCCGCCGACGATCGACGAGTGCAGAGCATCAAGATGACGTTGTACCGAACGAGCGGTGACAGTCCCATCGCACGGCACCTGATCAGAGCCGCCGAACGCGGGGTGCAGGTTGCCGTGCTGGTGGAATTGAAGGCGCGTTTCGACGAGGCGGTCAACGTCACCTGGGCCAAGGCTTTCGAACGCGCCGGGGTTCATGTGGTGTACGGAGTCGTCGGTCTGAAGACTCACGCCAAGTGCGTGTTGGTGGTGCGCGAAGACGAAGACGGACTGCGTCGATACGTGCATCTCGGCACCGGCAACTACAACTCGCGTACGTCACGGCTGTACGAAGACCTTGGCTACTTCACGTGCGAACCCGACCTCACATCCGATGCCGCACAGCTGTTCAATCACCTCACTGGCTATTCCCGCGATGTGAAGTACGAACGACTGCTCGTGGCTCCCGACTATCTGCGCAGCGGGCTCACCGAACTCATCCGACGCGAGGCTTCGATGGGGGAGCGCGGACACATCACGATCAAGGTGAACTCGATCGCCGATCCCGACATGATCGATGAGTTGTACGCCGCCTCGCAGAAGGGTGCTCGCGTCGACCTCGTCGTGCGTGGCCTGTGCTGTCTTCGAGCGGGTGTGCCCGGGCTGTCCGACAACATCTGTGTGCGTTCAGTGCTCGGCCGATTCCTCGAGCACTCTCGCGTGTACCGCTTCGCCAACGGCCAGGGCGACGGACAACCGTTGCATCTGATCGGTTCGGCCGACCTCATGGCGCGTAATCTCGACAAACGCGTTGAGGTCCTCACGCCACTCGTGAATCCGCGGCATCAGGAGTGGCTCGACCACACGTTCGACGTTCTGTTGGCCGACGGAGCCCCGTCGTTCGAGATGCGCCCCGACGCGTCCTGGGAACGCATCGGCCCCACGATGTTCGAGCCCCACCCGCAGCGAGAGATGTACGAATGGGCCTCGAAACGCCAAACCCGGAAGACTTCAGGTAGCCCCTGAGCAGGTACGACGCGTCGTTCTCCGAACCGTTCGACGTTGTTCACCTCGTGTTCAACTGGTGAACAGATGGCGGACAGGTGCTCCTCCTACGTTTCGCACCGCACGGACGTGAACCCGTGACCCCCGAAAAGGAGATATCAATGAAGCGTAAGCACCTGGTTGCTCTGGTCGCCGCTGCTGCGGTCACCCTCGCCGCCTGTGGCGGTGACGACAGTTCGTCGTCGAACGAGACGTCGGCTCCGAGTGAGTCGAATGGCTCGGGCTCGGATCTCGGAGGTTCGATCTTCGTGTCCGGATCGTCGACCGTCGAGCCGATCACCGCCGCTGTCGCCAAGTTGTTCAGTGACGCCAACCCGAACGTGGCCATCACCGTGGAAGGCCCGGGTACCGGAGACGGCTTCGCCAAGTTCTGCTCGGGTGAGACCGACATCTCGGATGCGTCACGCAAGATCAAGGACGCGGAAGCCGAGGATTGTGCGGCGGCCGGAATCGAGTACGTCGAGCTCGAAGTGGCCATCGACGGTCTGTCTGTGATCACATCGTCCGAGAACTCGGCGATCGAATGCGTGAGCTTCGGCGACCTGTGGGTGCTGCTCGGTCCGGACGCCCTTGGCCGCAACAACTGGAGCGACGCCAATGACGCCGCCGAAGAATTGCGGGCCGCCGTCGGTACCGATCTCGGCACCATCAACGCTCCGTACCCCGACGCTCCGCTCACGATCACCGCACCCGGTGAAGAGTCAGGCACCTTCGACTCCTTCGTCGAGATCGTGCTGGGCGCCGGCGCCAAGGCGACGGAAGCCGAGGACGATCTGCCCCGCCCGGACTACACCGCCAGCCCGAATGACAACGTCATCATCGAAGGCATCGCCGCCAACACCACCTCGCTCGGCTGGGTCGGCTTCGCCTTCGTGGAGGAGAACCTCGACGTGATCAAGCCGCTGCAGGTCGATGGAGGTGACGGATGTGTCGAACCAACCCCGGATTCGATCGCCGGTGGCGAGTACCCGATCGCTCGTTCGCTCTTCATCTATGTGAGCAAAAGCAAGTTGGCCGAAAGCCCCGCACTGGAAGCCTTCGTCGACTTCTACCTGAGCGATGCCGGCCTTGCCGTGATCGGTACTGGTGCTGGTCAGGTGCCCTACGTCCCGCTGGCCGCTCCGGCCCTCGAGGCGACTCGGGCGGCCTGGGCCGGACGCTGAGTCGTCCGACTCGGTTCTGACACCGATCGACCTCCCTGATGATCGGTCCGTCGTCGGTGTGCCGTCCCG
>CBFHWN010000025.1:0-28452 GCA_965659595.1 uncultured Ilumatobacteraceae bacterium | reverse complement strand
CGGCGATCGTCGTCGCCTCGTTCGGCCTCGCCTCGTATGGGGCGTCGAACGGTTGGACGATCGACCGCCTCTATCAAGGCGCCGACACCCGGGCGTCGACCTTTGCTCTCGGTGCGCTCGTCGCGGGCTTCTCGTTCCGCCGTCTGCCGTCGTGGGCGAATCATCTCGTTCTTGTCGCATCGCTCGCCCTCGGTGCCTGGTTGGCGCGCGACGGTGTCGGTGACATCGACATGTTCCGCGGCCGCATGCTCGCCATCTCGCTCTGCGGACTCGTGGCCGTGATCTCGGCCGCCGCGATCACGAGCGGTCCGCTGTGCAATCCGCTCCTTCGTCGTCTCGGACTGTGGTCGTACGGTCTCTACTTGTTCCATCGCCCGATCGCTCTCGCACTCGAGGACACGGCGACCTGGCTGCGCTTCGTTCTCGTGACGGTGATCTCGATCGCACTCGCCGCGGTGTCGTACAGCGTGGTCGAGCATCCCATCAGGCGACGACGTTCGACGCGGCGCCTAGCGGTAGCCATCGTTGCATCAACGGGTATCGCTCTGTCGGTCGGTGTCGCCGTCGCCGAACCGGTCGCCCCGTCCGACGACGTGGTCTCCTCCATTTCGCTCCCGACGAGCGACCGGTCATCACAGTCGTCGACGGGTGACACAGTGACGAACGCACCGCGCGTTCTCGTGATCGGAGATTCGGTTCCGGCCTTGGCCAGCCGTCAGATCGCCGACGTGGGTACCGAGATGGGTTTCGTGGTCGGCGTGTCGGCCGAGGCCGCATGCGTTCCATCGCCTCACGAAGCTGATCAATACCTGCCCGACCTGTGCACACCCTTCATCGAGTCCTTCGACGAGATCATGAGCAACGGCGACCCGGATGTCGTGGTGTTCTGGTGGGGAGGAACCGGTGGCGAGTTGAGTTGGGAAGGTTCACCGCTCGAGTTCTGCGCGAACGAAGGTCGAAATGCGATTCGCGAGCGCATCAACTGGTTACAGGATTTGGCCGGCGATCGTCGCGCCGCGATCGTCCTCCCCGTACCACGTCTCGACATTCCATCCGAACGGGCGCGTGGAACTCTCTGCGAGTCCGAGACGATTCGGGAGTCGATCGACCCGAGTCGCACGACCCTCCTTCCGCTCGCTGACATCGTGTGTCCGTCGTTTCCCGACGACTGCGATGCGATCGAAAGGGTGGATGGACTCCACTACTCGACGAGCGGCGCCGAGCAAGTCGCCACATGGATGTTTACGGAGCTGCGGAAGCTCGTGCAGCCCGATTCCTGAATCAATCGTTCCAGAAGCGCTGTTCTCGGAAGGGATCGGCATACATGTGATAGCCATTCCGCTCCCAGAAGCCAGGGGCGTCGGACGGACGCAGCTCGAGGCCGCGCACCCACTTCGCGCTCTTCCAGAAATACAGATGCGGGATCACGATGCGCACCGGTCCGCCGTGCTCGGCTTCGATCTCTTCACCTTCGTACGCGTAGGCCACGAGAGCTTCGTCGGTGGAGATGTCGGGTAGCGGTACGTTGGTGCTGTATCCGAACTCGGCATGCTCCATCACGTGAGTGGCTTCCGGCTGCACACCGGCCATCTCGAAGAGATCGCGTACCCGCACTCCCGTCCAGCTGGTGTCGAACTTGCTCCACTTCGTCACGCAGTGAATGTCGAAGGTGAGTGTGGTGGCCGGCAGAGCTTTCAGTTCATCGAGCGTCAGGGTGAACGGCTGGTGAACGAGTCCGAAGATCGACAGGTTCCACTCCCCGGGCGCATACGTGGGCACATCACCCACGTGCAGCACTGGAAAGCGATCGGTGAGGTACTGGCCGGGAGGCAGACGGGACGAGTCGTACCCCTTTTCGATCGTCTCCTGACGATTGCGTTCGAAGAATCCCATACCTGAAATTCTGACGCAACGGCGTTTGAATCGCGTCGTCGGACCCCTGATAACTTTCGCCCGTGCCCGACTCGCTCTTCCTGGTTCGTCACGCCAAAGCGGGTGATCGCTCGAAATGGGACGGCGACGATCGCTATCGCCCCCTCACCAAGAAGGGTTGGCGACAAGCCGAACGAGTGTGCGGACGAATCGCCGATCTCGTGGTCCCCGAATCGGGTCTACGACTCGTGTCGAGTCCGTACGTCCGATGCCGCCAGACCATCGAACCTCTGTCGACCCGTTTCGACGTCTCGATCGATGACGACGACCGTCTGGCCGAAGGTTTTCGGCTCGAAGGTGCTCTGGAACTCATGTCGACTCTCCCTCACGGTTCGGTGCTCTGCAGTCATGGTGACGTGATCCCTGAGGTGATCACCGCTCTGCAACGGCGCGGCGCCGAGATGCTCTCCGACCCGGACTGGCGCAAGGCGTCGGTATGGGTTCTCGACCGACACGGCGACGATGTGATCGCGGCCACCTGTTGGCCACCACCTCAGGACGACGACTGACCGACCGTTCGATCAGGGCTGGCCGCTCGCGATGTCGGCCGCCAAACCTTCCACGAGTGACGCCACCTCGGCGGGAGGATTCGAGTCGAGACACTTCTGCACCTCGGGGCCAGCCGCTTCCGCATCGTCCATGAACCGAAAGAAGGTGATCCCGAGGAAACAGTGGGCATCGGGATACGAGTCGTCGACGACAGTCGCTTGTCGCAAGAGAACGAGACCCGATTGGAATCGCTCCCGAACCACTTCGATCTCGGACGTCTGATCCTGAGTGGCCGACAACACCGTCAGCCACCCGATGTACGTGAGTGCTTCGACGTTGTCGGGTTCGACAGCCAGCACCTGCGAATAGAGATCGACGGCGCGCGGAATATCGGCCATACCGGTGGCTCGTGCCTCGACCAGGAGCGAGGTGACACTGCCATCGCCGATCGATCCGGTCATGGTCTGACCTGGCAGGCGTTCGCCGGCGCTGTTGGCCACCACGATTCCCGCAACTACGGCCAGAGCGACGACGGTGGCACCGATCGCCACGGCCTTCCACGGTCGTGATCGATTCGTGCCCTTCGTCGACTCGACCGGCGGCTCGGTCGACGATTCGGTCGGCCCTCGATCGTCGAGTTCACGTAGTACTGCGGCAGCCCGCGCCGTATACGACTCCTTCAGAGCGTGATAGTCGTCGTCGGTCACGTCGCCCGATCGTCGCTCGCGTTCGAGGTCATCGAGCGACGTCAGCAGGAAGTCGCGCTCCTCTTCACGTATCGACCGTTCTTCAGGGGTCACGACTGTGTCCGCTGGCGACGAGCAGTAGCCACCAGTACCTCGTCATCGTCGGTCGCAATCAGGTTTCGGTTCTCTCGACGCCAACGTCGAAACACGAAACCCATGCCGACCACCGCAACGACGGCCACCGCCACCGGAAGAGCCCACACGAGACCCTCGAGTCCTGACGAACGCGGAACGAGCAAGACATCACTGCCGAAACTCGCCTCGATGGTGCGCACGATCTCACCATCGGTGAGCTGGCCGTCGCCCACCAATCGAGCCACCTCGCGCTTGATGGCGATCGAGGCGCTACCCCGCGACTCGTAGACGCTCTCCCCGTCACACGTCGGACAGGCCAGACGCTGCGACACAGAATCGATTCGTTCCTGCGGAGTGGACGGACCGGAATCACGCTGGATGCCAACGGCCAAGAACACGACCGCGGTGAAGAGGAGAACCAACCAACCGAGCGGACCCTTCAAGCGTTTCACGCCGCACCTCGATCGAGCATCTCGAGCACGGTCCCCAGCAGTTCGGCCGTGACCTCACCGGCAAACCGTTCGACCACCAGGCCGGTCGGACTCACGATCCATGTCTCGGGAACCTTGGCCACACCGAATGCCACCGATATCTCGCTGTTGTCGTCGCGCACGATCGGCCAGTCGCCGCCATTGTCGGCGAAGAACTTGCGAACGGCATTTTCGTTGTCGTCGTTCACCACGGTGACGAGTTCAGCACCGACTCCTCCACCGCTCGTTTGCGCCTGGTGGAACTTGACCAGTTCAGGATGTTCACGTTTGCACGGAACGCACGTGGAGTTGAAGAAATTGATGACGACCCACGAACCGCGACGTCGCGACAGATCGAATGCGGTGTCGTCGTACGTGGTGCTCGTGACCGATGGTGCGGGACGACCGAGTAGTGGAGAGTCGGCGGTCTCGGTGGATCGTCCAGCCGCCACCGCGAAGATCGTGACCATGAAGACGATCACCACTGCGATCACCCCGGCGACCAACGGGCCGATTCGACGACGCTCAGACATGTGACTCTTCTTCGTCGCGTGACGAGATGCCTTCGGACACCGGAGCTTCGGGACGACGTCGCCGCCCGGGGAACGCCGACAGAACCGTGCCAAGTGCGAGGAGGCCTCCGCCGATCCAGAGCCAGAGAATCATGGGCTTCACGAACACTTTGATGCGAGCTTCGGTGTCATCGGGGCGAACGTCTCCCTCGAGTGTCAAATACAGATCGTGCCGAAAGCCCGACCGCACGCTCGGCGTTCCGATGTCCATGCCCTGCAGCAAGTACTTGCTGCGAGCCGGCTCGTACACCGGTCCACCGTCGATCCGCACTGCGGCCTTCAACGACGATTTCACCTCGTCGGTCTCGAGCGCAAGTCCCTCGAACGTGAAGGTGTGGCCCGAGAACTCGACGGTGTCACCGACCTCCATCACGAATTCCTGACTACGGGTGTAAGCGCCCGATGCCGCTAGAGCCACCGACATCACGATCACACCGAGGTGCACGATCATGCCGCCATTGGCCCGTCCGACGAATCCGCGCCAACCATTACGACGTGTGGCCAGAGCCAGTTGACGCAGAGCCGATCCGGCGGCGAATCCGCCGAGACCGAAAGCGAGAAGAGGCGCCCATCCGGCATTACCGATGACGACGGCGAAGGCGAGAGCGGCCAGACCACACACGGCTGGCCAAAAAAGCCGGTCGCGCAACACCTCGCCCGTGGTCTTACGCCACGGCAACACCGGGGCGACGGCCATGAGGAACAGCATGGTGAGGCCGATCGGCTTCGTCATGCGGTCGAAAAAGGGTGCTCCCACCACGAGACGACGATCCTGGAAGGTCTCGACGATCAACGGAAACACGGTGCCGAGCAAGACCACGAAGGCGAACACGCTGAAAAGAACATTGTTGGCGAGAAACGCCCCCTCACGACTGAGTGGCGAGTCGATCGTGCCCGGAGCTCGCAGACGGTCGCCACGCCAACCGATCAGTACGACCGACACAGCGACCACGATCGTGAAGAACACAAGGAGCCAAGGGCCCACGCTTCCTTCGGCGAATGCATGAACACTGTTGATCACACCTGATCGAGTGAGGAACGTGCCGAGGATCGTCAGACTGAAGGTGGCGATCACGAGACTCAGATTCCAGACCCGAAGCATGCCACGACGCTCCTGAACGATCACCGAGTGCAAGAAGGCCGTGCCGGTGAGCCACGGCAGGAAACTGGCGTTCTCGACCGGATCCCAGGCCCACACACCGCTCCAGCCGAGTACTTCATAACTCCACCAACCACCGAGAACGATGCCGACAGTGAGAAGACCCCACGAGTACAGCGTCCAGCGTCGAGTCTCGAGAAGCCAACCCTCTCCGACGCGCCCGGTGATCAACGCGGCGATCGCAAAGGCGAAAGGCACGGTGAAGCCCACGTATCCGAGATAGAGAATCGGCGGATGGAACACCACGAGGATGTGGTTCTGCAACAGCGGATTCGGACCGGGTCCATCGGTGACACCGGATGGTCCGAGCGCGAAGGGGTCGGCCGGACCGAACGCCAAGAGGAAGAAGAAGAGACTGACCACCATCATGACGACCATGGCCCAGGCCAAGAGCACGTCATCACGGCGGCGACGGAACTTGACCGCCACTGCCGCTGTGAAACCGGTGAGGATCAGGATCCACATGAGAATCGAGCCTTCGAGGGCACTCCAGAGTGCCGTCACGTTGTAAAGCGCCGGAGTGCTGCGAGATCCAACTTGCTGCACGTACGCCAAGCTGAAGTCGCGTGTGATGAGCGCGCGTTCCATCACCAAGAAGGCGATCGCGGCCGCAGCGAACGCCACGTACGAATAGCGAGCCGTCGAGCGCAGCACACGCAGGTTGCCTTGACGGATCCCAGCTACCGTGACGACGATGCCGAACGCGCAGACGAGGACGCCGAGAAGAATGGCCCCGCGTCCGGCGGCGGCGTTCAGACCGACGGCGAGCACGCCGTGTCCTCCGGCGCATCATCAGCAGCTTCGTCGACCCGATCGGGGTTGTCGGCTGCGTATTCGTTCGAGTGCTTCACTTCGATCCGATCACCGAGGAACACACCGTCCTGCACCACACCGTGCACCACGACCGGAATGCACTCTTTGAAAATCCCGCCTGGTTCACCGTCGTAACGCACCGGAAGTTGCGCATCGTTGAACGACACCGAGAACGAGGTGACCACACCGTCGTTCTGCACGGAGCCCTCGTCGACCACACCTTGAATGCGCAGACGGCGACCCGGATCACAACCGTCCTTCACACCCACCTCGTCGACATTGCAGTAGTAGTCGATCGCCGACGTGAGGAACTGTGTGACGATCACCGCACCAGTACCGATCACGAGCACGAGTACGAGCGTCGGGATCAGCTTTCGTCGCCGACGAGACGGCGGCGCATCAGGAGCGGGACGAGGGGTCAGGTCCACGGACGATCCTCCGGGGGAATCTGGCGGCTCACACGACGAGCACGACTGACGACCAACGACACGAACAAGCCGATCGACCCGAAGGTGACCACGTAACTCGCCACGATGAAACCGACATCTTTCACGACGCACCCGCCTCGGCGCGACGGGCGGCAAGAGCGACGTCGAGACCGATGTCGTCGACCATGTCCTGCAGCGTGAGCGAGCGTTGACGATGCATGAGCATCCAGACGTACATGAGCGTGAACACGATCACGCCGAGGAACAGAGTGAAGAGCATGAGGCCGTCCATCGTGACGTCGGTGTTGCCCACCACACTCGCTTCTTGATGTAGCGAGTTCCAGAGTTCGACCGAGAAGTGGACGAGTGGGATCTCGAGTACGGCAAGAAGCGCGAGTACTGCGCTCCGCCGGGCGCGCTGATGGTGGGTGCCACCCAGATTGCGGACCGCGAGGTAGCCGACATACGTGACGAAGAGGAATGCAGTGGTGGTGAGGCGGGCGTCCCACGTCCAGAAAGTGCCCCATGTGAGACGACCCCACAGGCTTCCGGTGACGAGCGAAATTCCCATGAAGAGAACACCGATCTCCGCCGAGGCACCGGCAATGCGATCCCAGACGAGCGATCGTGTGCGACGGAAGAGATACATGGCCGAGGAAATGGCCGTCACGACGAAGGCGAGATAAGCGAGCCACGCGCCCGGAACATGGGCGTACATGATGCGCACCGACTCACCTTGATTGACATCGGCGGGGGTGACGACGAGTCCGAACAGTACGAGCCAGGCGATGCCGACCAAGGTGACCACACCGAGACCGCGAGTGAACGGAGTGCCGGTGACGCGTTCCCGCCGCTTCATGTCGACGGTTGTTGCGGTCATCGAATCTCCTCGTCTCGGCTCACTCGTCGATCAGCGACCCGAAGGCGACTGCTCCGACGACACTGAAGATCGCGGCGAACACTGCGAGCAGACCCAGCCAAGGCCAGCCCTCGCTCACTGCGATGCCGTTGGTCCGAAAGGCTGACTCGGTGGCCCGAGTGGCGCCGATCAGGACCGGTGCCACCACCGGTAGCAACAGGAGTGGGAGAAGTGTTTCCCGTCCCTTGACACCGGCGGCGAGACCTCCATACAGCGTACCGACGCTTGCCAATCCGACAGTCGCGACCAGGGCCGTCGTGACCAAGAGCACGATGCCCGACGGGCTCGGATCAGCCCGGTAGAGCACGACCGCCGCCGACACCAGGAGGGCCTCCAGGACGAGAAGCTGGGCGGCCAAGGCGGCCGTCTTGCCGAAGAAGATGCCCATGGGGTCGACCCCCGCCGACCGGAGTGCGTCGAGGGCCCCGTCGGCGGTCTCGACGGCATAGGTGCGAGCCACCAGGAACAGCACGCTGAAGATGGTGGCGAGCCACACGAGACCGGGAGACACGCGCTCGAGGACGGCATCGCTGTCGAGTGCGAAGGCGAACAGAACCATCACCAGCACGGCGAACGGCAACACCTGATTCGACACGACTCGGGACCGCCACTCGACACGCAGATCCTTGGCGGCCACGAGGCGAGCCACGCGGAACGTCGACGATCGGCTCACGGTCGAACATCCATGGAGCGGGCTTGTCCGGCCACCACTTCGAACTGTCGAGTGGCAAGGGAGCCGGCGCGTTCGAGTTCGTGACTGGCCACGACGATCGTGGCCCCCGCCGACGCAGCAGCGCGAAGAACCGAATCGAGTTCGTCGCGTCCATCGGCATCGAGACCTGCGTGCGGCTCGTCGAGCAACCAGAGTTCGGCCCGTCGCGCGATGAGCGATGCCAGCGCCGTACGCCGTCGCTGACCGGCCGACAAACGCGACACCGGTACGTCGGCGAGTCGACCGTCGATCTTCATTCGTTCCATCGCCGACGCGACCTCTTCGTCGGTGGCGCCGATCGTCCGTCCCCAGAAGCGCACGTTCTCGGTGACGGTGAGGTCGGGATACGAACCATTCGTATGTCCGATGAGTCCCACCCGACGGCGAACGGAGTCACGATCGAGAGACAAATCGAGCCCGAGCACGAAGGCGGTCCCACGTTCCACCGGAATCAGCCCGGCGCACAGACGGAGAAGTGTGGTCTTTCCGGCACCATTCGGACCGCGCAACAACACGATCTCACCACGATCGACGTGCATCGTCGCACCGGCAAGAGCTGGAAACGAGCCGATGAGAGCTACGACATCGACCAGATCGATCGCTGCCGAAGAGGTTGATGACCCGTCGATGGACATACGTCAGCGACGCTATCTGCGGGGTTTCCACCACTAGCGTTCGATCCTCGTGGAGCCCGACGTGACTCATCCCCGACCAGTACGTCGACGCGACTGGTACTGGTTTCTCGGTCGACTCGGACAGTCGCTCATCGTCCTCGGCATCTTGATGTTTCTCTTCGTCGGCTACCAACTGTGGGGAACCGGAATCGAGGAGTCGCAAGCCCAGAACCATCTGGAGGACACCTTTTTCGACTACTCCACCAGCGCTGACGACGCAAATGACGGACCGGGCGAGATTGCCGTCGGCACCCTGGCTCCCGATACAGCCGTCGTCGACGACGTCATCGATTCGCCAGGCATCGACATAGAGAATGTGATCGACCCCATCCGTCCGGTGGCCGTCGACGAAGGTGATCCGGTCGCGATCATCGAGATCCCCGATCTCGGTGTGTCCAAGTTCGTCGTGGCCGGTGTCGCCGCATCCGATCTGAAGAAGGGTCCGGGCCACTACCCGATGACTCCTCAGCCCGGCCATCTCGGCAATGTCGCCATCGCCGGACACCGAACGACGTACGGCGAACCGTTCCGGCAGCTCGACGAACTCGACGTCGGGGACGACATCGTCCTCACCGATGTTCGCGGCCGCAAATTCTTGTACCAAGTGACACAGGCATTCGTCGTCGAACCCGAGGATTCGTGGGTCGTCGCCACCACCGATCCGACACGGGCACTTCTCACTCTCACCACGTGCCATCCCGAGTTCTCGGCCAAACAGCGGCTCATCGTCACCGCCGAACTCGACCGGTCGCGATCGGCCGTCGTCGACGACCGCCCGTTCCGTTACGCCACCGAACCCATCACCGCCGAAGTGACCGAGTCGACGGTCGTCGGCGTGGCGACGGCCGGCACCGACACGACCGTTGCGACCGAGATCACCACTCCTCCCGTCGACACCACGTCCGACGACACCACTCCTTCGGTTTCGACGATCGACTTCGAGGTCGAGACGTTCAGCGAAGGCTGGTTCTCCGATCCGGCCGCCTGGCCCCACGTTCTCGGTTGGGTCACCATTCTTCTCGGCGTCGTGGCCGGTGGCTGGTGGATCTACCGGCGTTGGCTGAGCCGATTGTTGGCGTGCACGTTGGCTGCTGCGCCATTTTTCGTCGTTCTGTACTTCGTTTTCCAGAACGTCAACCGACTGCTGCCCCCCAATCTCTGATCGACCAAGTTCGTCAGTGGTTGCGGAAGAGGGGTGGGCGCTTCTCCTTGAAGGCTCGACGTCCCTCGTCGGCATCCTGGCTCGCCCACGCCGCCAAGCGAGCGGCCTCGATCTCGTCGTCATTCGCCGTCGCTTCCAGAGCCAGCTTGTGCGCACGAATCGTGAGCGGTGCCAGATCGCACAACGACTGCGCCCACACCATTGCGTCGTCGACCGTTCCGAGCCGATGCACGAATCCGCCGAGCAGATCGGATCCCGTCGCTGGCTCGCCGGTCAGCAACATGCGGCGCGCCACACTCGCTCCGGCCTCCTGCACCAGCCGATCGACCGTCCAACGATCGACGGCCAATCCCAACTTGGCGGCCGGCACTCCGAATCGACTTTCGGGAGTCGCCATGCGTAGATCGCACGCCGCTGCCAATTGTGAGCCGGCACCGAGCGCCGGTCCGTCGACCGCCGCCATTGTGATCACCGGCGCTGTTCCGAACGACATCAACACGCGCTGCAAAGTGTCGGTGAACTCCCCCAACTCCACGCCAGTCAGGTCGGCACCGCTACAGAATGCCGGCGGGGCACCCGAGACAACCACCACTCGCGCGTCTCCCAGATCGGCCATGACGCTCTCGATCGAGCGCAGAGTCTCGAGATCGACAGCGTTTCGCGTCTCCGGGCGATCGATCGTGACCGAGAGCACGTGTCCACGTCGTTCATGTCGCACGGCCACGGACGAACCGTAGTCGCTAGGGTGCGCGTGTGCCCGATGCCGAACACGACCCCGTCCGCGCTCGACGGACCAAGATCGCCCGCTGGACTCTGATCGCCAACCGAGTCGGCTATCTGCTGTTCGCCGTCGCCATCGCTCTCTTCGTCATGGCCTTCGCCTTCGGTTTCAAGGGTCCCATCGTCACGGCGATCACGGTGTGCCTGGTGATCGGATCGATCCTTCTCGCTCCGGCGATCGTTCTCGGATACGCCGTGAAAGCGGCCGAAAGAGACGACCGCGAACGCGGACTCTGATCGAAGTCGCATTACGATCGGACCCGTATGGCCATGCGAATGCCCGCCGCCGAACGACGTGAGCAGCTTCTCGCCGTCGCACTCGATGCCTTCGCCACCCACGGTTTCCACCAGACGTCGATGAACGACGTCGCCGATGCGGCCGGCATCACCAAGCCCGTGCTGTACCAGCACTTCGATTCGAAACGTGAGCTCTACGTCGCTGTTATCGAAGAAGCCGGCCGACGCATGATCGAAGCGATCGCCTACCGGGCTCTGGCCGACGCCGACGCACGTGAACGCACTCGCCTCGGGTTCTCGGCCTTCTTTCGCTGGGTGGCCGACGACCACGATGCGTTCCGGGTTCTGTTCGCCGGTGGCTCGCGCCGTGATCCCGAGTTCAACGAAATCGTCCGCTCGTTCACGGCTCAGATCGCTGACCTCATCGAACCGCTCATCACCGCCGACATCGACCCCGATCATCGGCGCACACTTGCCTATGCCATCGTCGGCATGACCGAAGGGGTGTCACGCCGACTTGTCGAAAGTGGCGACGACTTCGATCCCGACATGATCGCTCGTCAGGTGAGCGATCTGGCCTGGGCCGGACTGCGCGCCGCCCAACGATCGACACCGGCCAGTCTCAACTGATTCGCCGGCCTCGGCTAGAGACGACGTAACACCCGCAGACTGCCGGTTGCCGACACCTCGGTGAAGAGCCCACTCTCCAGAGCCGGTCGATAGATCTGTTCGTAGGGCGGTCGACCTCCGTCGGCCGGATCGGGGAACACGTCGTGGATCGCCAGAGTTCCGCCCGGCAACACATGAGCCGTCCAGAGTTCGTAGTCGAGACGAGCGGGCTCGACTCCGTGTCCACCGTCGATGAACAAAAAGGCCAACGGCGTTCTCCACCAGCGAGCCACCACCGGTGATTCGCCCACCACCGCCACGACCGCATCGTCGAGTCCGGCGCGAGCGATGGTGCGCCGGAAGTGCGGAAGTGTGTCGAGGCGACCGGTGTCGGAATCGACGAGAGTCGTGTCGTGCCATTCCCAGCCGGGTTGGTTCTCTTCCGACCCACGGTGGTGGTCGACGGCGAATACGAGGGTGCGCGCCCGACGAGCCGCCGCACCGAGCCACACGGTCGAACGACCGCAGTACGAACCCACTTCGAGAAAGGGCGCATCAGGTACAGCCGCTCCGGCTGCACAGGCGGCGTCGTACAACGCATCACCTTCGTCGGGGGGCATGAAGCCAGTCGCCGACAGGGCGACGGCACGAATTTCAGCGTCGATGATCGGTCACCACGCGTCCCAGTGGATGATCGAGTCGGCCGGCGGACGCTTGGCCGGCTTGAAGTCGGTCCCCTTGGTGAACGCCAACGGTGACAGACACACCTGCTGCACAGAGTCGAACGGAATGCCGAGAACGTCGGCAACCTGTTGCTCCATCATGAGGTGCACGGTGGTCCACGACGTACCGAGTCCACGCGCCCGTGCCGCCAGCATGAAGCTCCACATCGCGGGGAGGACGTTGCCCATCACGGACGACACCACCGTTCCGGGCATGCCATCGGCGCGTGCACCCTGGGTGCAGCCGATCACGAGTACCGGAGCCTCACCCATGTGCTCACCGAGAAAGTCAGCCGAATCGGCCGAGCGTTGCTGCTGGGCGTTGGCCGAGTCGTCACCCTTGTCGATCGAGCGGATGTACACACCGTCCATCGACTGGTAGATCGCGTAGCACTGTCGGTAGATCTCGCCGATCGCCTTGCGCGTGGCCTCGTCACGCACCACCACGAACTGCATGGTCATGTTGTTCGAGCCCGACGGCGACTGCATGGCGAGGTCGACGCATTCGCGTACTAGTTCGTCGGGTACCGGGCGCTCGAAGTCGAGCCGCTTGCGCACGGCCCGCGTGGTGGAGAGCAATTGGTCGGGATCGAGAGGAAGCAAAGCCATGAGGCGACCCTAGTCCGCTCCCTCCTCGACATTTTCGCCTCGCAACCGGTGGTCTCCCGTGCGAGAATGCCCAAGTGTCCGACACCCTTCAAGGTCTGATCGACCTGCTCGATCTCGAGCCCATCGAAGTCAACATCTTCCGTGGCCGATCCCCACAGGAGAACCGCCAGCGCGTCTTCGGCGGCCAGGTGGCCGGCCAGGCTCTGGTCGCCGCTTCGCGAACAGTCGACGACCGCGACCGTCGCGTCCACTCGATCCACGCCTACTTCCTGCGCCCAGGCGACCCCACGGCTCCGATCCTCTACGACGTCGACCGGATCCGCGACGGCCGAAGCTTCAGTACCCGCCGAGTGGTGGCCATCCAACACGGTCAGGCCATCTTCAACCTGCAGGCGAGTTTCCACGCTCCCGAAGAGGGTATGTCGTACCAGGCCGAGATGCCGGTGGTCGTCCGACCCGAATCGCTCCCCGACTTCAAGACGCGCATGGCTCCGCACAAAGACATGCTCGGCGAGTGGTACGACCGGCCGCGACCGATCGACGTCCGCTACGTCGGAGGCGACCCGATGTCGCGGTCGCGCGAACCATCTGATCGACAGCAGGTGTGGTTGCGCGCCGACGGCACGCTTCCGAATGATCCCACCTTGCACGCGTGCATCGTCACCTACGCAAGCGACATGACCTTGCTCGACACCACCCTCCTCCCTCATGGTCTCAACTGGACCGACGACGTCCAGATGGCCAGCCTCGATCACGCCATGTGGTTCCATCGCCCGTTCCGAGCCGACGAATGGTTGCTCTACGACCAGAGCACACCCACCACCTCGCATGCTCGTGGTCTGGCCACCGGCTCCATCTACACGAGTGACGGACAGTTGGCGATCAGCGTCGTGCAGGAGGGTCTGATCCGTCGCGAGCGATCGTGAGACGCACTCGCTCGTCTCGACATCACTTGGGCTCAGTCACCTTCGTCGCGCTGTCGGCACTTCTGGTCTCCTGCAGTTCCTCCGACGAGGTGGTGGTTGCTCCTTCGGTCCTCCAACCGATCTCCACCGACACCGCACCGGTCCTGCCTGACGACACGTCGGCACCCACGATGATCTCCCCATCTCTCGATGCCACGCTGGCCGAACCGGTCGGCGGTTGGACGCAACCCGTCGACATGACGTCGTGGGCCGGACGCGAGACACACGTCGTCGAACGAACGGGGGTCGTTCGACGTATGAACGACGACGGTTCGCCGGGTGACGTCCTCCTCGACATGAGCACGACCACCCGGGCCGAAGGCGAGCGCGGACTCCTCGGGCTCAGCTACTCATCCGACGGTGCTCAGGCTTTCGTGAACCACACTGACCTGAACGGCAACACGGTGGTCGCCCGCTACGAAGTGAACGACGACGGTTCGTTCGACACCGGCTCTCGCATCGACTTGCTCACGATCGATCAGCCCTACTCCAATCACAATGGAGGCGATCTCACCGTCACCCCCGATGGGAAACACCTCCTCGTCTTCACTGGTGACGGCGGATCGGCCGGCGACCCCGACCGTGATGCACTCGACCCCGAATCACTCCTCGGCAAAGTTCTACGGCTCGACCCGGCTTCGGACGACCCGACACCCGAGATCTGGGCGGTCGGTCTGCGCAACCCCTGGCGCATCTCGATCGACCCGTTCACGAACGACATCTGGATCGCCGACGTCGGACAAGGTGAACGTGAGGAAGTCAACCTCGTCGACATCGGCGACCTGCCGGGTTCTTCGTTCGGTTGGAGTGCATGGGAAGGGACGCGGCCCTTCAATGCCGACCAGTCCGACCGCCACCTCTCCTATCGCGACGTGGCGCCCGTGTTCGAATACGAACACGTCGACGGCGACTGCTCCATCTCGGGTGGATCAGTCATGCGCGACTCGACCATCGACGTCGTCGGCGACTGGTATCTCTTCTCCGACTTCTGCAGTGGTGTGGTGCGGGCACTCTGTGTCGAACCCGGAGGTCTCGACACCTGCGGACTTCTCGCCCTCGGGAAGGTTCCGTCGTCGGTCGGAGTTCTCGCCGACCACCTCGACCGCATGTGGGTGCTGTCACTCGACGGTTATCTGGTTCCGATCACTGCCCAGTGAACTTCGGTGGTCTCTTTTCGAGGAAGGCCCGAACACCTTCCCGGTGGTCGCTCGTGGCAAAGAGTTCACCGAGGGTCGACGACACCCAGGCTCCGAGTTCTCGCCAATCGGGATCGAGTGCGTCGCGCAGACCGGCTTTGAGCCGTTGCACGGCGAGAGGAGGATTGGCGGCGATGCGCCCGGCCAGATCGAGAGCAGTCGGCAGAAGGTCGTCATGCGCCACCACGCGTGACACCAAGCCGAATTCACGCGCCGTGGTCGCGTCGATCACGTCACCGGTGAAGAGAAGTTCGGCCGCTCGCTCGCGACCCACCAGTTGAGCCAGCCGGCCGATGCCGGCCACATCGGACACCAGACCGCGCAACACGAACAGTTCGCCGAACTTGGCCTTCTCGCTCACCATTCGGATGTCGGCCATGAGTGCGAGCTCCATCCCCCATCCGACGGCCGCTCCGTTCACGGCGGCGATCACCGGCAGATCGGTGTACAACAGTGCATCGGCGGCCGGTGTGAGTCGAGGGGTTCGCTCGCTCGTGACCGGGACCCGGTCCGAGTCGCCGCCACCCATGACCTGACGCACGTCGTCACCGCTGCAGAACGCCGGATCGGCTCCGGTGATCACCAGGCAGCGAACCCCGTGCAAGGGCGCCTCGCGCACGAGTCGTTCGAGTTCGGCGTACATACCGAACGTGAGGGCATTACGGGCTTCAGGGCGGTCGAGGGTGATCACCCCGATGTGCTGTCGGACGACGTCGAAGCGAATGTCGGTCGACGTCTCGGACATCAGCGTCGCTGCCCCATGAACATGCGTTTCAAGGCGTCGTAGTTCTCGATGCAATGTCCGGCTCCGAGCACCACTGCCTCGAGAGGCATGTTCGACATGCGCACCGGAACCTGGGTCTCGCGCTCGATGCGATCGGCGAGTCCGCGAAGCAGGCCGCCACCACCCACCAGATACATGCCACGAACGAGGAAATCCTGAGCGAGTTCGGGCGGCGCCTTGGCCAGACACCGCACCACTGATTGGACGATCTGCGTGACGACATCGTCGATCGCATAACGGATCTCTTCGGGTGTGAGGATGACGGTCTTTGGAAGTCCCATCATCAGATCGCGCCCACTCACCTCGGCTTCGACTTCGTCAGGAGTGGCCGCCGCCGAGCCGATTGCGAGCTTGATCTCTTCGGCCGTCCGTTCGCCGATTGCGATGCCGTGTTCGCGTCGCACGTAGTTCTGAATCGCGTTGTCGATGTCGAAACTGCCCACACGCACGGCTTCGAGGGCGACGATGCCACCGAGACTGATGACGGCGGTCTCACTCGTTCCGCCACCGATGTCGATCACCATGTTGCCGACCGGTTCGTCGATGGGCAGGTTGGCGCCGATCGCCGCCGCCATGGGCTGTTCGATCAACTGGGCATCAGCGGCGCCGGCCCGACGGGCGGCATCGGTCACCGCCCGACGCTCGACCTCGGTGATGGCCGAAGGTACGCAAATGACCACCTTGGGCCGGGTGAATCGGCTCACACCCACCCGTTGCAGGAGCAAACGGATCATTCGTTCGGTGACGTCGAAGTCGGTGATGGCACCCCCACGTAGAGGGCGGACGGCCACGATGTAGCCCGGGGTGCGGCCGATCATGTTCCAAGCGTCGTGCCCGGTGGCCAATACTTCTCCGGTCTGACGATTGAGAGCGATCACCGACGGCTCGTTCAACACGATGCCGCGACCCTTCATGTACACGAGGGTGTTGGCGGTTCCGAGATCGATCGCTAGGTCACGTGCCATGGCTGATCCCCGGATCGTCGGGGTCGCTCGGCCCGCTCGGCTTCTGTGTCTCGTTCATTCGATCGATCACTTGTCGGCGTGCTTCAGGTGACAGCGCGTCGAGATGTTTGCGGAACGACGCGACTCCGTCGTCACTCGACGGCGTACGCCGAGCAATCGCCAGCGCAAAGAAGATGGCAAGGCACACCGCTACGACGCCGACGAGAACGACGGTCATCGCGACGACGCCTCGTCGACGGACTCGACTCGCGATGCATCGGTGATCGTGGTCGCACCGGTTCCCCAGTCGCGACCATCGGACCACTCTTCGAGTTTCCAGATCGGAGCCGAGGACTTCACAGCATCGATCGCAAAGCGTGCGGCGGTGAATGAGTCGGGACGATGAGGTGACGACACCGCGACCACGACCGACGACTCCTCGAGTTCGAGACGGCCGACTCGATGCCACATGACGACCCGTCCGAGGTCGGGCCACCGCACCCGCATCTCGTCGACGATCGTCGCAAATCGGGGCAACACCTGCTCGTCGTACGCTTCGTACACCAGATGCGTGACGCCATCACGGCGCACTCCGGCCTCTTCGGCATGATCGCGAACCGTGCCGGAGAAGACCACCACTGCTCCGCAGCGAGGATGAACCGCCCAGTCGTAGGCCTCGGCAATCGACAAGGGGTCGGGAGTCAGAGCGAACCAGTGATCGTCCGACCGTTCCGAGAGCACACGCCGATGGTAGCGGGCGTCCTGGCTACCCGATGGGTGTCCGCCCGCGAACACACGCGAGCGAACGATCACTAGTCTCACGTATTCGTGGGAGAGCACACTTCGCCATCGGGTCCCGATCCCGACGACTTTCGACCGGCACCTCTCCCGCCCCACGAGCGCACCTGGCGACACCCTTCCGAAATGGCGGTCGCCAACGGGTCGGACATCATCGATTCCACCTCGTTTCGCTCCGTCGGCCGAGGCGTGACCGCCTTCTCGATCACCTCCGGAGTTCTGGTCGTCGTCGGATTGGCTCTCATCGCCCGCCCGGTCTCCGGTCGATCCGACGCATCGGCTGCCATCCGACTCTCGGGGGCCGACATCGAACTCGTGAGTCTCGACGACTCGCGCTCCGACGCTCCGATCGCCGTCTTGGTCGAACAAGGGCCACTACTCGTCACTACCCTGGCCGCCGTCGGCAACCGTTCTCAACTACGCGTCCGACTCACCGATGGCAGTGCGCACGACGTCCAAGTGATCCACGTCGACGCGGTGAATTCCGTCGCCGTTCTGGCCCTTCCGCTCGACGAGCCAGCTCCGAACGTGAGTCTCCCCAACGTTCCGATCACGCGTGATCAAGAAGTGGTCGTGATCTCGGAACGAGCCCACCGAATGAGCGTGATGTCGCTCGCTGAAGACCGTCGCGCAATCATCGGAACCCGTAGCACCACGTTCGATCCGTTCTCGATCGCCGAAGGTGCACCGGTCATCGATCGTTCGGGACGACTGGTCGGCCTCTGCACACACGAGGGCAACGACGTGGTGC
Organism: uncultured Ilumatobacteraceae bacterium; assembly: GCA_965659595.1. GTDB lineage: Bacteria > Actinomycetota > Acidimicrobiia > Acidimicrobiales > Ilumatobacteraceae > Casp-actino8. Next base: position 9,906 of record CBFHWN010000025.1, on the reverse strand, counting down.
TCATCGACACCAAATCGATCCAGTCGGTGTTGTCGAGCTTGTTCGAAGGCTTGGGTGCCGCCGACTAACGACGTCGCAACGCGCGAACCACGACGATCACCAGACCCACGATCGACACCGTCATCGCGCCGAGAGCCAGTTCTTGTTTGCGCTTCGGAGTGAGCATCGTCCACCACTTGGTTTCGGTTCCCTCGACGAAGGTCTGCTCGTTCGTGATGGTGGGCGACCAGCCTTCGGCCCGCAACTTTCCGTTCGACACCAACCAAGGCGAGCGCACGTACGGCCGCAATCCGGGTGGAATCGGCCCCCGCTGAAAACGCCACCGCAGGTCGGCCACGACTTCACCCACCCGATCGGGCAGTCGAATTCGAGGTGCCATACCCCACAACGAGCGCACACGCGAGCCAGGAACATGCCCGTCGGGAGCCACGTTGTAGATACCCGACAGGCGACCATCGACCGCCAAAACCACCGCCGACGCCAGGTCGTCGAGGTGCAAGAACTGAGCCGGAACGTCGTCCTCGCCGAGGCGGCCACCCATACCGGCGGCCAGCGCACGAACGAGCGATGACGTGCCGTCGGCGGCCATGGCTGGCACCGGGCGCAGAACGGTGACGATGCGTTCGGGTGAGGTCAGACGCCAATCGTCAACCATCTGCTCGACGGTCGCCAGCTGCCGGGCGAACGCAAAGCCGAAGTCGGGCCTCAGCGCGACGTCTTCGGTGAGCGGCACCGGATTGTCGGGCCACGCGCCGTACACCATTGCCGACGACAGAACGACGAGATGTGTGGTTTGGCGACGAGTGGCTTCGGCCAAGAGCTCGGGAGTTCCGACCGCGGCACTTCGGCCACGAGCGGCAAGTGTGTCGTGGTCACCTGGCGCCAGATGAACCACCACGTCGATACGGGGCAATTCGGTGTGGTCAGCGTCGATCGCTGGAACGTCGGACCGCACACCACGTTCGATCTCGACGACCGAATACCGCTCGTCGGCACGAAGGTGTGCAACGACGCGGCGTCCGAGCGGCCACGATGCACCAGTGACCAGAACCGTCACGAGGTCGTTCGACGATCGATTCGGCGGATCGTGCCGTGTTTCACTGATCGTCACCCTCGTGACGCTAGTCGTCGAGCGACACCTGAATCGGGCGACGTAGGCTCGACGTATGGCTGATGGTTCACCGTTTCCGTTCGGGGATTCCGACGACGACGGCCAGAATCCCTTCGCCGGACTCCCGTTCTTCGGCGAGATGATGAAGATGTTCGCCGACCAGGGCCCGGTCCAGTGGGACACCGCCCGACAAGTGGCTCTCCTCACCGCCACCGGGGGACAGACAGAAGCCAACCCCGATCCGACGGCGCGCATGGCGTTCGTCGATCTCGGGCGCATCGTGGTCGACCAACTCGAAACCGTCACCGAGCGAACCCACCCGGTGTTGGCCGTCGAACCGGCCGTTGTCACCCGCACCTCCTGGGTCGATTCCACGCTCGACGACTACCGACCCTTTTTCACTGATCTGGCCACTGCACTCGCCCAGAAGCCCGAGGCCGGAGCCGACGACGATCCGATGGCGGCCATGCTCGGACAGTTCTCGGGACTCCTCGCGCCCACGATGATGGGAATGACGGTCGGATCGATGGTCGGGCTTCTTGGTAAGCGCTCACTCGGCCAGTACGACCTTCCTCTGCCCCGCCTAGTCGGTCGCGCCCCGATGTTCGTGCTCACCAACATCGACGAGTTCGCCGTCGACTGGAACCTGTCCACCGACGATGCTCGGATGTGGACACTGATCAATGAGCTCACGTTGCACACGATCATCTCGGTTCCACACGTCGCCGCCGAGATCGAGCGGCTCGTTCGATCTCATGTGGCGGCGTTCCGCCCCGACCCCAACGCGATCATGGACAAACTGTCGTCGATCGAGTCGTCAGACCCGATGCAGATCATGCAGTCTCTACAAAGCGTTCTCGGTGATCCCGAAGTCCTCCTCGGTGCCATGCGCTCCCCCGAACAGGATCGCCTGCAACCCCACCTCGACGCCGTTCTCTCTCTCGTGGTCGGCTGGGCCGATCACATCGCCGATCAGGTGGGAGCGCGCATCCTCGGTAATCCAGCGCGCATTTCCGAAGCGGCTCGGCGCCGTCGTATCGAATCGGGTGAGGAAACCGCCTTCGTCGAGCGGCTCCTCGGACTCCGCCTCGACCGCTCCCGTGTCGAACAGGGCAAGGCCTTCGTCGCCGGTGTGGTCGAACGAGCGGGAACTGACGGCCTCGATCCGTTGTTCGATCGAGAAACCTCCCTGCCGACTCCCGCCGAATTGGAAGCCCCCGGGCTGTGGTTGGCTCGCCTCGAGATCAGCGACGCCGACTGATCCGCGATCCGATGTACGACCGCAGTGTCTGCGGATCGGTGGCACCACGTCGAACCTGACTGAGGCCGAACCAATAGGCCCCCGCCCCCGACAGGCCGAGACCGGCGACGATGGCGAAGCCGACCGAACCCGGGAGATGGAACAGAACGGGCACGAGTCCGGCCGCCACCCACATCAACTGAAATCGCGTCTGGAAATTGGCAATCGCCCGTCCTCGGTTCACGTCGGGCGCGTCACGTTGAACGATCGTCTCGAAGGCCATATTGGCAATGGCCGCCGCGAAGTTGACCGTGGCCGCCATCAACAACGCCACGACGGTGGTCACGGCTACGGCGGTGACGATGCCGGCTGCACCGATGAGGGTCAATCCGATGACGAGCAGAGTTTCCACGTACTTGAAACGACTCAACCTCTTCGCACTGAGGTTGCCGAGGAGTGTTCCGACCGCCGCAAGACTCACGGCGGCACCGAACCAGAACGTGCCGAACTGTGGACCGAAGTGATACTCGACCTGTTTCCATCGTCCGTTGCTCGCCACGCCGACCACCTGCGAACGCTGAGGATCGGCGAACCAGAACGCCAGATGAAAGAAGAGGAAGCCCACGCTGGCTCGCACGAGTCCCATCGCCGAGGCGGCGATGACGACTCCGGCCTGGCGGAGTTCGCGAATCTCGAGTTCTCCGGCATCGCTGCGAGCCACCTGCATCCGCGGCAGTCGCATGGCAGCCAGCCCGCCGAGTCCGAACAAGATGGCACCGAATACGAGGGTGGCCTTCGGCGAGATGAGGCTGAGCAGACCAGCGGGCACCGCTCCGGCGAACCCGATAATTCCGGAAGTCACGCCCAACTTCGCGTTGGCCTCCACCAGGTCGGCCTCGCTCTTGGTGAGCGACGGGAGCATGGCCGACTTCGACACGCCATAGGTCTTGTTGAGGACCATGGCGAGGAACGCCAGCGGGAAGAGAAGTAGTGACTCGAGTTGCGACACCATGGCGATCATGACCGCGACTCGCAAGGTGGCGATGAGCACGACGAGCAATCGACGACCGCCGGGCATCCGGTCGATCACGGGTCCGATGAAACGTCCGAGCACGATGAAGGGCGCGAAGCTGATGGCGAGGAAGAGCACCACACGACTTCGAGCCTCGCCGGGTGTGATCGACAAGAAGAGCGAGTCGGCCAGGGCAACAGCCATCGATGCTTCACCAGCGGCGAATAGTGCGTGCACCCGTACCAGGCGGGTGAAGGGCGAGGCCCGGAACTGATGTTGAAACTTCGGCTCGGGGTGAAACGAGCGGCGACGACCCAATGGCGCTGAATTCTCGGCGTCGCTCACGTCGTCATGTTAGGTGTCGTGTCGCACCGACACCGGACACGTTCAACGAGGACGGTCGAACTTGTAGCCGAGACCGCGAATCGTGACGATTCGCTTCGGATCGGACGGTTCGTCCTCGATCTTGGCGCGCAACCTCTTGATGTGTACGTCAAGAGTCTTGGTGTCGCCCACGTAGTCGATACCCCACACCCGATCGATCAGGGTCTCGCGAGCGAGTACGCGACCCGCGTTTGCGAGAAGTAGATGGAGGAGCTCGAATTCCTTCAATGGCATCTGTACGTGCTCACCTCGCACGCGCACGATGTGCTCGTCGGGGTCGAGGCCGACGTCACCAACTTCCAGGGTCGAACCGTCGATCTCGGCCGGGTTCGAACCACGCTCGGAAGAGACCCTGCGCATCACCGCCCGCATACGCGCCACCAGTTCGCGCATGCGATACGGCTTGGTGATGTAGTCGTCGGCACCCACTTCGAGGCCGACCACGGTGTCGATCTCGGCTCCCTTGGCCGTGACCATGATGATGGGAACCTGGGTGCGTTTGCGCAATTGCCGACAGACGTCGATTCCCGACATCTTGGGCAACATCACGTCGAGCAACACCACGTCGGGCTGCACCAGGTCGAAGCGATTCAGCGCTTCGAGTCCATCACGCGCCACCTCGACTCGGAACCCTTCGCGCTTCAGGCCCACAGTCAGAGCGTCGACGAAACTCTCTTCGTCTTCGACGAGCAACACCGTCTGCGTGGCCATGACGTCGTCTCCCTGCCCTGTCAGCCCGCGTCTCGCAGGCTCGTTGACACGAGACCGACGGCAGCCGGGATCCTCAGTGTGAAGGTGGAACCCTCACCTTCGACACTTGCCACTTTCACTTCCCCACCATGATTGGTGGCCACATGGCGGACGATGGCCAAACCGAGACCGGTCCCGCCGGTCTCACGCGAGCGTGCTCGATCGACACGGTAGAAGCGCTCGAAGATTCGATCGAGATCCTTCTGGGGAATCCCCAAACCGAAATCTCTGACCGCCAGGTCGACCCAACGTCCGTTCGACGACGCCGAGACCTCGACTCGAGAACCAGCATCGGAGTACTTGACGGCGTTCTCGACCAAGTTTCCGAGGGCCGATACCAATTGACGACGATCTCCCGAAATCTTCACTCGGTCGTTCGCTGCCAGAACGAGCAGTTCGATTCCCTTCCGCTCTGCGAGCGACTGCACGCGACTCGCCGACTCGTCGACCACCGTCGACGCGAGCACCACATCCTTGACTGCATCGCCACCGAGCTCGATACGTGACAACTCGAGCAGATCGTCGATCGTTCGGCCGGCCCGCATGGCCTCGTGCACCATCTTGTCGGCGAGACGTTGGACCACCTCGGGCTGGTCCTCGTCCGCCAAGGCCTCGGCGAGAACCGACAAGGCACCCACCGGGGTCTTCAGTTCGTGACTGATGTTGGCCACGAAGTCGGTACGCACTGCATCGAGTCGTGACCGCTCGGTCACGTCTTCGATGATGGCTACTGCTCCGCCATCGGCGAGAGGCACAGCCGACACCGACACCACTCGACGAGGTGGCCCGAACAACTCGATCGTCTGTCGCCGCGTCTGACCCTCGAGAGCCGCCCGAACGTGGATCTCGATGGCTTCCTCGACCAGGACGTCGGAGTGCAGCGCGCCGGTGGAGCCACCCGCGATCGAATTTCCGAACACGATTTCTCCGTCGGCCGATGCCACGACGACGCCGATGCCGAGGGCGTCGATCGCCTGCTCGAGCAACACGTCACCCGAATTGGAGGCCGTCGTCATCTCGATCGAATCCGCGATCGTCGACGCGTACTTTCGACGCCGCTCGATCACGATTCCGACGGCGACGCCGATCACCACGGCGACGACGACAAGGAGAACGGTCATGCGCCGCTCGGAGGCCGCTCGATGCCGATCGGCGTCAGATCTCCGCGTCCGTCGCGATGATGATCACCTGCCGGAGGGAGTACCCCCGTCACGAGGAACTCGACCAGGCGCGCGATGTTGACGGCGTGGTCGCCCACTCGCTCGTAGAAGCGAGCCGTCTTGGCCATTTGGATCCCCACCGCCAAGTCGATCTTGCCGTCACTGTGGGCTTCGAATATCGCCTGGATGAACTGCTTGTGCAGTTGGTCGAGGTACAGGTCCATGTCGCTGACCGACTTGGCAACCGCCAGATCGCGATTGGCATAGGCGTTCATCACCTGCTTCATCAGCAGATGGGCCTGATTGCTCATACGCTCGATCAGAGCGGACAGACGTGCATCGAGAGGATGTCCGTTGATGCGGCGAGCAACTTTGCACAGGTTGGTCACCAGGTCAGCCGACCGCTCGAGCTCACCCGACATCTTCATGACGACCACCGCATGCCGAAGCTCAGTTGCCACGGGGGCGTGAAGAGCCATGAGCGAAATGCTCGATTCCTCCAACGCAATGGATCGGGCGTCGTATTCGTCGTCGGCCAGGATCTGGTACTCAGCCCCTTCCATGTCCTGATCCAGAAGGACCTTGGTCGAACGAGGGATGGACTCGACGAGGAGCTCACCCAGAGCGAGGGTCTCATCGCGTAGATCGTCGAGTTTCTCCTGAGCGGTGCGATTCACGACGACCCCTCCTTCGACGACGAGGCCTGACGAGCTCGAAATCGCTCGGCACCCGAGTGCTCAGGAAGCCAGCCTGACACCTCGAAACGAACCTTCTCTCCGATGTTCACCGCATGGTCACCGATGCGCTCGTAGAAGCGCGCCACCACGGCCAACTGGATGGCTACCTGTAGATCGATTCTGCCCGCAGCGTGTGATTCGAAGATCGCCTGGATGAACTGGCGCTGAAGGTCGTCGAGAAACGAGTCCATGTCGTCGATAGCGGCAGCGCGTGATGCGTCGCCCGACGCATAGGCGCCGGTCGCCTCGCTGAAGAGCTGCCGAGCCTGATCGGACATCTTCACGATGAGTCCGCGCAAACGCGGGTCGAACTCGTGTCCGTAGATTCGCCGAGCGGCCTTGCAGATGTTCACCACCAGATCGGCCGAGCGTTCGAGCTCTCCGCAGATCTTGAGGGCCGAGACAACCTGCCGCAACTCCCCTGCCACCGGAGCCTGAAGGGCGAGGATCTGGATACACCGTGACTCGATGTCGACGGTTCGGGTGTCGACGTCGTCGTCGGCCAGGATCATGCGCTCGGCTTCAGCGAGATCCTGTTCGATCAGGACATGAGTCCCGCGCGGAATGCTCTCGACGATCGACGCCGAGATGCGCACGAGTTCCTGGTGAACCTCTGCGAGGTCCTTGTGGAAACTCTTGCGAGCTTCTTCCATGGCCATTCCTGTCAGCCGAACCGACCGGTGACGTAGGCCTCGGTTCGCTCGTCACCTGGGTTGGAGAAGATCTTCTCGGTCGCATCGAACTCGACCAGCACACCTGTACGACGGTCGCTCTCGGGATTGACCTCGGTGGTGAAAAAGGCCGTGCGATCACTCACACGGGCCGCCTGTTGCATGTTGTGCGTGACGATGATGATCGTGAAGTCTCGCTTGATCTCCTGCATCAGATCTTCGATGCGAGCCGTCGCAATGGGGTCGAGAGCCGAGCACGGCTCGTCCATGAGAATCACGTCGGGCTCGACCGCGATACATCGGGCGATGCACAGACGCTGCTGCTGACCTCCTGAAAGGCCCATGGCCGACGCCTTCAACCGATCCTTCACCTCGTCCCACAGCGCAGCGCGCTTGAGCGACGACTCGACGATGTCGTCGAGCTCGCCCTTCTTCTTCACGCCGTTGAGCCGAGGGCCGAAAGCCAGGTTGTCGTAGATGCTCTTCGGGAAGGGGTTCGGCTTCTGGAAGACCATGCCCACTCGGCGACGCACCTCGACGGCGTCGACGTCACGGTCGTAGAGATCGATACCGTGATACTCGACCTTGCCCTCGACACGAGCACCAACGATGAGGTCGTTCATGCGGTCGAAGCAACGCAACACCGTCGACTTGCCGCAGCCGGACGGGCCGATGAAGGCCGTGATCTCCTGGCCGTTGATATCGACGTTCACATCGCGAACAGCGCGAAACTCGCCGTAGTAGACGGCCAGATCACGGGTACGAAAGACCGGCACCTGCTCGGTCTCGAGGTCACTCGACATGCTCACTTCTCCATTCTGCCGTGTCGAGGTCAGTGATGAATCGTGCACCGACATCACCAGCTCCTCTCGAATCGATTTCGCAGCCAGATGGCAAGGCCGTTGATGAGGATCACGAGGATCAAGAGAATCAGCGACGCGGCTCCTGTCACGGCCTGGAAGTCGGCCCCGGTCTGGCGGGCGTACGAGAAGATCGCCACCGGCATCGAGGTGAATCCACCTTCGGTGATCTGTGTCCAGAGACTCTGATTGCCCGTGCGAAGGAGACCCGTCACGGCCCCGACGAGGAGGATGGGCGCTGCTTCCCCGGCCGCTCGCGACAGGGCGAGGACCGTACCGGTCAGGATGCCGGGAGCCGCCGAGGGCAGGACGTGCGAGCGAACGGTCTCCCATTGCGTGGCGCCCACGCCGAGCGCGCCCTCACGAATCGACCGTGGAACGGCACGCAACGCTTCCGAGGCCGTGATGATCACCACCGGTAAGACCAGCACCGACAGCGCGAGTCCACCCGAGATCACGGTTCGTCCTCCGGTGAGACCACCAGCGAACTTCACGAAGATCGTCAGGCCGAGGATTCCGTAGACGATCGATGGCACACCGGCAAGATTTCGGACATTGACTCGGATGAGTCCGGCGACTTTCGACTTTCCTGCGTACTCCTCGAGATACACAGCACAAGCGATACCGAGTGGGAACGCCACGATGGCGACGATCACAGAAAGAATGAGAGTGCCACGGATCGCCTGCCACACACCGGCATCGGCGGCACTCGACGCGTCGATGCCCGAACTCAGAAAGTCACCGAGGCGTCCTGACAGAATCGGCCACGCGCGATCGACCAGGTTGACGATCAGAGCGACGAGGATCAACAGCGAGATCAAGAGCGTCGACAACAACGTCCACTCGACCGCTCGACCTTTCACGTCGCGCTTGGACGATGTGAGTCGAACAGTGACGTCGTTGGCCGAGCGAGCACCGAAACGGTCGGGTGTGGTGAGCGACATCTCAGTACTCCTCTCGAACGCGTCGCACCAATCGGTCACCCAGGAGGTTCAGCAACAGGGTGAGCACGAAGAGCAAGAACCCGATGAAGAACAGACTCTGGAATGCGAGTCCGTCGCCAGCCACCTGATCACTGCCGAAACCGAGCGCAGCCATGGCCGCCGTCATGGTCTGGCCGGGCTTGAACGGATCGGTCGACAAGAGACCACCGCCCACGGCTCCAGCGGCAATTGCCACGACCATCGTTTCTCCGATGGCGCGGGAGATTCCAAGGATGAGTGCGGCGACCACACCAGAGATGGACGCCGGTAGCACGACCCGAAAGACCGTCGGCACTCGACGGGCTCCGAGACCATAGGACGCCTCACGTAATGACAAAGGAACGGCGCGCAACGCGTCTTCGGTCACCGAAGCGATGATCGGGACGGTAAGGATGCCGACTGCGACTCCGGCCGCCGCGATGTTGAAGGCCTTGTTGGCTCCGCCGACGAGAGCCGTGATGATGTTGGGATTGATGAAGGAGATGGCGAAGTAGCCGAGCACCACGCTCGGAATGCCGGCCAGGATCTCGATGATCGGCTTCAGAAACTTGCGAACCCGGGGTCGAGCGAACTCGGAGAGATAGATCGCCACACCGAGACCGAGGGGCACGGCAATGAGCATGGCGATTCCGGTGACCATGAGAGTTCCGACCAACAGAGTCCTGACGTCGAAGAGACCCCGTCGCGGGAACCAACCCAGGGTCCAGAGGTCGGCCTTGGGAACCTCAGCGAAGAACGACCAAGCATCACGGAACAAAATGAAGATGATGAGCAAGGTGACGACAAGAGTCGTGAGGGCGGCTGCCGTGAAGAGCCAACGCATCCGAGAATCGGATCGTCGGCGATCGGCGGACAACCTCAGATCAGACGTCTGCCATTGGCCGGTCGCATGCGCCACTGTGCCACTCCTTCGGTCCCGCTCAGTCTTGTCGGCATTTCACACTCGGGCCAAACGTCGGGGTGCCGCCCCATGCGGGGCGGGGCACCCACCACCGACC
>CBFHWN010000024.1:0-29205 GCA_965659595.1 uncultured Ilumatobacteraceae bacterium | reverse complement strand
ATCTGCTGCTTCTCCAGGGCCCGCTCGACCGACTGAAGACGGTCACGAAGGCGAGCCGCTCGTTCGAACTCCAGATCCCGCGATGCCCGCGCCATGTCGGATCGAAGGCCGTCGACGACATCGTCCGTCTCGCCGTCCATGAATCGGCACAGATCGCGAACCAGCGTCGAGTACGCCTCCTGCTCGACGGCTCCCACGCACGGGCCGCTGCACTTTTCGATGTGGTACAGCAGACAGGGTCGGCCGAGTCGACGATGTTGTTCGAACGTCCCGTCGCTACAGGTACGAATGGGGAACGTCCGCAACAGGAGGTCGAGAGTGTCACGTATTGCGTACGCATGCGCATACGGACCGAAATATCGCGATCTTTGACGGCGCGACCCCCTCATCACGAAGGCACGCGGCCACTCTTCATCGACCGTCACAGCGAGGAACGGATAACTCTTGTCGTCACGGAGTCGGATATTGAAGCGAGGACGGTGTTCCTTGATGAGTGTGTACTCGAGCATCAAGGCTTCAAGTTCGTTGCGTACCGTGATCCACTCCACGGTCTCGGCCTCCGACACCATCTGCGCCGTTCGAGGATGTAGGAGTGCCGGGTCCTGGAAGTAGCTCGACAAACGAGAACGAAGACTGCTCGCCTTGCCGACATAGATCACCCGGCCATGTGAATCCTTGAACTGATACGAGCCCGGAGAATCAGGAATACCGGTCGGGCGTTCGCGCATGCCGTCAGCCTAGGAGTGCACCCTCATGCCGATGTCGACAGCAGATCGGCCAAAAAGCGCCCCGTATGACTACCTTTCGTTCGGGCAACGACCTCCGGCGGACCCTCGGCGACGACAGTTCCGCCACCGTGCCCGCCCTCCGGACCGAGATCGACGATCCAGTCCGCAGTCTTGATCACGTCCAGGTTGTGCTCGATCACGAGCACGGTGTTCCCTTGATCGACGAGGCGTGACAGGACGGTGAGCAGGCGCCGGACGTCCTCGAAATGCAATCCAGTGGTCGGTTCGTCGAGCAGATAGATGGTGTGGCCTGTGCTCCGCTTGGCGAGTTCGGTCGCCAACTTCACTCTTTGCGCCTCACCACCCGACAGCGTGGGCGCCGATTGGCCGAGACGCACATAGCCGAGTCCGACGTCGACCAACGTCTGCATGTGTCGTGCGATGGCCGGCTGATTCGAGAAGAAGCCGAGCGCCTCCTCGATCGGCATGTCGAGCACATCAGAGATATTCTTTCCCTTGAAGGTGATCTCCAAGGTGTCTCGGTTGTACCTGGCTCCCTTGCAGATTTCACATGGCACGTAGACGTCCGGGAGGAAGTGCATTTCGATGCGAATGGTTCCATCGCCTGAACATGCATCGCAACGACCTCCTTGAACGTTGAACGAAAAGCGACCCGGTTGATATCCACGCACCTTGGCTTCGGCTGTGGAGGCGAACAGTTTTCGGATCCCGTCGAACACTCCGGTATACGTCGCCGGATTCGAACGCGGCGTACGTCCGATCGGAGACTGATCCATGTCGATCACCTTGTCGAGAAACTGGACCCCGTTGATCCGTTTGTGCTTACCCGGATCCTCCTTCGACTTGTAGATCTTTTGCATCAGAACCGGGAGAAGGATGTCTCGCACCAAAGTGCTCTTCCCGCTACCGGACACACCAGTGACAGCGACGAAGCACCCGAGAGGAATCCTGACGTTCAGGTTCTTCAGGTTGTGCTCACGGGCCTCGACGATCTCGAGCCACTGATCACCGGGTTGGCGCCGTAGTTCGGGGACGGGTACCACCTTCTTGCCCGACAGGTATTGGCCGGTCACCGACTCCTTGCACTTCAAGATGCCCTTGACCGGACCGCTGTACACGACTTCCCCGCCATGTTCACCGGCACCCGGGCCGATGTCGACGATCCAGTCGCTCTCGCGAATCGTCTCCTCGTCGTGTTCGACGACCAGCACCGTGTTGCCGAGATCTCGTAGGCGTAACAGCGTGTCGATCAACCGGCGGTTGTCACGTTGGTGAAGCCCGATCGAGGGTTCGTCGAGGACATACAAGGTTCCGACGAGCCCGGATCCGATCTGACTGGCGAGCCGAATGCGTTGGGCCTCGCCTCCGGCGAGGGTGCCGGCTGATCTCGACAACGTCAGATAGTCCAGACCGACGTCGAGAAGGAAACCCAGGCGAGCATCGATCTCCTTCACGACCCGCTCTGCGATCATGCGGTCGCGATCGGACAGTTTGAGGCCGCGCAGAAAGGCCGCCGATTCCGAGATGGGCAGATCGCAGACCTGAGAGATGTTGCGGTCGTTCACCGTGACTGCGAGCGTGGCCGGCTTCAGCCGAGCACCGCCGCACGCAGAACACGGCACCTGGCGCATGTAACCCTCGTATTGCTCGCGCGACCAGTCGCTCTCGGCCGATTCGTGACGGCGCTTGATCCAGGGAATCACTCCTTCGAACGTCGTGTTGAACTGGCGAACTCGACCGTACCGATTCTTGAAACGAACCGTCATGGTGCCCGGCAGTCCCTGCAACACGATCTTTCGAGACTTGGCGGAAAGCTTCGCCCAAGGTCGATCGAGATCGATGTCGTGATCCTCGGCTACCGACTCGAGGATCCGCTGGAAGAATCCGGTGTGAGCACTCCTCCAAGGAGCGATGGCACCTTCGCGGAGGGCCAGATCGGGGTCGGGGATCACCAGTTCAGGATCGACCTCGAAAGTCGTACCGAGCCCATCGCAGGTTTCGCAGGCCCCGTACGGCGAGTTGAAAGAAAAGCTACGGGGGGCCGGTTCGTCATACGACGAACCGCACTTCGGACAGGCCAGATGCTGACTGAAGGTGAGGAGTTCGGGATCGGCGTCGGAGACGATCTCGACCTCGGCCACGCCGTCGGCCAGCCGGAGTGCCGACTCGAGACTGTCGGTGAGTCGCCTTTCGATGCCCTTTTTGTTCACGAGTCGATCGACGACGATCTCGATCGTGTGCTGCTCGTACCGGGCCAGCTTCTTAGGGCGATTCAGGAACTCGGCGATATCGACCGTTTCGCCGTCGACACGAGCTCTCACGAAACCCTGGCCGGCGACGTCGTTCAACAGAGTGTCGTATTCACCCTTGCGCCCGCGCACAACAGGCGCCAGCACCTGAAAACGAGTTCCCTCGTCGAGAGCGAGGACGCGGTCGACGATCTGCTGAGGGGTTTGGCGGGCCAGACGACTGCCGTCCTTCGGACAATGCTGGACACCGATGCGTGCGTACAGCAGCCGGAGGTAGTCGTATACCTCGGTGATCGTGCCGACGGTCGAACGCGGGTTGCGGCTCGCCGACTTCTGATCGATCGAAATCGCCGGCGACAATCCTTCGATCACGTCGACATCGGGCTTGTCCATCTGCCCGAGGAATTGACGGGCATAGGCGCTGAGCGATTCGACGTAGCGACGCTGTCCTTCGGCGTAGATGGTGTCGAAGGCCAAGGACGACTTGCCGCTACCCGACAGGCCGGTGAACACGACGATCTTGTCGCGTGGGATGTCGACGCTCAGATTCTTGAGATTGTGCTCTCGGGCTCCTCGGACGATCAGTTGGTCGGACACACGGCCGACATTACCGATAGCGACCCGAACGACCCCTACCCCGCGTCCTTCATTTCCCGTCGCAACTCGTTGATTTCGTCACGGAGTCGCGCTGCATACTCGAAACGGAGATCGGCCGCCGCTTCGTGCATCTCCTCTTCGAGCGTCTGCACCAATCGAGCCATCTCCTGCTGCGGCAAGGTTCGGAGTTCCCGTTGAACACGATCCCGTTCTCGCTGACGCCGCCGGTCCTTGCCCGGCACAGGGGCCGACTCTCCTTCGGGCCGCAACATCGACAAGATGTCGCCGACGGCCTTGCGGATGGTTTGGGGATTGATCCCATGTTCCGCGTTGTACGTCACTTGCAGTCCACGGCGGCGATTCGTTTCACCGATCGCTCGTTCCATGGACGGAGTGACCTTGTCGGCGTACATGATCACCTGCCCGTCCACGTTTCGAGCCGCGCGACCGATCATCTGAATCAGCGACGTCTCACTGCGAAGGAATCCCTCCTTGTCGGCGTCCAAAATGGCTACCAAACTCACCTCGGGGAGATCGAGGCCTTCCCTCAGCAGATTGATTCCGACGAGAACGTCGAATTCTCCGAGGCGCAGCGCACGAAGTATCTCGATTCGCTGAATCGTGTCGACATTGCTGTGCAAGTAGCGGACCCGCAGACCATGCTCGAGCAAATAGTCGGTCAGATCCTCGGCCATTTTCTTCGTGAGGGTCGTCACGAGCACCCGATCTCCTCGCCCGATGCGATCTTCGATCTGAACGATCAGATCGTCGATCTGCCCCTTGGTCGGCTTCACGATCACTTCGGGATCGACCAGTCCAGTGGGTCGAACGATCTGCTCGACAACCTTCTCGGATTTCTCGAATTCGTACGGACCCGGTGTCGCCGACAAAAACACCACCTGATTGATGCGCTCCATCACCTCGTCGAACTGCAATGGACGGTTGTCGCGGGCGCTCGGGAGTCGGAATCCGTGCTCGACAAGAACGTCCTTACGACTGCGGTCGCCGGCGAATTGGCCATGCAATTGTGGAACGGCCACATGACTTTCGTCGATTACGAGGAGATAGTCCTTGGGGAAATAGTCGAGCAAGGTGAACGGAGGCTCTCCGGATTGACGGCCGTCGATGTGCATCGAGTAGTTCTCGATCCCGTTGCAGTAACCAACCTCCTGGATCATCTCCAGGTCGTGTTGCGTGCGCATGCGAAGTCGCTGGGCCTCCAACAACTTTCCTTCCCGCTCGAAAGTCTGTAGACGCTCTTGCAGCTCGGCTTCGATTCCGAGTACTGCCCTCCGCATCCGCTCCTCTCCGGCAACGTAGTGAGTCGCCGGAAAGACGAGCACCTCGGTCAGTTCACGCAAAGTCTCGCCGGTCAAAGGGTCGATCATTGTCAGTCGATCGACCGTGTCACCGAACATCTCGACGCGAAGAACCGACTCCTCATACGCCGGATGTATCTCGATCGTGTCGCCGCGAACACGAAAATTGCCGCGTCCGAGCGCCATGTCGTTCCGGTCGTATTGAAGATCGACCAACCGTCGCAAAATGCTCCGCATGTCGTAATCGACGCCGCAATGGAGTTCGAGCAGCTGGCCCCGGTATTCGTCGGGGTTTCCCATTCCGTAGATACACGACACCGACGCCACGACGATGGTGTCGCGTCGGGTGAGCAGAGCCGCAGTCGCCGAATGCCGAAGTCGGTCGATCTCATCATTGATCGACGAGTCCTTCTCGATGTAGGTGTCGCTCGAAGCGATATAGGCCTCGGGCTGGTAGTAGTCGTAGTAGCTGACGAAGTATTCCACTCTGTTCTCAGGGAAGAATTCGCGCATCTCCTGCGCCAGCTGAGCAGCCAGGCTCTTGTTCGGAGCGAGAATCAGGGTGGGTCGCTGAACCTTTTCGATCGTCCACGCGATCGTTGCGCTCTTACCCGAGCCGGTGATTCCGAGAAGAGTCTGAAAACGAAGCCCCCCTTCCACTCCCGCTGACAACGCGTCGATGGCAGTCGGCTGGTCCCCGGCCGGCTCGAAATCCGAAACGACTCTCAGCGAGCGTCCGTTGGTCATGACGACGGCGGGCCCGAGGTCGGGATAATCGGTTCGTAGTCGGAAGGAAGTTGGGGCAACGTTCTCAGCCATTCCCACAAACGATCGATCTGATCGGGCAGATTCTCGGGAGTACCGCTGTTGTCGACGATGAAGTCGGCCGTCGCCAATCGATCGTCACGCGTGGCTTGTCGGGCGATACGAGCACGCGCATCGTCCTCGGAGAAACCCCGAAACCGCACCAGCCGTTCGACCTGAGTCTCAGTTGGAACATCGACCACGATTCGGCCTTGCAGGCCTTCGCGTGGATTCTCTGTGAGCAGGGGAATATCGAGGATCACGATGTTCGACGTAGCGCGTTGTTCCAGAATTCGTTCGTTCATGAGACGCCCGACTGCGGGATGCACAATCGAATTCAACGTCTTCAAGGCCTCGGGATCGCCGAACACGATGGAGGCGACAGCAGCTCTGTCGAGACTCCCGTCGGCGGCGATCACCTGCTCTCCGAATGCGTCAGCCAGCGCCGTCAGAACTGTCGAGCCTGGCCGTTGGACCTCTCTCGTGATGCTGTCGGCATCGATGACGATGGCGCCACGAGCAATGAGCAGCTCGGAAACCGTTGATTTACCCGAACCGATACCACCCGTGAGACCGACAAGAATCATGTTCTCACGATAGGTCCTAGACAACGACAAGGCCGAGGGCGAGCGGACTCAAGGACCTGTTATCGGTACTCTCCACCCATGAGCGATATGTCCGGTCCGTCAGCTCGGATCGTGATTGCCGACGATCATGGGCTCTTTCGGGAACTGCTCGCCATCCACCTGCGAACCCGTGGTTTCGATGTGGTCGGCGAGGCATCGGACGGCTCGCACGCGGTACGTCTCACGCGACAACACGAACCCGATCTCGTCCTGATGGACGTGGCCATGCCGTACGGAGACGGCATCTCGGCTCTCAAAGAGATCCTGTCCATTGATCGGAGACGACGTGTGGTGATGCTTTCGATGCATGTCGATGCAGTCACGATCCGACATGCAATGGCCGCTGGAGCACGTGGTTACCTGAGCAAGGACTGCGCTTTCGAGGAGCTCGTTGCGATGATCGATGATGCTCTTGCCGGAGACGTCGTGATGTCGGCCGACGTTCGCAACGTCCTGTCCGCATCACCCGAACCGACCGCCGGAGATTCCCTGCTGACCGAACGCGAACATGAAGTTCTCCTTCTCGTTGCCGAAGGAGCGACGACAGCCGAGATCGCCAATCGACTGTTCATCAGCCAAAAGACGGTGAAAAATCACTTGGCGGCCGTCTACGACAAACTCGACGTCGACGACCGGACCCAAGCCGTCGTCAGGGCGGCCCGACTCGGTTTGGTCAGATTCGAAAGGAACTGATCAGGCTTCGGATGACTCGGCCGCCGGCGCTTCGGTGCCGTCGCCGTAATACTCGGCCCATGTCGACTCACGGGACGCGTCGTCGGCCCCGGTCGTCCAATTGCCGTGTTCATCGACCTCGAAGTGCGTGCGGTACTCCTCAGCCAGCTCGCCGCCTTCAGCGGCCTGCTTGATACTGAGGCTGATTCGGCGACGAGGAACGTCGAGGTCGATGATCTTCACCCACAGTTCTTCGCCGGGGGTCACGACCTGCTCAGGAGCATCGACGTGCTGGGTGCTCATCTCGGAGATGTGTACCAGGCCTTCGATCCCCTCGCCGACCTGAACGAATCCGCCGAACGGCACCAGCTTGGTCACTCGGCCGTAGACCAGCTGACCGGCCTCGTGGGACGATGCGAAGACTTCCCACGGATCCTTTTGCGTCTGCTTGCGCGACAGACTGATGCGCTCACGGTCGTAATCGATGTCGAGCACCTTCACGGTCACCGGATCGCCCACCTTGACCTCGTCGTTCGGATGATCGACGTGGTTCCAGGACAGTTCGGACACGTGGATCAAACCGTCCATGCCTCCCAAATCGACGAACGCGCCGAACGCCACGACACTCGACACGACTCCTTCGCGAACATCGCCGACCTTCAGATTCGACAAGAAGCCGTCTCGGGCTTCCTTCTGCGTCTCCTCGAGGAAGGCGCGACGTGAAAGAACCACGTTGTTGCGATTCTTGTCGAGTTCGATGATCTTTGCCTGCAGCACCTTGCCTACGTAAGGCTGGAGATCGCGCACCCGGCGCAATTCGACCAGCGATGCCGGGAGGAAACCGCGGAGGCCGATGTCGACGATGAGTCCGCCCTTGACCACTTCGATGACGAGACCTTCCACCATCTCGTCGGCTTCCTTCTTCTTCTCGATATCACCCCACGCGCGCTCGTACTGGGCACGCTTCTTCGACAGGATGAGACGACCTTCCTTGTCCTCTTTCTGGAGTACCAAGGCTTCGACGCTTTCGCCGAGTTTGACGATCTCGTTGGGGTCGACATCGTTGCGAATGCTCAGTTCACGTGAAGGAATGACCCCTTCGCTCTTGTAGCCGATGTCGAGAAGAACTTCGTCTCGATCGATCTTGACGACCGTGCCGTTCACGACCTGGCCGTCCTCCACTTCGACGAGTGTTCCCTCGATCGCCTCCGAGAAGGGCTTGTCGAGATCGTTTTCGGTGACTTTCCGTGGCTGGTAATTGCCTTCGGCGTCGTAGCTGCCCATGGGGCTGGTGGAGGTCAAGAGGTCGGACAAAGGAATGCACTTTCGAGTGGACGTGGAACGTCGAACGGATAAGGACTGTGAGGCCTCGAAGAGGACCGGGTCAGGCTACCCCTGGTCGAGGCCGGTACCTACGGTCGGCGCTCACCAGAATCACGGGTGGCCAGCATCAGAAACTCGCTCGACTCGACGGAAGGGGCCTCACGGCGGTACTTCCCTGGGTCGACGGAGCAGATTTGGTCGACCGTCCAACCAGTTCGATCGGCGAGAAGCCGGAGTTCCCGAGGTGTGAAGCAACCCGTCCAGAGATCGACCTCCTTGTCGTCCCCAGCGGTCGATTTCACGACCGTACGCTCGTGCGATACGCCAAGGTCGGCGTCGAACGTCGCCTCGGAGTGGTACCTCACCGAGAAATACGAACTGAACGCCGACAGGGCGAGACGCCCGCCCGGCCGTACTCGACTCGCCGCACCGACGAGGACTCGCGCATCGTCGTCCGGGTTGCGCATCAGGCCGAAAGCGCCTTGGCAGAGACATATCACGGCGTCGAAGTCCGTCGAAACCGTTGTGGACGCCACGAGTGACCGGGCGTCATGGCGCTCGAAAGTTGCGATTTCGAGCCCTTCACGGACCGCCGAGGATCGGGCGAGATCGACGAAGGTCGCACTGATGTCGATCCCGTGCACTGCCACGTCTCGCCGAGCGAGTTCCAGCGCGTGACGACCGGGGCCACATCCGATGTCGAGAACCCGGGAACCAGGGCCCAGATCGAGGGCCTCGAGAAGAAAGTCGACCTCTTGTCGTGTCCCCTTGGTGAACGAGTAGCGGAGGTACGCCGAGCCCAGATGTTCGGCTATCGCCTCGAACCAGTGATCGCTGTTCGACGATGACGTCACGACTTGGCCGCACCCCACGAGTCTCCCCACGAGAAGTTCACGTCGAGAGGAACTGTCAGATCGGCTGCATGTCTCATGATGTCGATCACCGACTCGCCCACGGACTCGCGCTCGTCATTGGCCACCTCGACCACGATCTCGTCGTGAACCTGGAGGACGATCCGACTGACGCCTCCGGAATCCAGGAGAGCCCGATCGACTCGCACGAGAGCCACCTTGAAAATGTCGGCTGCCAGACCTTGAATCCCGGCGTTCATAGCCTGTCGTTCTCCGGCCTGGCGGATCCGAAAGTTGCCGTTCTGCAATTCTGGGATCGGACGCCGACGCCCGAAGAGGGTCTCGGTGTATCCACGTTCACGGGCCTCGGCCACAGTGCGCTCCATGTAGTCGTGAACGTTCGGAAACGCGGCGAAATACGCGTCGAGAATCGACTGGGCCTCACCCACCGGGACCGAGAGGCGCTGCGCGAGTCCGAAAGCCTCCATTCCGTAGGCCAGACCGTACGACACCATCTTGGCGTACGAACGCTGGTCGACGGTGACGTCGGATTCAGGAACTCCGAAGACCTGGGCCGCCGTCGCACGGTGCACGTCTCGGCCGGCTGTGAATGCGTCGATCAAGCCGGGGTCCTCGGCAAGATGGGCGATGCAACGAAGTTCGATCTGGTTGTAGTCGGCGACGAGGAACACGAAACCCGTTGCTGGAACGAATGCATCACGGAACTCACGACCGCGGTCGGTTCGCACAGGAATGTTGTGAAGATTCGGGTGTTCACTCGATAATCGGCCGGTCCGAGCAACGGTCTGCTGAAACGTGGCGTGAATGCGACCGTCCGACGCGATCTCGCCCTGAAGTCCCTCGCCATAGGTTCCGCGCAACTTCTCGAGTTCGCGATACTCGAGAAGGGCGTCGATGAACTCGGGCCATTCGTCTCGCAACTTTTCGAGAGTCGCCGCATCGGTCGAGTAGCCAGTCTTCGTCTTCTTCGGCGGTTTCAGGCCCTTGTCCTCGAAGAGAATTCGGGCCAGTTGAGCCGGCGAATTCGGATTGAACGGTCCCCCGGCGAGACCTTGCAATGCCGATGCCAAAGTCTCGGTCTCCAGCGTCAGCCGTTCGGCGATGTTCTTCAACCGCGCTTGGTCGACCCCGATACCGACCGCTTCCATGCGGGCAAGTACTCCGACCAGCGGGATCTCGACGTCGTCGAACAAAGATTTCATTCCGAGATTCGACAGGGCAGCCGACAAACCATCGACCACGAGTCCGACTGACGCGGCAGCGAGAGCAGCAATGGTCACCTGATCGGCCCCACCGAAGTCGAGCTGGCCATCTGGAGCCGAGACATCGGGCACTGAACGATCGGAATGTTCGGCGACAAGAGTCGCCAGGGACGTCGACCGATTCGGGTCGAGGAGGTATGAAGCGATCGCACTGTCGAACGCCAACTTCGGAGGCTCCACTTCCAACTCGTGAAGGCTTCGCCAGAGAGGTTTCACGTCATGGCCGCGAGCCGATAGCGATGACAGCGCGAACGGCGCATCATTCCTCGAAGACAACTCCAGGAGAACGGGTTTGGAAGCCCAGACAACGCGGTCGTCACCGATTGCCATCGCGATACCGGTCAGCGGCGATCGGCCCGGCTCACCTTCCCATGAGCCGGCGACGTCGACAATCGCCGCAGACGCGAGAAGATTCGCGATCTCGTCGGCCGTCAAGCCGTCGACGACGTCGATCACGAGTTCTTCGCGAGTGGGCCCCTCGTCCTCCCCGATCACACCGAGAGATGCCAGCGCGTCGGAAAGTCGGTCACCGAGAGTCCGGAATTCCAAGAACTCGAGGAGGCGACGCAGTTCGTCTGATCGTGGTTCGATACGGGATTCGTGAGGATCGAATTCGATCGGCGCGTCATGACGCAAAGTCATCAGAGCCTCGTTCTTGCGGGCCAATGATTCGTTCTCCGCCAGAGCGGCCCGAAGCTTCGGGGTCTGTTCGTCGACGTGGGCAAAAATCCCGTCGAGCCCGCCGTATTTGGTGATGAGTTTGGCAGCCGTCTTCTCCCCGACACCGGGGACACCCGGGAGGTTGTCGCTCGGATCGCCACGTAGAGCCGCATACGCCGGGTACTGATTGGGCGTGACGCCAGTGCGATCTGCGATACCGGCCTCGTCGTACAGCACGTAGTCGGTCACCCCTCGACGGTTGTACAGAACCCTGACGTGAGGGTCGCGCACCAACTGATAGCTATCGCGGTCACCGGTGACGACGATGACGTCGAACCCAGCCTCGACCGACCGATCGACAGCCGTTGCGATGAGGTCGTCGGCTTCGAAGCCCGCCAATTCCAGGACCGTGATGCCGAGAGCAGCAAGCACTTCGCGAACGATGCCGAGTTGCTGTCTCAAGATGTCGGGTGCTGACTCACGTTGCGCTTTGTAGGTCGGTTCGGCTTCGTGTCGAAACGTAGGTTCCGAGCGATCGAACGCGACCACCACGCCGCCCGGTCGATGCTCCTTCAACATCGTGACGAGCATCGACGTGAACCCGTACACGGCATTGGTCACCTGTCCGCTCGCCGTGACCATGTCGGCCGGAAGACCGAAGAAGGCTCGATACGTGAGCGAATTACCGTCGAGAACGAGAACGGTCGGTCGTGATCCGCTCACGGACTCAGTTCACCGGCCAGGATCCGATCGGCGACATCCTTCATCCGGGTGCGCTCCTTCATGGCAGTCCGTTGGATGAACGAGAAGGCATCCTGCTCTTTCATGCCGAAATCATCGATGAGTCGACCCTTGGCTCGATCGATCGATTTTCGGACCTCGAGTTGCTCCCCGAGTGCGTCGACACTTCCACTCAACGACTGCAATTCGCGGAACCTTCCGATTGCGACCTCGATGGCCGGCACCAGATCGCTCTTTTGGTAAGGCTTCACCAAGTACGCGAGCGCTCCGGCATCGCGAGCCTGTTCGATGACCTCACGCTGACTGAATGCCGTGAGGACCAGGACACCGCAGATCTTCTCGTCGGCCACGTGACGGGCCACCTCGAGCCCGTCCATACCGGGCATCTTCACGTCGAGGATCGCCAGATCGGGACGGGTCGACCGAATGAGATCGAGGGCGACATCACCGCGGCCGGCCTCACCCACCACGTCGTATCCCTCTTCCAGGAGAGTCTCTTTCAAATCGAGACGAATGATGGCCTCGTCCTCGGCGATCACGACTCGAATACTCACACAACCATTCAACCAGAGACCGAAGCGACGAGAGGCGAACGTTCAGCCGGACTGGCGGGCCAACCGGTCCAGCAGTGCGTCCTGACGAACTTCGAGCTCGGTGATGGAGGCAAGAACCTGCTCACGGTGAGCTCTCATGGCGTCGGCGTGGCGACGCGCCTCTCGATACTCGCTCTCGGCACCCGGAGTTTCCGACACCAGGGCTCGAAGACCCATGTCGTCGGCTTCATCGGCCAAATGGCGCAGCTGCTCGTCGACGATGCTCAATTCGCTCCGAAGACGACGAAGGCGGTCCCCGGCTTCCCGAAGCCGACGCTCGATCATCCACGCTCCCACACCCGAGAGTGTACGGAAAGCCTCAGATCGAGGGCGGACGACGGGAAAAATGGGTGCCCCGGGTGGGATTCGAACCCACACCGTACGGAGTTTGAAGCCGCTGCCTCTGCCGTTGGGCTACCGGGGCGCACCCGCAACCCTATCCGTGGCCCCTCGCTCCCGGCGCAAAAGGGCGCATCCGACTACTCGGCAGTAACCCGATCGGTCGTGCGATGGGGATTATCGTTCGGACGTGCTCGCGTTCACTTTCCCCGGCCAGGGTTCCCAGAGGCCAGGCATGGGACGGCCGTGGATCGAACACGACAGTTGGGAACTCGTGGGCGAGGCCTCTGAGGTCGCCGGACGGGACGTCGGACGACTGTTGCTCGATGCCGATGCCGACGAATTGAAAGACACACGAAATGCCCAACTCACCACCTTCGTGTCGAGCTTGGTGGTCCTCGATGCCGTCGAACGCCTCGGCATCGACGCCGGCTTTTGTGCCGGACACTCTCTCGGTGAATACACCGCACTGTGCGCGTCCGGAGCTCTGTCCTTCGACGAGGGCGTTGCACTCGTCGTCGAACGCTCGGCGGCGATGCACGATGCCGGCCAGCAGCATCCTGGCACCATGGCTGCGGTCCTCGGACTCGACGACGAAGACGTCGAGGTTGCATGTCGCCGAGCCGACAGTGACGTCTGGGTCGCGAATTTCAATGCTCCGGGCCAAGTCGTCATCGCTGGATCCCCCGAAGGAGTCGCGCGAGCCAGCGAGATCGCCAAAGAACTCGGCGCCAAGAAGTCGATGCCGCTGCAGGTTTCGGGAGCCTTCCACACACCTTTCATGACTCCGGCCCGGGATCGCCTTCGTTCGGCAATAGCCGCCGCGTCACCACGTGACACCGACATGCCGGTGGTGAGCAACGTCGACGCTCTCGCCCATGCTGATGGCACGGAGTGGGCCAGTCTCCTCTCGGCCCAACTGTCGAGTCCCGTTCGCTGGAAGCAGTGTCTCCTCGAGCTATCTCGACTCGGCGTCGTGTCGTTTGCCGAGCTCGGTCCGGGTGGAGTCCTGACTGGGATGACCAAGCGCACCCTCGATGGTGCCCGAACCATTTCCGTATCGACACCCGACGATCTCGACAAGCTGCTCGACTGGGTCAACGACGGACGGACGGTCGCCACATCGCAGCACGAAGGCGAGCATCTTTTCGCCGTCGAACGTCTGGTCGTGAGCCCGAGTGCCGGGGTCTTCGCCCCGCTCCCTGATGTGGGTCCGGGAGTTCCGGTTTCGATCGGTACCGTCATCGGACACGTCGGCCCAGCCGAGGTTCGCTCGGCGTTCGACGGTGTTCTGCAGGCGTACATCGCCGTCGATGGCGAGCGCGTCACCCCGCGTCAGCCCATCGCCTGGCTGAGGTCGCACTGATGCCGGCCACCGACCCGAATGCACGTGGCGCAACCATCATCGGATGGGGTTCCTATCTTCCGCCGAAGGTGCTCACCAATCACGATCTAGAACGCATGGTCGACACCAGTGACGAGTGGATCGTCGAACGAAGCGGAATCCGCGAACGGCACGTCGACGGAACCACCATCGGCATGTCGATCGAAGCCGGTCGATCTGCAATCACCTCGGCTGGTCTCACCCCAGCCGATATCGATGCGCTGATCATTGCGACGACAACTCCCGACAAGCAATGGGGAAACGCCGCAGCAGTGCAGGACGCTCTCGGCATGCGATGTGGAGTCTTCGAACTCAACGCCGCGTGTAGCGGCTTCGTCTATTCGCTCGTGACTGCTCACGGACTCATCGCCATGGGCGCCCGGACCGTCCTCGTCATCGGCGCCGATTCGCTTTCGAAGATCACCGACTGGACGGATCGAAACACGGCCGTACTGTTCGGCGACGGTGCCGGAGCGGTCGTTCTGCAGGCGTGCGACGGACCCGGGGAGCTACTCGCCTGGGACCTCGATGCGGACGGCTCTGCCGGCCCCATTTTGTGGGCTGACGTCGGAGGCTTCATTCAGATGGAGGGCAAGGAAGTGTTTCGCCGCGCCGTCCGCATCATGGTCGACTCAGCGACGAAAGTTCTTCGTCACGCCGGTGTGAGCGGAGACGACATTTCGCTACTCGTCCCCCACCAAGCCAACATTCGAATCATTCAGGCCGCCTGTGATCGGCTCGGTGTCGAGATGGACCGCACGGCCGTCGTACTCGATCGGACCGGAAACACCTCGGCCGCGTCCATTCCACTCGCGCTCGACGACGCACTCGCCAACGGTCGCGTCGCACCTGGGGATCTCGTTCTTCTGGTGGGTTTCGGCGGTGGTATGACTGCAGCCTCGGCCCTTCTTCGTTGGGGGCCGCGCACATGACCGGTCGAGTCGTTCTCGTCACCGGCGGTTCACGTGGAATCGGACTTGCGACGGCTCGTCGTTTCGCTGACCTGGGCGACAAGGTCGCCATCACGTACAACTCGACTCCGCCTCCCGACGACTTCTTCGGCGTCAAGTGCGACATCACCTCGATGTCCGACGTCGACGCCGCCTTCACAGCTGTCGAAGCCGAGTTGGGATCAGTCGAAATTCTCGTCGCCAATGCCGGAATCACCAAGGACACCCTGTTGCTTCGCATGTCGGAGTCCGATTTCACTTCGGTGATCGACGCGAATCTGACCGGCGCGTATCGGGTCTGCAAGCGAGCCGCTCAAACAATGCTGAGAGCACGCCGTGGACGCATCGTGCTTCTTTCCAGCGTGGTCGGCCTTCTGGGTTCGGCCGGCCAGTCGAACTATGCCGCGTCGAAGGCCGGACTCGTCGGGTTGGCCCGAAGCCTGGCTCGTGAGCTCGGGTCTCGTTCCATCACCGTCAACGTGGTCGCGCCGGGTCCCGTCGCCACTGACATGACCGCCGTGCTGGGAGAAGAACGTCTCGCAGCTCTCACTGCAGCGGTTCCCCTCGGTCGAGTCGCGACACCGGACGAAATCGCTGGCGTCGTCGCCTTCCTGGCCTCCGACGACGCCGCGTACATCACCGGCGCCGTCGTGCCTGTCGACGGCGGTCTCGGCATGGGTCATTGAATCGAGTATTCGGATCCAGCCGGGTCGCAAGGTTTACAGTGGGTTCCGTCAAGCGAGTTCGCACGACGGAGTCCGCGCCGTGGCTCTCGACAATGGAGGAATAATGGATCAGGAACTCTTCGCCCGTTTCCGCAAGTGTGCTGTCGACGTCTTGAGCGTCGATGCCGACAAAGTCGTTCCCGAGGCCAGCTTCGGTGACGACCTCGAGGCCGACAGTCTCGATCTGGTCGAACTCGTGATGGCCCTCGAAGAAGAGTTCGGGATCGAAGTCCCCGAAGAGGAGATCGAAGGAGTGAAGACCGTCGGTCAGGCCTACGATCTCATCGTCGGCAAGCTCTGATGAATGGACGTCGCGTCGCAATCACCGGCCTCGGAGTCGTGGCGACATGCGGTCTGGGACGCGAGCGCTTCTGGGCGGGTCTTCTCGGTCCGGGCGTCACCGGAGGACGGCACGTTCGGATCGAAGATTGGGATCCCTCGCCGTACTTCGACTCTCCGAAGGATGCGCGCCGTGCCGACCGCGTCGAACAGTTCGGTTTAGCCGCTGCTGCCGAGGCCTTCGCCCAATCTGGTGATGTTGGCGTCGATCCGGCGCGGTTCGGAGTCGTCGTCGGAACCGGTATCGGTGGTCTCACCACACTCGAAGAGCAAGTCGAGGTTCGCCTGACCAAAGGCGAGCGGCGAGTATCGCCATTCCTCGTTCCCATGATGATGGCCAACGCCACCGGAGCCGCCATCTCCATGCGATACGGGCTCCAAGGTCCGAACGAGACCATCTGCACTGCCTGCGCCGCTTCGACTCATGCACTCGGCTACGCAGCCCGTCTCGTGGCGTCAGGTCGCTGCGACGCCATGGTGAGCGGTGGAAGTGAAGCAGCTGCGACTGCGGTGTCACTCGCCGGTTTCGGGAACATGACCGCTTTGTCGTCGACCGGAGTCAGCCGACCCTTTGATTCGGGTCGAGACGGATTCGTGATGGGAGAGGGTGCAGCGATCTTCGTTCTCGAAGAATGGGGTCATGCCGTTGCACGAGGCGCGAGCATTCTGGCCGAGGTGCTCGGATCGGCGAGCAACGCCGACGCTCATCACATCACGGCCCCGTCACCGGGAGGGCGCGGCGCCATCGCTTGCATGCGTCTCGCTCTCGACGACGCCGGACTCACCCCCAATGACGTGGTTCATGTCAATGCTCACGGAACTTCGACCCCGTTGAACGACGCCGCCGAAGCCGCTGCGGTGAGCGAAGTATTCGGCCCCGCCCGACTGCCCGTGACAAGCATCAAGGGCGTCACGGGACACGCTCTCGGAGCCGCGGGGGCTCTCGAAGCAGCGTCGGTGATCCTCGCGTTTCAGCACGCTGTGATCCCTCCGACGGCCAACACGACAACCCTCGACGACGACATGACGATCGATCTCGTCACCGGATCGGCTCGCCCCTGGACTCCGGGGCCCACTATGTCGAACAACTTTGGCTTCGGAGGCCACAACGGATCGTTGATCCTCGCCCCTGGCGTCTGACACGCGATCGACACTTCGTTCTCGTCAGGGATCGACGAGAACGAACATCAGGTCGCACTCACAGGCCACCTGATCTCCAAGAAGTGCGCGACCCGAACCCTTCCCGGCCCGCGACGACATCCGACCGAGTTCGACCTCGAGACGCAACACGTCCCCCGGGCCGACCTGTCGTCGAAATCTGGCCGAGTCGAGTCCTCCGAAAAGTGGCAACCGAGAACGATGGTCGACCGTCGTGAGAACCGCAATCGCTCCGAGTTGCGCGATCGACTCGCACATCAACACGCCAGGAAGTGTCGGACGGTCGGGAAAATGTCCCGAGAAGAACCACTCGTCGCCCGTCAGTGTCCATTCTCCCGTCGCCGATCGACCCGGATCGAGGGCCGTCACTCGATCGACGAAGAGGAAAGGCGGCCGATGAGGCAAGACGTCGATCGGATTCGGAAACGAGATCATCGCCCGAGAGCTTCCATCAGCTTGACCGGCGTGTCCTTGGGAGAGACCTTGTACCACGCCTCTTCGATCTTGCCGGTGGGCCCGATCAGAAACGCTGAACGCTCGATACCCATGTAGGTGCGTCCGTACATCGACTTCTGCTTCCACACCCCGTACTTCTCCGCGACTTCGTGCTCGACATCGGACAGGAGCGGGAACGGCAGGTCGTACTTACCAGCGAATTTCTGCTGCTTGGCCGGGGCGTCCGGACTGATTCCGACAATCGCCGTGTCTCCGACCTCTGGGAGGACATCGCGCAGGAGACACGACTGCTGGGTGCAACCCGGCGTATCGGCCTTCGGGAAGAAGTACACGAAAACCCGGCGACCGGCAAAAGACGACAAGCGGACCCGCATGCCGTCTTGATCGACGAGAGCGAAGGTCGGCGCCTTCTTGCCCGGGAGCAGAGGACCTGATGTAGCCATTCCCGTCACCGTAGTTGGCGGCCGCAAACTCTCCCAGATCGACGCCACGCGTCGATACGACCACTCACAGTGTCAAACCCGGCGAATCTGATGCGAATGACCCATTGGAATACCGCAGAGAGTGAGGTTGCGTGACCTCGTGAGCACGTCCACGACGGACACGAGCGAAAGAGGCAACATGAACGGACGCCCAATCCGCCGCCCCTGCTGAGTTCATTGCGACTCAGGTACCGGGTCGACGCTCGAGGGGCTGTCGACCCCATTTGCCCCGCCCTCGCGCGTGTGCGTGATAGTGGTCGGGGATCGCTCGCATGTTCTCGTCCACGTAGATCTCGTCGACGAACAGGAGCTGAACGACCTGGATCAATCGCGCGTGGAGGCGACTTCTGGTCTCGTCATCGGGCCGATGGTCGTGCTTCTTCCACACGACCATCGGCACGAGACAAGACTCGCACTCGGCGATCCAACACTCATCGTCCTCGTGGAACCATTCGGTGAAACGGGAAGCCTGACAGAGTTCGCACTCGGACACGTCGAACAGTGTCGCAGAGCCCCGTCACCGACAGCGACGTCAGAGCGCCGAGGGATCGACGTCCGGGGGAAGAATCACAGCGTCGATCACGTGGATCACACCATTGGATGCATCGACGTCGGCGGTGACCACGTTGGCCCCGTTGACCGTCACTCCACCGTCAGTGGCGAGAGCGATCGTTTGGCCTTCGACAGTGGCGACGTCACCAGCCATCACGTCGGCGGCCATCACCTTGCCGGAGACAACGTGGTAGGTCAGGATCTTCACCAGTACGTCCTTGTTCTCGGGGAGCAACAAGGCCTCCAGAACGCCGGCCGGTAGAGCGGCAAAGGCTTCGTCGGTCGGTGCGAACACCGTGAACGGGCCGTCACTCTGCAGGGTCTCGACCAGATCAGCCGCCTGAACGGCAGC
Organism: uncultured Ilumatobacteraceae bacterium; assembly: GCA_965659595.1. GTDB lineage: Bacteria > Actinomycetota > Acidimicrobiia > Acidimicrobiales > Ilumatobacteraceae > Casp-actino8. The sequence goes on along the minus strand of CBFHWN010000024.1, from coordinate 10,001 downwards.
GACGAGAGTCGAGAACGAACCGGCACCGCTGGCGACGGCGACGATGTCGCCGGCTTCGACAGTGGCGGCAGCAGTGGTCGTCGCAGTTGATTCGTCGTCACCGCAAGCAGCCAGAACGGCCAACAAACCGGCGACAATCGTCACGGACACTTTCTTCATGAGGGGACTTCCTTCCTATGGGGGGGGTACCCGAACGGGCGCCTCACCCTGCCCCGACTTCGGCCGCTACGTCCATTCGTGTCAAGAAACAGATGTCACGAATTCCGAGTCGAGCGCCCTACGGACCTCGGACACGTAGTCGCCCACCGCATCGGGGCCGCCTTCCATCAGTCGACGCACAACCGACGCACCCTGGACCACACCATCGGCGACTCGGCAGGCTTCGACGGCCTGCTGCGCGTTCGACACGCCAACCCCGACGACGACAGGGCGATCGGTGACTGCTTTCAGCCGTCCAGCCAACGTCGTGGCCGTCGTGGCCAGAGACTCCCGCTCGCCCGTGACGCCGAGGAGGCCAACCGAATAAACGAAACCACGAGTTCTCGCGCAAATACGTGGCAGCCGATCGTCGGGGGCTGTCGGCGCCGCCAACATGACCGTGGCAATCGAAGCAACATCGGCCGCTGCACACCACTCCCCCGACTCTTCGAGCGGGAGATCGGGCACGATGGCTCCTGAGATTCCGGCGTCACTCAACTGGGCCGCGAATCTCTCGTGTCCGGCATGGTGAATGGTGTTGTAGTAGCACATGACCACCAGGGGAACCTCGACGTCGACGTCTCGAAGCTCCCGGAGAATCGATACCGGGGTCGCTCCCTCGTTCAACGCCGCTTGACTCGCCTGCTGGATGACCGGTCCGTCCATCACCGGATCGGAGAAGGGGATGCCGATCTCGATCGCGTCAGCACCCGAAGCCGCGGCGGCACGAATGGCAACGAGCCATCCAGTCAGACCTCCCGTCACATACGGAACGAGCAATTTGCGACCCGAGTCTCGCCGGGCACGCAGGCGACCCTCGAGGTCGGGAGCCGTCACGATCCGAGCACTTCCATCATCTGTCCGACGTCTTTGTCTCCCCGGCCCGACAGGTTCATGAGAACTGTCTGACCCTGCATAAGTGGCGCCTCGCGAGCGATCCACGCCAATGCATGGGCGCACTCCAAAGCTGGAATGATTCCCTCCGTCCGAGCGAGCAATTGAAAGGCGTCGATCACTTCGGTGTCGGTCACCGTCGGATATTCGGCACGACCGATCGAGGCCAAATACGAGTGCTCCGGTCCGACACCCGGATAGTCGAGTCCTGCCGAAATCGAGTGAGCCTCTTGCACCTGCCCGTATTCGTCCTGCATGAGGTAACTCCGCATACCGTGCACGACGCCGGGATGCCCTCGTCCGACCGCTGCGCCGCCGGCTGGCTCGACACCCACCAGACGGGCGTCGGTATCGACGAATCCCGAGAAGATACCGATGGCGTTGGAGCCACCTCCGACGCAAGCGACGACCACATCGGGGTCGGCGCCGTAAGTGTCACGACACTGTTCGCGAGCTTCATTTCCGATCACGCGATGAAATTCGCGCACCATCCACGGGTACGGGTGTGGGCCCATCACGGACCCGAGGCAGTAGTGCGTCGATTCGACCGTGGCGACCCAGTCGCGCATGGCCTCGTTCACGGCGTCCTTCAAGGTACGACTTCCGCTGTGAACGGCCTCCACTTCGGCCCCGAGCAACTTCATTCGAAAAACGTTGAGGGCCTGACGTTCCACGTCGACCGCACCCATGTACACCTTGCACTCGAGTCCGAGAAGGGCAGCCGCAGTTGCCGATGCCACACCGTGTTGTCCGGCGCCGGTCTCGGCGACCAACCTCTTCTTTCCCATCCGCTTGGCGAGCAATGCCTGTCCGAGAACGTTGTTGATCTTGTGCGAACCGGTGTGATTCAGATCTTCCCGCTTCAGGACGAGGCGCAGACCGAGCTGCGCGCCTAGCTGACGGCATTCGGTCAGGATGGAAGGTCGTCCGGCGTACTCGCTCAGAACCGAGTCGAGTTCGCCACGGAAGATCGGATCGGCCCATGCCTCACGGAAGGAAGCCTCCAACTGCTGACAAGCCGGCACGAGGGTCTCAGGGACGAAGCGACCGCCGAACTCGCCGAAACGTCCGGCCTCGGTGGGTTCTCCCATGATCGTTTCCGTTGAGAGTGACACGGTCCTCCTTCGTCCTCCCGGACATGATCGCACCTCGTGAGCTTCGAACCTCAGTCGATTGGCCACAACCGACGTGAACTCAGTTACTCGTCCAACCAGTCGTACGGCGGATCGTCGGTCGTCGAGTACTCCTCGGGCGCGGCGGCTCGAGCCCGAGCCACGAACTGGCGAACCTTCACCGGGTCCTTTCGACCGGGGGCGCTCTCCACACCTGAACTGACGTCGACTCCCCACGGCGACACGGCATCGATGGCCGCTGCCACATTGTCAGGATTCAACCCCCCGGCGAGGATGAGACGAAGCCCACTCGGTATCGCGTCGATCAACGACCAGTCGAAAACTTTTCCCGAACCGGGTTCGGGGGCGTCCACGAGAATCAGATCGGTCCCATAGTCGTCGGCCCTCGCCGCCTCGGACGAACCAGCCGACACGGCCTTGATGATCCATCGGACGTTCTCGCTCAACTGCGCAACGTGCCGAGCCGTCTCACGACCGTGAAGTTGAACTGCCTTCACACCCGAACGCGACGCCACCTCGAACACGCGATCCGGAAGCTCGTCACGGAAGACGCCCACGGTCAGGATTTCGGGGGGGAGACGGCGGGTGATGTCGTAGACGGTCTGCGCCGACACCTGGCGGGGCGACGGAGCGAACACGAATCCGATGGCATCGGCTCCCATCGCCACGGCGAGCAATGCATCTTCTTCAGAGGTGATGCCACAGATCTTGACGAACACGGAGACACGGTACCCAAACAGTCCGCTCGACGTCCTCGAATCGGGGTCCGCGGTCAGCGCACGCTGCGCAAGGACCGAACCGCATGTCTCGGATCACCTGAGGTGACCAGACTCTCTCCGACCAGGACGGCGTCGTAGCCGGCATCGCGCAAGCCTCGGGCATCGTCGACACCACGTACGCCGCTCTCGGCAACCTTCACGACGTGATCGGGAATGTATCTCGCCATTCTCACGGCTCGATCGTGATCGACCTCGAAGGTCACGAGATCACGTTGATTCACTCCGACGAGAGCGGCCCCGGCGACCAGGGCCGCCTCCAATTCGTCCTCGTCGTGAACTTCGACGAGAACGTCGAGTCCGATGCTTTCGGCAACATGATGGAACTCGACCAGATCGGCCGGTTCGAGTGCGGCGGCGATCAAAAGTACACAATCGGCGCCCATGAGACGCGCGTCCACCACGTCACGGACGTCGACGGTGAAGTCTTTCCGGAGTACGGGCAGACTGACCGCTCGTCGCGCCTGCAGCAGATCGTTCGCCGAACCTCCGAAGTGTTCGACATCGGTGAGAACCGACAGGCACGACGCTCCCCCCTCCTCGTAGCGCAGAGCCATGAGCGTCGGGTCGAGTGACGCGTTGAGGTCGCCCTTCGACGGGGAACGACGCTTGATCTCGCTGATCACCGCCAGACCACTCAGGGAATCCGTGGCCAGACGCTGACGAAAACTCCGAGTCGCCTCCAGCGAAGCGCACGAGTCGATCAATATCCCGACATCTCTCGTGTCGGCCGCCGCCCGACCTCGATGCACTTCGAGAATGCCGTCGAGATACGTGCGGCCGACCATGAATCAGGCGCCTTTGCCGCCGAGAGGGGCGAGAAAATTCAGCTCGGGAGATCCGCCGAGGAAAGGTCCGATACTCGGGCCGAGCGCCTTGAAGGCCTCAGAGCCCATGTGAGCGTCGAGAGCACTCTGATCTTCGTACATCTCGTACATGAAAAGAGCATTTTCATCATTCGCATCGGCGTGCAGGATGTAGTAAATCGTGCCCGACTCGCCCTTGGCAGTCTCGAGTGCAGCCTCCAGAGCCTTGGCCAATTCGTCACGCTTCCCGGGGGCCGCCGGAATCTTCGCCCACACTGCAATTCGTGCCATTACTTCCCCTTCCCTTGACGTTCCTCGAACGTTCGAACGACTGGATGTCGACTCGACCTCACGGTAGACGGCCCGACGCCGCCAGTCGAACCCGTGGAGGTCAGAAGCCGAGCCGAGCCCGCAGGTGCTGCTCGAGATCATCGATGGCGACTCGTTCCTGCTCGGTCGTGTCGCGGTCGCGCACGGTGACGGCCCCGTCCTCCAGGCTGTCGAAGTCGACCGTCACGCAGAGGGGTGTTCCGATCTCGTCCTGGCGGCGATAACGCCGACCGATCGACTGAGTGTCGTCGTAGTCGACCATGTACCGATCGGATAGCGACGCGAAAACCTCACGGGCCAGGGGTGTCAAGGTGTCCTTCTTGCTCAGCGGCAGAACGGCAACTTTGTACGGAGCGAGGCGAGGGTGCAGTCGCAGTACCGTCCTCACCTCGCCGTCGATCTCGTCCTCGACGTAGGCGGCGAGCAGGAAGGCCGCCATGGCTCGATTGACGCCGGCCGCAGGCTCGATCACGTACGGCACGTACCGTTCGTTCGTCGCCTGATCGAAGTAGTCGAGTTTCTGACCGGAATGCTTGGCGTGCTGTCCGAGGTCGAAGTCGGTCCGCTGGGCGATTCCTTCGAGTTCACCCCATCCCCAGGGGTACATGAACTCGACATCGGCTGTACCGGCCGAGTAGTGACTCAGTTCGTCGGCATCGTGGGCACGAAGTCGGAGCATGTCCGCCGGAATTCCGAGATCGACGTACCACTGCAAACGAGTGCGGCACCAGTACTCGTACCAGGACGGCCCGTCCTTCGGGGGCACGAAGAACTCCAACTCCATCTGCTCGAACTCGCGGGTTCGGAAGATGAAGTTTCCAGGAGTGATCTCGTTGCGGAAACTCTTGCCCACTTGCGCGATGCCAAAGGGTGGCTTCTTACGACTCGTCTGCAAGACGTTGGCGAAGTTCACGAACATTCCTTGCGCCGTCTCAGGGCGCAGATACACCTCGGCCCCAGATCCCTCCACCGGACCGGCATATGTCTTGAACATCAAGTTGAAGGCCCGGGCCTCGGTCAGTGTTCCCGAGGCACCGCAACCCGGACAGATCTCCTTGTTGTCGAGGTGATCTTCACGGAAACGCTGTTTGCATTGGCGGCAGTCAACGAGCGGATCGCTGAAGTTGGCGAGATGGCCACTCGCCTCGAACACCTGCGGCGGACCCAGAATCGCCGCATCGATGAGTACCACGTCATCACGCTTTTGAACCATGTCGCGCACCCAGGCCTCACGGACGTTGCGAAGCATGAGGGACCCGAGAGGGCCGTAGTCGTAACTCGAGCGAAATCCTCCGTAGATCTCCGCCGACGGGTAGACGAATCCACGACGCTTGGCGAGATTGACGATCTGGTCGAGGTCGTTGGCAGGCATGGCCCTCCAGGCTACGGGATCACGACTCGATCACTCGGACCTTTCACCCGACCGTCACGGAGTCGAGTTCACACCGAACGATCGTCGTGACGTTCGAAGATCCCGAGCGAACGAAGGCGCCGTTCCACGTGCGCCTCGAAGGCCCGTGTGGCGAGATCGGCGACCTCGGAGGCCGTCGGATCGTCGAGCCGTTGGCCCGCCGGATCGTGTGCGGCATCGAGGACGGTTGCCAGCCGACCGCCCAGCATGTCGCGCAACATGACGACTGCTCGTTCGCTCACCGCCACACCCGAACGACAACGTCGGCACTGGACCCCGCCCATCACCGAATCGAAGGCCACGAATCCACCGACGTTGATCTCGGATTGCCCGCATCCGACACACCGTTCGAGCTCCGGCCGAACTCCCTCGACCGACAGAAGCTTCCAGATGAAGGCCGGCACGACGAGTGGCGACGGGCGTTCGAGCAATGTTCGTCGAACACCGTGCAGCATTCGGAAGATCTGAGGTACGGGCTCGCGATCGGGAACGAGCTGGTCGACCGCTTCGAGAACCGCACTCGCCTCGGTCATCACGTCGAGATCGCCGTACATCGACGTCGACGCGTCCACGGTTTCGACCTGACTCACGACGTCGAGAGAAGAACCGCGGTGGAATTGAACATTCACGAGCGACAGGGGTTCAAGTCGGCCACCGAATTTCGATCGAGTCTTACGAATGCCTTTCGCGACGGCCCGGACCTTGCCGTTGTTCTCGGTCAAGAAGACCACGATGCGATCGGCCTCTCCGAGCCGATAGGTGCGTAGAACGATTCCAACATCACGATAAAGACGTGAACTCATCGCCTCGCCCCGGCATCCTCGTCAGGCAGTTTCATCGGACTCGATACCACCGAATCTTCGATGACGCGTACGGAACTCGCTGACGACAAGGCTCAACTGATCTCCGGAGAAGGAATCCCAGTCGACGACGACATCCACCAATTCGGCGTACGCCAGCTCCCACACGAGCGCTGATGGAAGCCGTCCCGCCGCCCCCACCACCGTCACGACGTCAGGCTCACCGTTCGCCCCGACCAGGGCACGACCGAGAGTCTCCTCCGTCATCGCCAGGCCGGAAGGCCACGCGTCGATCACGTCGGCCATCCTCTGACGTCCGTCGGCCTGTCCGTTCGCGATCACGATGACACCGAAAAGATTCCAGCGATGTGTCGCAAATGTGTGCTCGCCGGAACCCGACAACGGGTACACGGTCACCCAGCCGACTCCTTCTCGAGCCGCCGACTCGGCGATGTCCGCCGCCCATGTTTCCCACTCCTCGTCGCTTCGGATGTCCCAGTGACGAACGTCCCCGCCACAGACCACTACGTGAAGCGACCGCGACCCACCCTCTCCTTTGGCACGACGGGCCACCCGGCGCATCCCACGGCGAATCGCCGCCGGCAACGAGGATTCGAGAACCACGCTGCCATTGTGACCGAAATGCACCCGCTACCCTCGCTCACGTGCACGTGGCCTGCATCATGGACGGAAACGGCCGCTGGGCTCAGCGTCGCCAGCTTCCTCGCACCCAGGGGCATACCGCTGGGGAGGAGAATCTCGCCGAGATCGTGAGAGCCGCAGTGAGTCGAGACGTCGATTGGCTCACCGTGTTCGGGTTCTCCACCGAGAACTGGATCCGCCCGCGACGCGAGGTCCGCCACATCCTCGGACTTCATCGTCGGCTCTTCGGGCGTGTCGCCGAATTGAACGAGCTCGGAGTCCGAGTCCAGTGGATCGGGCGCCCATTCGACGACCCGTCGGCCCGAACTCCCGTTTTCGTCCAACGTGCCATCGAAAAGGCCATTGCCGACACGAAGAGCAATCGATCGATGACCCTCACGGTTGCCTTCGACTACGGAAGTCGAGCCGAAATCGTGGAGGCCGGCCGGCGAGCATTGCGTTCGGCGCGTCCGATCACCGTCGACACGTTGTCGGCCGGCATGTACTTGCCCGACATGCCCCCCGTCGATGTAATGGTTCGAACCTCTGGCGAACGCCGAGTCTCGAATTTCCTGCTCTGGCAGGCCAACGGGGCGCCGATGTACTACACCGATCGATCATGGCCCGACTTCGATAGCGACGATCTCGATGCCGCCATCGCCCTTGCCCACTCGACCTGACGATACGGTCGAAGGGTGACCGACCAGCCGCTCTCGATACGAGACCTGCTCGATGTCGCGACGAGTGCGCTCGGATCGTCCGAGGATCGCCCCGGACAGCGCGCCATGGCCGAGGCCGTTCACTCAGCGGTCGAATCCGGACGTCACCTTGTCGTCCAAGCCGGCACGGGAACCGGCAAGACGCTCGGCTACCTGGTGCCGGTCGTTGCATCGGGTCGACGGGCAGTGATCACGACGGCGACCAAAGCCCTCCAGGACCAGTTGGCTAACAAGGATCTCCCCCTCGTCGCCGAGTCGGTCGCCGGCGAAATGGGTCGCAATCTCGAATGGGCCGTTCTCAAGGGGCGGAGCAACTACGTGTGCCGCCAGCGCCTGGAGGAAAACCTCTCGCGTGGTGGCGCCGGCCAGATGCAACTCGAGGGTACGTCGGATCGCCTACGACGTGAAGTGGCACGAGTGAAGGAATGGGCCGATCGGCACCCGACCGGTGATCTGGCCGATTTGCCTTTCGGAATCAGCCGCGACACCGAGGGTGCCGTCACCGTGAGTGCCGACGAATGTCCAGGCGCACGTCGCTGCCCACTCGGTGGGGTCTGCTTCGCAGAAGGTGCACGACTCCGTGCCGCCGACGCCGACATCGTCGTCGTCAACACCCACTTGTACGGCCTCGACGTCGCGTCCGATGGCGCAATCCTTTCCGAGCACGAGATCCTGGTCGTCGACGAGGCTCACGGCCTCGAGGACATCATCAGCGATTCGGTTGCCGTCTCCTTTTCCCGTTCGCGTTTTCACCGGCTCGGAGTCGCCCTGGCGAGAATCGTGGACGACTCCGCCCTCATGACTGCCGTGAACGGAATCGGCGACGAAATCGAACGCCACTTGTCCGTCCACTCGGAGCGACGCCTTCCCGTCCCGCTTCCCGACGACCTGCTGAACGTCCTTCTCGACGCCCGACGAATTCTCGGCGACGCCCTCGACACGTTGCGCAAAGTCGAAACCGCCGACGAAGACGCAAATCAGCGACGCCTACGCGCCCAGCAGATCTCGACCCGACTCGCCGACGATCTCGACTTGGCCCTCGGAATCGACTCAACCCGCGTTCCTTTCGTTCGAGGGGTCGAAGGATCGCTCCATCTCGACATCGCTCCGCTCGACGTCGGCCCGGTGCTGTCGAACGCGGCCTGGACTCGACGCACCGCCATTTTGACGAGTGCAACCGTTCCGCAGAACCTGCCCGAGCGAATCGGTCTCGAGCCTGACAGCTTCGATGCCCTCGACGTCGGGAGTCCGTTCGATTACGCCAGCAATTCGCTTCTCTACTGCCCGTCGGGTTTCCCGAATCCGAATGCCGGAACCTTCCAAAGCGCCGTCAACGACGAGTTGTTCCGGCTCGTCACGGCGGCTCGCGGCCGCACGCTTGCACTTTTCACCAGTTATCGGGCCATGGACGCCGCTGTCGAGGCTCTCCGACCGATCCTCGACGTACCGGTGATTTCACAACGCGATCAAACACAGAAATCTCGACTGGTGGACGCCTTCGTCGCCGACGAGAGCTCGTGCCTGTTCGCCACGGCAGGCTTCTTCCAAGGGATCGACATTCCCGGAAGAACTTTGTCACTCGTCACCATCGATCGCATTCCCTTTCCTCGCCCCGACGATCCGCTGTTGTCGGCCCGACGGGAGCGAGTCGGAGATCGAGCCTTCCGTGACATCGACCTTCCACGGGCGGCCACCCTCCTTGCGCAGGCCGCCGGACGATTGATTCGTTCGACCACGGATCGAGGCGTCGTAGCCGTTTTCGATCCTCGTCTCGCCACGGCCGGCTATCGCCGACATCTTCTCGCTGCCATGCCGCCCATGAAGCGAACGATTGATCGAGGCGAAGTCACGGATTTCCTCCGCTCGATCGCCGACGACTGAGTTTCATCGAATCATTCGATAGCCGATACCACGAACGGTCACGACGAGGCGTGGCTCGTCCGGGTGGTCCTCGATCTTGACTCGGAGTCGGCGCACGTGTGCATCGACGAGTCGACTGTCTCCGAGGTAGTCGTATCCCCAGACTCGTTCGAGCAACTGGTCTCGCGAGAGAACGATGTTGGGATGGTCGGCAAACTCGCAGAGAAGGTTGAACTCCGTCTTCGTGAGCGAGATTTCCCGCCCTGATTTCAGAACGATTCCTTGTTCACGTCGAAGCTCGATGTCGCCGAACGTCTCGTTGTCGATCGACGGCTGGACGTCACCCTGCAACTGCACTCTTCGAAGGTGAGCGCGGATTCGTGCCGCCAATTCTTTCGGGACGACGGGCTTCGTCACATAGTCGTCGGCTCC
>CBFHWN010000023.1:26088-29231 GCA_965659595.1 uncultured Ilumatobacteraceae bacterium | reverse complement strand
TCGCCGGGGCCGGGGCAGGCGTCGTGACCGTCACCAGATTGGTGCGGGGCGGATCGTCGTCGAACACGTAGACGCCGAGCAGAACGCCGGTTACGAGTCCGCCGACGGCACCCACGGCAACAGCAACCCACTTGGCCGGGACCCTCATGAGGCCACCCTAGATGGGGATATCAGGCGAGGGCGTCGATGGCGGCCTGCACGGCCAGCACGCGACGGGCGTTGTCGACGTGCAGATTCTCGATCATGCGTCCGTCGACGGTGATCACACCGCGGCCTTCGGCCTGAGCCTCGTCGAAGGCGGCGATCACCCGCTGTGCGTAGTCGACGTCGGCTTCAGTGGGCGCCCACACTTCGTTGCAGACGTCGACCTGACCCGGATGGATCAGTGTCTTGCCGTCGAAACCCATCTGCGCGCCTTGCTCGCATTCGGCGCGGAACGCGTCGAGATCTTTCACGTCGTTGAACACGCCGTCGAGGATCACCTTGCCGGCTTCACGCGCCGCCAAGAGTGCGGTTGAGAGATGGGGGAGCAATGGGGCGCGTCCGCGTACTTGAGTGGCGCGCAGTTCTTTGGCGAGATCGTTGGTGCCCATCACCAGAGTCGCCACTCGCGGATGAGCCGCAATCGCCCGTACGTCGAAGATGGCCGTGGGAGTTTCGACCATGGCCCAGATGGTCATCGAGTCGGGAGCGCCGGCCCCGGTGAGTCGACGTGACACGTCGTCGAGTTCGGCCGTGGAGTTGATCTTCGGGATGACGACAGCGGATGCACCTGACGTGGCGGCTGCGGCGAGATCGTCGGCGCCCCACTGGGTGTCGAGTCCGTTGCAGCGGATCGTGATCTCACGGCGGCCGTACTCGCCGCTCTTGGCGGCCGCCACCGCATTGACTCGCGCGGCCGGCTTGGCGTCGGGTGCGACCGCGTCCTCGAGATCGAAGATCAGGGCGTCAGCCGGAATGCCCTTGGCCTTTTCGAGAGCCTTTTCGTTCGACGACGGCATGTAGAGCGCGGAGCGGCGGGGGCGCAGATCGGTCATGGCGTCTTCCTTCAGAATCCGTAGGCCTGGGCGAGTTCGGGGTCACGGGCGGCGAGGTCGCGGGCGAGTTGCACGACCACCTTGCACTGCTTCACCGAAGCGTCGTCCTCCATCTTGCCGTCGAGCATGATGGCGCCGGTTCCGTCACCCATGGCGTCGATCACTCGCTGCGCGTGGGCCACGTCGGACGGCCGCGGGCTGAACACGCGTCGGGCGATGTCGATCTGGGCCGGGTGCAGCGACCAGGCACCGACGCAGCCGAGCAGATAGGCGTTGCGGAACTGGTCTTCGCAGGCGACGACGTCCTTGATGTCGCCGAACGGTCCGTAGAAAGGAAGGATCCCGTGCATGACGCAGGCGTCGACCATGCGCGCCATCGTGTAGTGCCAGAGATCCTGTTGATAGGTGGGCCGAGCAGCGTCGGCATCGTCGGGATTCGGGTCCTCGCGCACCACGTAGTCGGGATGGCCCCCACCCACACGAGTCGTCTTCATGCGGCGGTTGGCGGCCAGGTCGGCCGGACCGAGCGACAAACCCTGCATGCGCGGCGACGCGGCGCAGATCGCTTCCACGTTGGCGACCCCGCGCGCGGTTTCGAGAATCGCGTGCACGAGGAGAGGCTTGGTGAGACCGGCCTTGGCTTCGAGCTGCGCGAGTAGACGGTCGACGTAGTGGATGTCTTCGGGTCCTTCGACTTTCGGAATCATGATCACGTCGAACTTGTCGCCCACTTCGGTCACGAGTGTGGTGAGATCGTCGAGCGCCCACGGCGAGTCGAGACTGTTCACACGCGTCCAGAGCTGCGTGGATCCCATGTCGACCGTGCGAGCAACATTCACGAGGCCGGCGCGAGCGGCCTCTTTGTCGGAGGCCGGAACCCCGTCTTCGAGATTGCCGAGAAGGATGTCGACCGTCGGCACGATGTCGGGGAGCTTGGCCACCATTTTGTCGTTCGACGGTGGGAAGAAATGGATCATCCGGCTCGGACGGAAGGGGACCTCGCGGACGGGTTCGGGAGCGCCGACGGCGAGGGGTTTGAAGAAATCACGGGCACTGCGCACACCGGAAGGGTACGCCCTACCCTGGAGGTGTGACGAGTTCTCTACTGATCCACGGCCACGAAGTCGACGCTGTGTTGTTCGACGCCGGCGGGATCTTCGTGATCCCCGATCCGCACGTGGTTGCGCCGTTGCTGAGGTACTACGGAGGGTCCGACGATCTCGATCGCTACCACCGGGCCCACTACGCCGGAATGGCCGCCAAGTCACGAGTCGAGTCGACCGAATCCGACTGGTCGGCGTACAACGTCGCTTATGTCGAGTCGGTCGGGGTGCACGATCACGACGTGTCGGAGGCGTCGATGGTGCTCGATCGCACACGCTCGGCGTGGTTGTGGCGATTCGCGCTCGACGACAGCGTGCGCGCGCTACGTGAATTGCACGAACGGCAAGTGCCGATCGGTGTGGTGAGTAATGCCACCGGACAGATCGAGTCGGTGTTGGCCCGCTCGAAGGTCTGCCAGGTGGGTGACGGTCATGGTGTGCCGGTGCGCATCGTGGTCGACAGTCACGTGGTGGGAGTGGCCAAGCCCGACCCGCGCATCTTCGACTTCGGTCTCGAGGTTCTGCCCGGAATCGACCGCTCGAGGGTCGCGTACGTCGGCGACAGTGTGACCATGGATGTGGGTGGGGCGCGAAATGCCGGACTTTTGCCGGTGCTCCTCGACCCCTACGACGATCACGACGGCGCCGATTTTCTCCGGGTGCGTTCGCTGCTCGACCTGACGTCGACATGACCAAGCCCGGCGAGCAGGTGTCGGCGCGTTGGGCGCAGTGGCGCGAGAAGATCGACCTTGTCGAGTACGACGAGCGATTCGAAGCGATGGAAGCGCGGGGCGACAACGTCCATGGCGAAGCCGATGCCGTGACCCGGTTGATCCAGAGCCGCCTCGACGGCCGGTCGTGTCGGATCCTCGACGCTGGCTGCGGAACCGGTCGCCTGGCCGTCGAACTCGAGCGGCGCGGGCACACAGTGACCGCGATCGATCTCGATCCCGACATGGTCGACAAGGCTCGCCCGAAGTCGTCGACGATCACGTGGCTGGTG
>CBFHWN010000023.1:0-26078 GCA_965659595.1 uncultured Ilumatobacteraceae bacterium | reverse complement strand
ATTCGACCTGATCGTGATGATCGGCAACATCCTCAACTTCTGCGAGCCCGGTGCGCAGTCCGACATCGTCCGCAACATGGTGCACCATCTCGACACGGGTGGTCTCCTCGTCTGCGGTTGGTCGCAGGAGAGACGAGCCGATTCGTACCACGCCCATCAGTTCGTCGCCGACGCGACTTCTGCCGGCGCCACGCACCTGAGCATCTGGCGTAACTGGGATGGTGATCCGTTCGACGACGGTGACTACGCCGTCGTCACGGTGAAGATCTCCGACCAGTCGGACTGACTGTCACGCCCACATCCAGCGATCGTTGGATGGTCGGTGGATCACTCGCAGGTATGTCCGTACCGATTCGGACCGTTGGCTCCCAGAGGTGCCAGTGAAAATGACGACGTCTGTCACAATCGGTCGGACGAAGGGGGTGCGTCGATCGTGTCCCTGAACTTCTGGATGGACCGGCCGCTCTCACTCGATGAACAACGACAGCTCTTCACCGACTGGTTGACGAGCGCCGATGCTCGACAGTGCGCGCGCCGTCTGGTGAACCGTTATCGCCTGACGACTGAGGCCGACGACGTCTTGAGCGAATGTTGGGTACGGCTGTCGGCGACACTTCAGCGGCGTTCGGAGGCCTATCCGGGAATCGTCGATGCCAAGTCGGCCACTCGCTTCGCCTACCGATCGCTCGACAATCTGTGTCGAGATCTGGCTCGAGCAACCCGACGTCGTGGCGAGATGGTCCCGTTGCACGACGACAAGCTCGTGCTGTTCGAGGCCGATCACTACGGATCGGTCGAGCAACGGATGCTCCTCGAACAGTTGCTGGCTGCGGTCGGCCGCATCTTGTCGGAGCATCGTCACTGTGCCGGCTGTCCGACTGAAGTGGCGGCGGCCGCAGCCCTCGAAGCCGTGCACCTCATGTTGCGAGGGGACATCGGCGACGAGACGGGTCGCACATGGCTCGATCGAATTCTGTATCAGGCCCTCGACAATGTCGACGGCAACGACGGTCGATCGGCCGAAGCTCGACGTCAACGCAAGTCGCGATGTGGTCGTTGCGCGAGTGAGTTGCTCGCCGAAGGACTGATCAGCCTCGGGGTCGAGCCATGAGCGCCGTGCGACTCCACTATTCGCTCCTCGGTGAGCGCTGGTCGATCGAAAGGGTCGGACGCGAAGGCCGATTCGATCTCGTGCCGTCAGGCGACGATGTCTATGTCGCACGGGACGATTCGGGCGACGTGGTGGAAGTGGTGATCGACCGTCCCGAGGTTCTGAGTGACGTGATCGATTTCGTGACCGCCAACTTCGATGGTGATCTGCGTCCGTACCTCGGGACGACACCGTCAGCCGATCTCGAAATCACTCTCGGTGAGGTCGATCCGAGTACGGGTGATGGCGGAATCGTCCTGGCGAACGAACCCTCACCGCCCGTGCCGTGGCGAGTCACGATCGCAGTGCAACCGCTTCCGGGTGAGCCAGGTGTACCGGTGGCGAACAGTCCTCAACTCTTTGAGGCGCCGGTCGCCATCGATCCGATCCTGGCCCGAGGGACTGACGACTCTTCTCTCGTACGTCACGTGCAGATCGAGCAGCGGTCGAAGGAATCCGAGATCGTGGTCACCGTCAACGGGGTTCTGCCCGGTGGCCCGTGGTGGGTGCGGATGAGCGATGGCGACACGGGTGTGACGGTGGCTCTCGGCCGACTCGAGGAGACCGTCGTGAATCGTGCGGTCAACGGCGGTCTGCGTCGCGAACCGGCGATGTCGACCCGCATGACCTATGGCCTCGACGTGCCGTTGCCCGACTTGCACGTGTCGGTGTCGGACACTCCTCTCATCGACGTCGGCGACCGCGAGCAACGTCGTCGCCAGTGGGCGGTCGATCTGGAAGCTCGGGCCGAGATGACCTCTTCCTCCGACCCGAAGTACGCGTCTCGACTCTGGTCTGATGCCGCCGAGGTGTACGAGGCGATCGGCGACGAGCCGGGCGCGAATCGCTGTCGACTGCGAGCCGACGAGAGTCGTCGGCGAGTTCGGCGGCGAACTCTGGCCGTGATTCTCACCGCCGTCGCCGTCGTGGCCGGTCTGGTGGCCGCGGCGATCGCCATCTTCACGAGCGACGATGGCGACGGGTCGACACCTCCGGTCGTCGCCGAGACGACGGTGGTCGAGGAGACGCTCGCACCGGACCCACCTACTCCGGCCACCGAAGTTCCCGCCGGACCCGATCCCGATTTCGTGGTGGACCCCGGTCCGATGGAGTTGCAGTTCGATCCGAAGATGTTCGGTGTGATCGAGATTCTCGGCCCGACCGAGGTGGCGGCGGGAGCGACCCTCGGCATTCGCGCCGAGATCCGCGTGCAGATCGACCTGATGTACGAACGCATCGGCTGCCAGGCCGTCGAGGTCGGTATTCCGCCCAACCTTCTCGGCGAGGGTTCCGGTCCGGCACCCACCTACACCGTGGAGGCCCGGCGTCTCACGGCCGCCGGTGTCGCGACGATCGTGCCGCTGTCGCCCTTCGCCGCCAGCCGTACGATCACCTCGTTCAAGGCGTTACCGGGTTCGTGCGACTACGGCGAGGACGACCCGACCGAACTTCGTGAGGTCGGTGTGATCGTCACCTTCGCCGCCACCGACGTGACGTTCGATCTGCCCGACGACATGGAGCCCGGCGACTACGAACTCGCCCTCGTGAACGGTCTCGGACTCGGTCGCAACGACGACGGCCGGCGCTTGGCGTTCCGCGTGACCGAGTGACGTGAGAGACGCTCAGCCGACGAGTCGGCGGGCGATCACCTTGAGACAGAGCGTCTCGTCGGCACCCTCGAAGATCGACAACACGCGTGCGTCGACGAACAGACGACTCACGCTGTATTCCTCGGCGTAGCCGTAGCCACCGTGAATCTGCATGGCTTCACGGGTGACCCATTCGGCGGCCTTGCACACGTAGGCCTTCACCATCGACGCCTCGGTGGTGCCTTCGCCCTTGGCCATCAACTTGGCCACTTGGTAGCCGAACTGGCGACCAGCCTGGATGAGGACTGCCATACGACCGAGCTTCACTTTGGTGAGCTGATACTCGCTGATGTTCTGTCCGAACACGTTGCGATTGTGAGCGTGATCGTACGCAGCCTCGTAAGCAGCTTGCATCACACCTACGGCGCGAGCCGCCGTCTGCAGACGACCATTCTCGAAACCTTCCATCTGGTAGTAGAAGCCGCGCCCGAGGCCACCCTCTTCGCCGATCAGATTCTTGGCCGACACCCACCAGTTGTCGAAGGCGATCTCGTACGAGTGCATACCGCGGTAGCCGATGGTGTCGATCGGGCGGCCTTCCATCTTGCCGGTCGAGCCGTTCGGCTGAACCTGCTGCGAGAACTCGAAACCGTGCGCGTCACCTCGCGGCTTCGGCACGATGAACACACTCAGACCCTTGTGGGTGAGTGAACGGTCAGGGTTGGTGCGCGCGAGCAACATGAGCACGTTGGCGCGGGCGGCAAACGTGCACCATGTCTTCACGCCGTTGATCACGTAACCGACTTCGCCGTCGGGACCCTCGGCCGGAACCGCGGTCACCTTGATACCGGCGACGTCACTGCCGTAGTCGGGTTCGGTGACGGCTACTGCCGCCATCACTTCGGCGCTGGCGAGCTTGGGCAACCATTCCTGCTTTTGCTCCTCGGTGCCACCCTTCACGAGAGCACGGGTGAGGATCTCGGGACGAGTGATGAGCGATCCACCGATTCCGAGCGAACCGCGGCTCAGTTCTTCGGTGGCCACCACCATGGCGAGGTATTCGCCCTCACCGCCTTCGGAGAAGCCGCCGTATTCGACCGGCACCGACAATCCGAAGGCGCCCATCTCGGCGAGTCCGCTGATGATGTCTTCGGGAACGTCTTCGTTGTAGCGATGCACGTGCTCGGCACGCGGCGCGATCACCTTGTCGGCGAACGAACGGAACGTGTCCTGCACCATCTCGAAGTCTTCGTCGAGGTGACGAGGCCCGGGAACGTCGGCCAGTGATGCCACGAACTCGGGATCGCGGAACGTGCCGATGAACTGGCGAGCCGCGTCGAGTGCGCCGGGCTCGAGACCCCAACTCTCTTCACGACCGATGAGCTTCGACATGAGGTCGTGTGCCATGTCGGCGGTGTACGCGCAGGTGATGAGACCTTCGTGAGTTCCCTTGGCGCCGTAGTCGAGGAGCGAGCGGGCGGTCTCGACGGCCGAGGCGGCGTGGGCGAGGTCGTAGGCCAGCACCTGATGCACGTCGGGGCCACCTGATTCGGTGAGACGACGAAGGCCGGCGCCCACGGCGCGTGAGGCGAGGTCGATGACGTCGGCGGCGGTCTGGATGTCGGGGGTCACGGTGGCGCTCATCGCTTGCGAACGCTAGTGGGACGGCCCGAAGGGGCCGAAGTGGTGCTCCACTTCGGGGGTACGGCTGGCCGGTCAGGCGTCACCTCGAGGTGTGGGTGGGCTGTGGGACACTGGTGACGTGCGTCTGGTGTGTGTGTACTGCGGGTCGAGTTCGGGCAGCCGACCCGAGTTCACCGACGAGGCTCGCGAACTCGGACGAGCGATTGCCGCGGCCGATCTCGGTCTCGTGTACGGCGGAGGCCGGGTCGGGCTCATGGGTGTGGTGGCCGATGCGGTGCTCGACGCGGGCGGATTCGTGCACGGTGTGATCCCCGAACCCTTGGTCCGAGCCGAGACCGCTCACACCGGATTGAACGTTCTCGACGTGGTGGGGTCGATGCACGAACGCAAGGCGCGTATGGCGGAGTTGGCATGCGGATTCGTGGTGATGCCCGGTGGCTTTGGCACCTTCGACGAAGCCTTCGAGATTTTGACGTGGAACCAGTTGGGTCTGGTGAAAAAGCCACTCGTGTTCCTCGACGGTACGGGTTTCTACGGACCTCTACTGGCTGCTCTCGATCAGGTGGTGGAGTCCGGGTTCGTGAGCCCGGCCTTCCGGAGCATGGCCACCGTGGCGAATACTGCAGAGGAAGCCGTCGCGTTGGCGAGTGGCCCGGCCCCCGACGTGCCGGGCAAGTTGGACGACCTCGATGTCACCTCGAAACGTTCGTCGCTGTGATGGTGAAGTCGTGAAGTTCCCGTCGCAACCTGCCGGTGTCGAGTGGCCGACAGTTGAGTGGCCAACTGCCGACGAAGCTCCCGCATCAGTGGTCGCGGCAAGTGACGCTCTGTTCGCCGGGGGTGTCGAACCACCCGAAGGAGAAGGGACGTCGCTCGCGCTCGTAGTGGTGCACGGGGGTCGCATCGTCCACGAGCGCTACGGCACCCAACCTGACACCCCGTTCGGACCAGGCGCTCCCGTCGATCGTGACACCACGCTGATCTCGTGGAGCATGGCCAAGAGCATCACGCATGCCGCTGTCGGGTGCGCAGTCGACGACGGTCTCCTCGATCCGGGCTCACCGGCGCCGGTTCCCGAATGGGCGGACGACGATCGTCGCGTCATCACGCTCGACGATCTCTTACGCATGCGCGACGGACTTGACTTCGTGGAGGAATACGTCACCGGTGACGATGCTCCGATTCCTCACGTGATCGACATGTTGTTCGGTGCTGGCGCCGACGACGTCGCCGGTTACACGGCGGCTCGTCCCCTGAAGCATCCTCCGGGATCTTTCTGGAACTACTCCTCGGGAACCACCAACGTGGTGTCGCGTCTTCTCGGCGATCACGTCGGTCGCGGCGACGCGATGGCGGAGTATCTGCGAGCCCGTGTGTTCGCACCAATCGGAATGTCGTCGGCCGTGCCGAAGTTCGACGCCGCCGGAACATTCATCGGATCGTCGTACGTGTTCGCAACGCCGCGCGACTTCGCCCGCTTCGGATATCTGTATCTGCGGGGCGGGGAATGGGACGGTCGTCGAATCGTCTCCAGCGATTGGGTCGCTTTCGCGGCCACACAACACTCCACCGATCTCGACACAACACACGGGTACGGACGTCACTGGTGGATCTGGAAATCGCAAAGAGGAGTTTTGGCGGCCCTCGGCTACGAAGGTCAACGGACGATCGTCGACATCGAACGCGACGTGGTGGTCGTGCACCTCGGCAAATGGAATCGAGAGACGCAGCCTCTGCTCGACGAACGGCTCGAGGCGATCAGGACGTCGTTTCCGCTGGTCTGAGGTGGGAGTCGTCGAAATCGCCCGGCTCGAACTGATAGTAAAGAGGTATGTCGGAGGCGCAACGGGAGCCGAATTCGGCACGTTCCGACGAGCCTGCTGACGGTAACGCAGTGGTTCTGCGTGGGACTCCAGCCGAGCGTCGAGCCTTCCGCCGTCGAGCTGTCCTACGTGCCTTCAAGGTGGGGACGACTCTTCTCGTCGTCTACTTCATCATCCTCAACATTCCGGGATTGCGGAACGCCATCGATCAGTTGAGTGAGGTGCAGCCGATCCTTCTCCTCGTCGGATTGGCGCTTTCGATCCTCGCTCTCTTTTGTTACTCGGTCATGACGCGTGAAGCACTGGGCTCGGCCGGCGACCACTTGTCGATCTGGCGGCTGTTCCGCATCCAGCTCTCGACCCGTGCGTTGTCGAGCCTGATCCCCGGAGGAACGGCGGCCGGTTCGGCTCTCGGTTACCGGCTCATGACGCTGTCGAACGTGGCCGGACCCGATGCCGGCTTCGCTCTTGCCACGTCGGGACTCGCGTCGGCGGTCGTGCTCAATCTGATTCTCTGGAGCGGGCTCATCGTGTCGATTCCGTTCCGTGGTGTGAACCCGGTGTACGGCTCGGCGGCTGTGGCCGGCATCATCCTCATGATCATCGCGGCCGGCATCGTGTTCGGACTGTTGGGTGGGCAGCAGCAGTCGGAGAAGATTGTGCGGCGTATCGCTCGTCGACTGCACATGAACGAAGACCGAGCTGGAGAGGCCGTTCATCACATCAGCGGTCGCATGCAGGAGTTGTGGGAAGACCGAGCGCTGCTGCGCAAGTTGTCGATGTGGGCGGCGCTCAATTGGCTTCTCGACGCTGCAGCTTTGTGGGTTTTCTTACGCGCCTTTGGCGGTTCGTTGTCGATCGACGGACTCATCGTTGCGTTCGGATTGGCCAACGTGCTCGCCGCCATCCCCATCACCCCCGGTGGACTCGGCATCGTCGAAGGTATCTACGTGCCGGTGCTGGTGGGTTTCGGTCTGCCGCGGGCGACGGTGGTGGTGGGTGTGGTCTCGTATCGCATCGCCCAGTACTGGTTGCCGATTGTGATCGGTGGTGTCACCTATCTGTCGTTGCGAGTCGGCCCGTGGGCGATCTCGAAGGACAATCTCGAACCGTTGCGTGACGTCGTGGCCTCGGCGAGTGGGCGCGAGAGCATCCTCGACTTCTCCGAGAGGTATCCGGCACGTGAGCGAACCCGTGAGTTGCCCAAGCCCGAGTCGGCACCGACAACCGATGCAACGAGACCGTTGTCGGATGGGGAGCCTCCGCACGAGCCGATGTAGGTTCTGCCCTCATGACCGTTCATGAGCGACCCTTCGGACGATGCCTGGAAGATTTCGTGGTGGGTGACGTGTACCGCCACTGGCCAGGCAAGACGATCACCGAGTACGACGATCATCTGTTCTGCATGATCACCATGAACCATCACCCGTTGCACACCAACGACTGGTTCGCAGCCCAAAGTGTGCAGGGTCGTAATGTCGTGGTCGGCAACCTCGTGTATTCACTGGTGCTCGGTATGAGCGTGCCCGACGTGAGCGGCGCCGCCATCGCCAACCTGGAAGTCGAGACCCTGCAGCACAAGTCGCCCACCTTCCACGGCGACACCATCCACGCCGAAACACGAGTGCTCGATGTGCAGGAGAGCAAGTCGCGTAACGATCGCGGTGTGGTGACGGTCGAGACCAAGGCCTTCAATCAGGAGGGCAAAGAAGTGTGCTATTTCCGTCGCCGGGTGATGGTGTGGAAGCGCGAGTTCGCGCCGTCTCGTGAGCGCCCGTACGACGCCGATGCGGCATGGAGCAACGACTGAACGACGACGAACTCGGCGTCTTTCAGGATGCCCTGCTGGGGTGGGCAACCGTTCGTTTGCGCGAGATGCCCTGGCGTTCCACGCGCGATCCGTGGGGCATCCTCGTCAGCGAGGTGATGTTGCAGCAGACCGGCGTGGCGCGGGTGATGCCGAAGTGGCACGCGTTCATCGAGTCGTACCCCACTC
The DNA here is from genome assembly GCA_965659595.1 of uncultured Ilumatobacteraceae bacterium. Classification (GTDB taxonomy): domain Bacteria; phylum Actinomycetota; class Acidimicrobiia; order Acidimicrobiales; family Ilumatobacteraceae; genus Casp-actino8. The sequence goes on along the minus strand of CBFHWN010000023.1, from coordinate 17,876 downwards.
CAGCCGACTGTGCTCACGCGGCATTGGGTGACGTTCTGCGCGTGTGGCAGGGGCTCGGCTATCCACGGCGAGCGCGCAACTTGCAGGCGGCGGCCCGCGAGATCGTGGTGCGACACGGGGGAGAGGTGCCGCAGTCGCTCGACGATCTGTTGGCGCTCCCCGGTGTCGGTCCGTACACGGCTCGCGCCGTACTGGCCTTCGCCTTCGAACTCGACGCTGCGGTGGTCGACACGAATGTGGCGCGCGTGTTGGCGCGACTCGCCGGCGAACGGCTCACCGCCAAGCGTGCACAATCCGAGGCCGATCGTTTGTTGGCGTCGGGAACGGCGTGGTTGTGGAACCAAGGACTGATGGAGTTAGGGGCCGTCGTGTGTCGGCCCACACCGTCGTGCGACGAGTGTCCGTGGGAGTCGTGGTGCGCGTGGCGGGGAGGCGACGGCGACGATCCGAGTGTCGGGTCGGCGGGAGTGAGCGTTCCGCAGGGTCGGTTCGAAGGGTCGGACCGTCAGGCCCGTGGGCGATTGATCAAGGCGTTGGGCGAAGGAGCCGTGCGCGTCGACGACGTGGCACGGGTGATGGATCGCTTGCCCGACGTGGCGGTGAAGTTGCTCGACGACCTGGTCGCCGAAGGCCTCGTGGCTATACAAGGCGGCTCGGTGACCTTGCCTGGGTGATCTGATCAGACGCGGTGGACGAAGATCGTGTCGGTGTCGGACCGCGGCGAGATCCGCGACATCGCCACGATGATCAGATCACCGCGGTTCAAGTGTCCGGCCGACAGAGCGGCATCGATCGCGTACGAAATCGACTCGTCGGTCGAGTCGGGACGCTCGGCCAACACTGGCTTCACACCGAAGCGCGACATGAGTCGCGTCACCACTCGCTCGTCTTCGGTGGCGGCGATGATCGGCACGTTTGGTCGACAAGCCGATAGCAACTCGGCGTTGTGGCCGGTGTAGGTGATGGCGAGGATCGCGCGTGCTTTCAGCCGGCTGGCCAAAGACGCTGCCGACGCAGCGACCGCCGCCGCATTCGGGTTGTGATCTGCGAAGGGCGACACGAAGCCGTCGAGACTGTCGGCCTCTTCGAGGATCTGCGTCATGGCTCGTACGACACCGATCGGGTCGTGACCGATCGCCGTCTCGGCCGAGAGCATCACGCAGTCGAAGCCGTCGCGAACGGCGTTGGCGACATCTGACACCTCGGCGCGCGTCGGACGACTCGAGGTGATCATCGACTCGAGCATCTCGGTTGCACAGATCGACATGGCGCCAGAACGCAGCGACGCGTCGGCGATGGCCCGCTGCGCCACCGGTAACCGAGCGAACGGAATCTCGACGCCGAGGTCTCCGCGAGCCGCCATCACTCCATCAGCGACTCCGCAGATCTCGCCGAGTACCCGCAAAGCTTGTGGGCGTTCGATCTTGGCCAGAATGCGTATGTCATCGGGGACCATACGCCGAGCTTCCAGCACGTCTTCGGCCCGCTGAACGAACGAGAGAGCGATCCAATCGGCACCGCTCTCGACGGCGGCTGCGATATCGGCCTGATCCTTCTCGGAGAACATGCGCATGTTCACGTTGGTGTCGGGAAGGTTCACGCCGCGCTTGCCCTCGGCCACGCCGGGCACCAGCACTTCGGCCCGAACCATGTGCGGCAAGACTTCGACAGCGCGCAGCACGATGCGCCCGTCGTTCACGAGGATGCGCTCGCCAGCTTCCACGCCCACAGCTTCGGGATCGAAGCCGACCGTCGGGCCGTCGTCGGCGTAGCCACGCTCCCAGAGCACGACTTCTTTGCTACGCGCGTCGAGCCCATCGATCAAACGGAGCTTCGGGCCTTGCACGTCGACGAGGATTCCCACCTTCGACGACTGAGCCCGTGCCGAGCGAACGGTTTGCGACACCTCGTCGGTGGTGAGATGCGAACAGTTCACCCGCACCATGGCCACGCCGGCCTCCACCAGTGCGGCGACACGGTCGTGACTGGCTGGACCCAGAGTGGCAACGATCTTCGTGCGACGCATCACGCCCATCATGCCCGGCCCGTGATGGACGGAGGGTGCACTCAGGCCGAACGGCGGGTGACAGCCGCAACGATCTCGTCGAGGGCGGCGTCGGCATAACCCCGCATCTCGTCGTCAGTGCGGTCCTGGATGGGGTGAGGTGTGAACACACGCGCCACATCGGGAAACCCGAGCGCTTGCGATTGCACGTCGGCGGCCGTTACGAACTCGGCGGACGCCACGAAGACGGCCGGAATTCCGCGCCGTTCGATATCGACGATGTCGTGCACACTGCACGACGTGCAACTGCCTCAATCGGCGAGGGCTTCGATCACCACTTGACAGTTCATGGCAATCTCGTGGCGCAGGTCGACCGGCGCCGGCTTGGTGAAGGTGGGCTTCTTGTAGCGCAACACGTTGGCGCCCATTTCGGCCAGCCGGTCCTCGAGGCGATCGAGGAACACGTCGCCTCGGGCCTTCGAGATGTCGAGCAGTCCGACCGTGAGGCCCGACAGCGATTCGGGACGACCGACGCGTTCCATGGTCATGGCGCGCTTCTCGTTCGTCGGATCGAGCAGAGTCGTCATCGCGTCACCTCCCTCGTGACCGGGGTGCTTCCCATGTCACCGTTGGCCCACCCTCCAATGATGGCAGAGAACAGCCCTGCGCCACCGCCTGCGTGCACCAACAAGATCCCGCCGGGCCGGAACTTGGGCAAGGTCACACCTTCCAGGTGGGCGGGGATTCCCGCGGCGATGCCGTTGGCGCCCCTCACCAGTTCGGTGCCGGGTATCTGCAAGCGGGCGTGCAGTTCCTCGAGCACCCGGTCGCGGTCCCAACCCGCTTCGGCGAACACCCGAGCGTGTTCTGGGCCAACTACCAAGATGGCGTCGAAGGCCAACACCGACTTCGGATTGTGCAAGGTGCGCAAGCACGAGGCGAATGTGTTGGCCAGGCTCTCGGGATCGCGGGCCAACTGATCGACCACACAGCGCGGACCTTCGCCGGGGAAGACCGTCACGGCATCGACGCCGTCGGCAACTCCTCGTGACGACGCGAGGGTCGTCCAGGGTGATCCGAGTTCGTCTTCGGCGAAGCAGAACGAGATCTTGCCGGGGTTGCCATGGGTCGCCCGATCGACTTCACCGGGTCGTCCGCCGCCCACGTTGCGAATCACCAACTGCACGGCGCGCCCGATTGTGAGGTTGGCCCGATTGCCTTGTCCGAACACGTTCATTCCCGAGTTCATGCCGATGGCGCGGGTGCCGGGGCCGTTGCACACGATCACTGGTCCGACCGGCATGGTGGTTGCGAGCACGCCGTGGATGTTGAAGGTGTCGTTGCACACCGCTTCCACGGCGGTGAGCACCCAGGGGAAGTAGTCGGGCTTGCAACCGGCCATGACCGCATTGATGGCCACCTTCTCCACCGTCACATCCACCAAATCGGGAGGAACCACGGCGACGACGTCGGACGGGGCGCGCGACGTGGCCGCCAGCATGCGCATCACTCGCTCTTCGGTGGGAGGAACGACCGGCAGTCCGTCGGTCCAGCCACGATCGAACATGGCTTCGAACTCGTCTTCGGCCGATGCCACGTCGACCCGCCGAGCCGACAGCACCGACGCGCCGAATCGCACGCGCAATGCATCGACCAAGTCGGGATCGACACTCATCGAACCACAACCCGGTCGCATCACCGGCAGTTCGGGTCCGAGGCCAGTCACGCCCGCCACCTGTTCCCATTCGGCGCGCGACCAGCCCACTGTGCGAGCTCGCTCCACTCCGTTGACTACGCGCATCACCGTGGGCACCGTTTCGATCTCGTGGTGCCACGACACCGACAGATCGGCATCGTGCAATGCGCCGACTTCCGCGGCGAAGGTTGGATCGTCCTGGGTGTAGACGGTCAGAGTCGCGTCGGAATCACGTAACTGCGACAACACCGGCAGAACCATGCGACATGTCTCGCACTCGCGTTTCACGACCACCACGAGGCCGTCAGGAAGAGCAGACTGGCTCATCACGCACCCTTCAGGAAGTCGAGGATCTTGCCGTTCACGAGATCGGGGTTCTCGAGGTGCAAGAAGTGTCCGACTCCATCGATGATTTCGCCGTGGGCTGTCGAGGGAAATTCGGCGAGGGCGAACTCGGCGACTTCGGCACCCATGCAACCGTCGGTCCGCCCGTGCAAGTAGAGAAGGGGCTGCGACGGAACGGTTGAGCCGGCGTTTTGCATGTCTTGCAAAGCCGGGTCGTTGTAGCCGGCGCCGAGAGTGGAGCGGTAGTAGCCGAGGGCGGCCTGCAAGTTGGCCGGCTCGCGCAGACTCGGCTTCAACAACTCGAGGTCCTTCCGTGCGTCGTAGCCGGGTGACCAGTCCTCCCAGATCATGTCGATGTAGGCGAGGTCGTTGGCCGGCACCACCATGTCGGCGAATGGATGCTGGAAGAAGAACATGTACCAACTGCGTTTGATCTGCTCGAGGTTGGTGAGGAATGCAACACCCACTGCGTTGCCCGGCGGCACGGCCATCGTGACGACCTTGCGCCAGAGCGACGGCGCGTGATTGGCGGCGATGTGTGTGATGACCGCACCCCAGTCGTGTCCGATGATCACGGCGTCGCCACCTCCGCCGAGAGCGGCGCGCAACTCGATCACGTCCTGCGCGGACGCCGCCGTCTGGAGGCGTCCGTCGGCGGGAACTTCGGTGGGTGCGTAGCCCCGCAGGAACGGTGCGACGGCTCGATAGCCGGCGTCGGCGAGGCGAGGAAGGAGGTGACGCCAGGTGTGTGCCGAGTCGGGGAATCCGTGCAGACAGATGGCGAGCGGACCCGAATTGTCGAGTCCGGCAGCCAGATACGACATCGTGATTCCGTTCACGTGGGCGCTGTGCTGGGAGATCTCCGAAGATGCGCTGTTGCTCATGGGCGAACCGTAGTGGTCGGCGCCACCGACCCCGAACCCCTTCTGCGACCAACGTCACCCGAACTACCTGTTTCGGCCACCCAGGTGGGTGATTTAGCGTTGGAGCCATCGGGGGCACAGGCGACTTTGCAGTCACGTTCTATGGCGTTCGGGGTTCGACTCCGTGCCACGGCGATGACACGAGACGGTACGGCGGCAACACGTCGTGCGTGGGAGTCGTCGCACCCGGCGAAGATCCGTTGGTGTTCGATCTCGGAACCGGACTTCGCTACCTCGGTCGTGGTTGCGATCAGAACAGCGCGTTCCGCGGTACGTGTTTGCTCACGCACATGCACTGGGATCACATCCAAGGTCTGCCGTTCTTCGTGCCCACGTTGCGGCCGGGTGCACATTTCGACGTGTACGCGCCGAGGCAAGAGGACGGACGCACGGTGGGCGACGTGTTCGCCTCGCTCATCAAGCCGCCTACTTTCCCGGTCACACTCGACGACCTGCCCGGCACGTTCGCCTTCCACGACATCGCCGACGACGAGTTCACCGTCGGCGGCTACGAGGTCATGAGTCGTCTGGTGCCGCACATCGGCAAGACTCTCGGCTTCCGCGTGACGCACGGTGTCAAGTCGGTGGTGTATCTGCCCGATCACCAGATGCCCCTCGATGGATCAATGGGACTATCCGACAGTGCGCGCGAGTTGTGCGAAGGCGCCGATGTTCTGATCCACGATGCGCAGTACACGCCGGCTGAATTCGCCAAGAAGAACGACTGGGGCCACTGCACCATCGAGTACGCGCTGTGGGTCGCCGCCGAGTGCAACGTGAAGACCCTCGTTCTCTTCCATCACGATCCGGGCCGCGATGACGATCAGCTCGACACGATCCTCGAACGGATCACGTGCGAAGGCGCCAAGGCCGGTGTCCGGGTGGTTGCAGCCCACGAGGGCCTCACCCTCACCGTCTAGGGTGACGTCGTGACCGAATCGTCGATCGACTCCCGTCGCTTCCGCGACGTCCTTGGGCATTTTCCCACCGGCGTCACGGTCGTCACGGGTCTCGACGCGAGCGGCTGCCCGCATGGCATCACGATCGGTTCGTTCGTGTCGGTGTCGCTCGACCCGCCACTCGTCGGATTCCTCCCGGGGAAGAAGTCGCGCAGTTGGCCGGCCATCGCCGAGAGTGGATCGTTTTGCGTGAACATCCTCGGCGCCGGTCAGGACGAACTCTGTTGGCGATTCGCCAAGGAGCCGACCGACGGCGAGAGCAAGTTCGACGGCGTCGACTGGACCGCCGCCGCCAGCGGTTCGCCGATCCTGCCCGGTGTGATCAGCTGGATCGACTGCACGGTCGAGACGTCGGTCGAAGCTGGTGACCACCTGTTCGTCGAGGGCCGTGTTCAGTCGATGGAGCATGCGGCCGACGTGGACAACGCCATGATCTTCTTCCGCGGCAAAGTCGCCAAGATCGACATGCCCTCGGCCTGAGCCGTGGACACACTTCGCCTCGTCACGTCGATCGCCCTCGGTCTCGTCATGTGTGCGGCCGGAGCGAGCAAGATCCGCATGGGCAAGGCCTGGATAGCGCAAGGACGCGAACTCGGCGCACCGACTGGAGTACTACCGGTCGTTCCCTGGATCGAGATCGTGGTCGGCGCGCTGCTGATCGCCCAATTGGCCACCGCCCTCGTGGCCGTCGTCGCTCTGATCGTGCTGCAACTCTTCACCTTGTTGCTCATCGTGAACCTTGGTCGAGGTCACCGACCGCCGTGTGCGTGCTTCGGGGCTTGGAGCGCGAAGCCGCTCGGTTGGGGTCATGTCGTGCGCAACGTCGTGTTCATGGTGCTCGCCATTCTTGCCTACATCGGCGCGATCGCCTGATCAGCCGAGTGTCGCCTGTAAGAACGCGCACACGCGTGCCTCATCACGCCAGCGTTCGTAACGTCCGCTCTGCCCGCCGTGTCCGGCACCCATCTCGGTGCGCATCACGAGCGGCGCGTCGTTGGTTCGTGCGGCACGAATCGCCGCGACCCATTTGGCCGGTTCGTGATACGCCACCCGCGGATCGTTGAGACCAGCCGTCACGAACAGGGCCGGATAGTCGCGTGCTGTCACGTTGTCGTATGGCGAATACGACGCGATATACGACGCGTATGGCTCGCTGCGTGGGTCACCCCATTCCTCCCATTCGGTCACGGTGAGGGGAAGGGACGGGTCACTCATGGTGTTCACCACGTCGACGAAAGGCACTTCAGCCACCGCAGCTGCCCAACGGTCGGGCTGCAGCGAGATGCAGGCACCCACGAGCAGTCCACCGGCACTGCCACCCCGCACCGCCAGACGAGCGCCATCGACCAAGCCGCGGGCCACGAGATCGTCGGCCACTGCGTTGGTGTCGTCGAAGGTGTTGCGCTTGTTCAGCAACTTGCCGTCGAGATACCAGTTGCGTCCCATCTCTCCGCCACCTCGTGGATGAGCGAGCACCCACGTCCAGCCGCGGTCGACCAGTGACAGTCGAGCCACGCTGAACCACGGCGGCATCGACGCTTCGTAACTGCCGTAGGCGTACACCACTGCCGGCCCGGCTGGCTCGTCGACGGTCGATGTCAGCCGCACCACGTCGTATGGAACTTTGGTGCCGTCGGCTGAAGTGGCCCAGTGCCGTTCGCTCGTGTAGAGCGACAAGTCGACGTTCGGTGTGGGAGCACGCTTCAAGAGGTTGCGTTCGCCGGTGATCACGTTGTGTTCCCACACGGTGGCCGGCGAGATCATGCTCTCGGTGCCGAAACGAACCCAGTCGGTGCTCCACTCGGGGTTGGCGTCGAGGTCGACGTCGTGCGGAGTGTCCCCGAGATCGAGTACATCGACTCGTCCGTCACGATGCAGGATCCGAAGGCGCGGTTGGGCATCCACCCATTCCTGTACCACCAGGTGCCCGGCGAAGGTGTCGACTCGCGTGATGCGGTTGCCGACGACGTGAGGCAGCAACTCGGTCCAATCTGCCGGCGATGCGACAGCGGCGGTCATCACGCGGAAGTCGACGGCGTCGAGGTTGGTGAGCACCACGAAACGGTCACCCCAGTGGTCGAGGTGGTACTCGAGATCGGCGGTGCGAGGCCGCACCACGGCCGGTTCCGACAGAGGAGACGCGGCCGGAATCAGCCAGGTTTCACTCGACGTCTTCGAATCGGAATCGATGATGATCCATTCGCCGCTGCGGGTGAGGTCGATACCCACGTAGAACCGTTCGTCGGCTTCGTGGAACACCTGAACGTCATCCGATTGCGGTGCGCCGATCTCGTGTCGCCACACTGTGGATGGCCGCTCCTGTTCGTCGTAGGTGACATAGAAGAGGAAACGCGAGTCGGTGCTCCATGCGGTTCCGGCCCACGAGGTGTCGTGGATCTCGTCGGTGAGATCTACCCCGGTCGCGAGATCGCGCACATGCATGGTGAAGTGTTCCGAGCCGTCCACGTCGAGCGACCACGCGAGCAATTGCGACGACGGACTCACATCGAACGCGCCGACCGAGAAGTATTCGTGTCCTTCGGCTTCGGCGTTCTCGTCGAGCAGCACGGTGGATGTTGCGGTGTCGCGTGACGCGCCTCGGCAGTGGATCGCGTACTGAGCGCCCTCCTCGGTGCGGCTCACGTACCACCAGCCGTCTTTGAACGTGGGCACGCTTTGGTCGGTTTCTTGAATGCGTGACTTGATCTCGCCGAAAATCGTCTCCACCAACTGCTCGTGCGGAGCGAACCACGCCTCGGCGTGGGAGTTCTCGGAGGTCAGGTACGCGATGGTGTCGGGATCGTCCTTCACTCGCAGCCAGTGGTACGGGTCGTTCACCGGGCCCGTGGGTCGGTCGTGCACGAACGGTTTGTGGGGGGCAACCGGAGCCTCGGTCGGGGGATTGGGAACCGTCATCACGGCCAGGGTATGTGTCGCACACGACGATCCCCGCCTCGTCGGGTCGCCCCGGCCGACCATTAGCGTCACGGACATGCGGGTGTGGATCGACCAGGACTTGTGCACGGGAGACGGCCTGTGCGTCGACCACTGTCCCGATGTGTTCGTGCAACTCGCCGACGGAATTGCTTATGTAGCCGAGCAGGGGCAGGTTCTCAACGATCCGGGTGGCTCGGGCAGCCTCGCCTGGGTGGCGGTGAAGCATTACCAGTCGGTCGTGGATGCCGCCGAGGCGTGTCCGGGCGAGTGCATCTTCATCGAGGCCGTCACGCCGGCCGGTCAGGCGATCGCCGGCCAACCGGTGGCCGGCCAACTCAAGGCCTCGGCCTGACCCTCTGTTCTCCCAGCCCGGGTGGGCATCGGGGGTCTGAATTAGTACTATGGCGGTAGTGCAAATTCGCCGGGCCATGGCTCGGCCCTCCACCCCCGACGGAGACCCGCGATGACCTCGTTCGACCTGGATCTCAGCAAGTACTCGCTCGGCTGGAGCGACGACGTCGAATACGCCTTCACCCCCGAAAAGGGGTTGAACGATCGTGTCGTCGACCAGATCTCGTGGTGGAAGGGTGAACCCCGCTGGATGACCCAGTTGCGTCTGCGCAGTCTGCGCCTCTTCGACAAGAAGCCGATGGCCAAGTGGTTCGCCGACAACATGCCCGACATCGACTTCCAGGACATCTACTACTACCTGCGTCCGGCCACCGATCAGGTCGACGAGTGGGACGACCTGCCCGAGCAGATGAAGGCCACCTACGAGAAGCTCGGTATCCCCGAAGCCGAGCGCAAGTATCTCGCCGGTGTCACAGCGCAGTTCGAAAGCGAAGTCGTCTACCACCGTAATCGTGAAGATCTCGAAGCCCAGGGAATCTTGTTCTGCGACATGGACACTGCACTTCGCGAGTATCCCGAGCTCGTGAAGCAGTACTTCGGCACGGTCATTCCGCCCGGAGACAACAAGTTCTCGGCGCTCAACACGTCGGTGTGGTCGGGCGGTTCGTTCATCTACGTACCGCCGGGTGTCGAGTGCGAAATGCCTTTGCAGGCGTACTTCCGCATCAACTCCGAAAACGCCGGTCAGTTCGAACGCACGCTCATCATCGCCGACGAAGGTTCGAAGGTTCACTACATCGAAGGCTGTTCGGCGCCGGTGTACACGAACGATTCGCTGCACTCGGCCGTGGTCGAGATCGTCGTGAAGCCGAGTGCACGCGTCACCTACACCACCATTCAGAACTGGTCGCCAAATGTGTACAACTTGGTGACCAAGCGAGCACGTGTCGAAGCCGAAGGCCACATGGAGTGGATCGATGGAAACATCGGCTCGAAGCTCACCATGAAGTACCCGAGCGTTTACTTGGTGGGTCCAAAGGCCACCGGCGAAGTGCTGTCGGTTGCCTATGCCGGCGCCGGTCAGCATCAGGACGCTGGCGCCAAGATGGTGCACGCGGCGCCCGAGACCACGTCGAAGATCGTGTCGAAATCCATCAGTAAGGACGGCGGTATCACTACGTACCGCGGACTCGTGCGGGTCGACGAAGGTGCACATGGTTGCAAGAGCCACGTGCAGTGCGACGCTCTTATCCTCGACGAGATGAGCGAGAGCCGCACCCTTCCCTACATGGAAGTGGGCGAGAAGGACGCAGAGATCGGTCACGAGGCAACCGTGTCGAAGATCGCCGACGAACAACTCTTCTACTTGCAGAGCCGAGGTCTCTCACAGGAGCAGGCGATGAGCATGGTCGTGAACGGTTTCATCGAGCCGGTCACGCGTACTCTTCCGATGGAATATGCCGTCGAGTGGAGTCGCCTCATCGAATTGCAGATGGAAGGCTCGGTCGGCTGACCGCCTGTCGCGCTAGGGTCGCAAGAGTTATGCCGATGCGTCAAGAGTGCAAGAACTTCGAGAGTCGCACGTATCCGAATGGCGACACCGTACGAAAGTGCAACCTCGATCTCGCGCCTGATGCGCCGTGGCGTTGCCCCGACAATTGTTCGGGCTACGGCCGACGTCCCGATGCCGGATGGAGTTACGGCTCACTCGTCACGCCGCGCACACCTGACGAACCGCCGGGTCTCGACGACGGGTCGGCGGCTGCGATCCTCGATCAAGCCGAAGACATCATCAACTCCGTTGGTGCGCAGATGATGGCCGACGTGCAAGCTGAGCGCGAGTGGAACTCCACTCCGCGTTGGAAGCGAGTCTTCCGCCGCAAGCCGAAAAAGTGACGGCTCCGGCCGGGGAATTTCCACTATCTCGGTAGTAATATTTCCCTGTGCCCGTGTTGACCCCCGACATGGTGCGCAGCTCGGGAAACACCTGGTCGCAGGTGCGTACTCCGGCCCTCGAACGGGCGGCTGCGGCACCGTTCCCCACTACCGATGCCGAGCATTGGCGCTACAGCCGGATCGACGAACTGTCGTTGTCCGACTTCGCACCGGTGCCCACGCCCACCTCGATCGCCGGTGGAAGCTCGCCGGCAGTCGTCACGCACGTGCCGGCCGATGCGGCCTCGGTCGACTCGGCGCTGGTCGATCTGTTCGCCGCGCCGAGTGACGATCTCGAGATCTTCACCGCCCTCAACTACGCGCACATGGACGTGGTCGTCGTCCAGGTGCCTCGCAATGCCGTGGTCGCCGAGCCGATCGTCGTCACGCACGAGTTGTCGGGCACGGGCAATGCGTTCTTCCCACGTCTCGTGATCGACGCCGCCGAGAACAGCGAAGTCACTGTCGTCGAACGATTCGTGTCGCCCAACGGCGAGACGATGCTCGTGGTGCCGGTGCTCGACGTTCGTACGGCCAAGAGCGCGCGGGTTCGCTACCTCGGTATCAATCAGCTCGGCGATTCTTCCTGGCAGATCGGTGAGCAGATGTCGTCGGGTCATCGCGACTCCGACACCTTGCTCGCCACCGTGGCCCTCGGCGGCGACTATGCCCGAGTCTCCACCCGCGCCGACCTGCTCGAACAAGGTGGCAATACCCGACAGGTCGCCCTGTACTTCGCCGGTGGCACGCAGATGCACGACTTCCGCACCCTGCAACGACATGCGGCACCGCGTACGACCAGTGACCTTCTCTTCAAGGGTGCCGTGCAAGATCACGCCAAGAGCGTCTACACCGGTCTCATCAAGATCGAGAACGACGCCAAGGGTTCGCAGGCCTACCAGACCAACCGCAACCTCACTCTCTCGGAAGGTGCGTGGGCCGAGAGCGTGCCCAATCTCGACATCGAGACCAACGACGTGAAGTGCAGCCACGCCTCGACGGTCGGCCCGATCGACGAAGATCAGCTCTTCTATCTCGAGAGTCGTGGGGTGCGTCCTGATGTGGCTCAGCGTCTCGTTGTGCTCGGCTTCTTCGACGAAGTGATCGCCCAGTTGCCGGTCGGCGATCTTGCCCAGTCGTTGCGGGCCGACGTGGCTCAAAAGCTGTCGATCGGAGGGGCGTCATGACTGTTGTGTGCAAACTCGACGAACTCGAATCCGGCACGGCCAAGCAGTTCGACGTGAATGGCACACCGGTGGCTGTCGTGCGCATCGACGATGAGGTGTTCGCCATCGGCGACATCTGCAGTCACGCCAATGTGTCGCTGTCGGACGGCGAAGTGTGGTGCGAGACGAAGCAGCTCGAGTGCCCGCGGCATTCCAGTTCTTTCAGCCTCCTGACGGGGGTTCCCGAAACCTTGCCGGCCACCCAGCCGGTCCCGGTGTACGTGGCACGTGTGATCGATGGAAACGTCGACGTGGAGGTTGGGTCGTGAGCACTCTTGAAATTCGTTACCTCACGGCCTCGGTGGCCGGGAAGCAGATCCTGAACGGTGTGAATCTCACGATTTCGTCGGGTGAAGTGCATGCCGTCATGGGGCCGAACGGCGCCGGTAAGAGCACGCTGTCGGCTGTGGTGATGGGTAAGCCCGGCTACACCGTGACCGGAGGTCAGGTTCTACTCGACGGTGTCGACATGCTCGCCCTGCCCACGTGGCAGCGAGCAGCCGCTGGCTTGCACCTCATCATGCAGTACCCCACCGAAGTGCCGGGCGTGAGTCTCGGCGCCGCATTGGCCGAAGCTCTGAAGGGCCGTGGTCGTGAGGGCGATGTCGCCGGTCTGGCCGGGTCGTTGAAGCGCGAAGCCGACCGCATCCACTTCGATGAGAAGTTCCTGGATCGTCCGCTCAACGTCGACCTGTCGGGTGGCGAAAAGAAGCGCAACGAAACGATGCAGATGGCGATTCTGAAGCCGAAGATCGCGATTCTCGACGAACTCGACTCGGGTCTCGACATCGACGCCTTGCGCGACTGCGCTCGCCGAGTGATGGATGCAACCCGCGAAGACAACGTGGGTGCCCTGGTCATCACGCATTACAGCCGTCTGCTCGAAGAACTAACGCCGAGCAAGGTGCACATTCTCGTGAAAGGCCGCATCGTCAAGACCGGCGGCCCCGAGTTGGCTGATGTGCTCGAACGCGACGGCTACGCCGCCTTCACTCCCGCCGATTCAGACAATGAGAGTGACGCTGTGTCGGGCGACTACCTCGCCGGTCTCTGAGTCCGATTCTCCGACGGCGATCACAACGCGCGGAGGCGGCGAATGCGCTCGGCGGTGTCGGGGTGCGTCGAGAACAACCGTGACAAGTTGACGCCCGATCCACGACGCTGATTCTTGAACTCGGCCAACGGGTTGTGGATGTAGGCCTGGGCCTGAGCGGGAGCCACTTGCATCGGAGTACGGGTGGCCAAGATCTCGATCCTCTCCAACGCCCGAGCGAGCGACTCTCCCGATCCGAGGAGTTGAGCGGCGCTGCGATCGGCCTCGAATTCACGACTGCGGCTGATGGCCATCTGGATGAGCGACGCCGAAATGGGCGCGAGCATCGAGATCATGAGGATGGCGATCGGGTTCGGTCGATCGTCGTCACGCCCGCCACCGCCGAACAAAGCCGCGAAGTACGCCATTTGAGCAATGGCCGAAATGGCGGTGGCGATGGCAGCGGCCACCGATCCGATGAGGATGTCGCGATTGCGCACGTGCATGAGTTCGTGGGCCATCACACCTTCGATCTCGTCGGTCGGCATGGCTCGCAGCAGTCCCTGTGTTGCGCACACCACGGCGTTGCGGGGTCCGCGACCGGTAGCGAAGGCGTTGGGCTGCTCGGACGGCGAGATCGCCACCCTCGGCATGGGCATGTTGGCTCGCTGGGCGAGTGAGGCGACCATGCGGTAGAACTCGGGCGCGTCGGCCTCGGTCACGATCTGGGCCTTGGCCGACTTCAGGGCCAGCTTGTCGCTGAACCAGTAACTGCCGCCCACCATCACGAGGGCGATCACGAGTCCGAACATGACGGCACTCGACGAACCGCCACCGAGCAGTGAGGCGATTCCGACGATCAGTCCGCCGAGTCCGGCCAGCAGCACCGCCGTCTTCATCGAATTCTTGAACATGGGTGATTCTCCTAGCTGTTGAGTGACGTGCGACGGCGAACGAAGGTCTTGCGCAGCTCTTCGAGCCACAGTACCGATGATGCAATGATGATGCTGGCGAGCCACTGTGCGCCCGAGATCGACGTGGTGTCGAAGAGGCGCTGCATGAAGCCCACATGGGTGACGCCCACTTGCAGAACGATCACGGCCACGAGTGCGATCCACAGTTGTGGGTTGGTCAACGTGTGACGACGGAATACCGAGTTGCGATCGGAGCGGGCGTTCAAGATGTTGAAGAACTGGAACAGCACGAATGTGTTGAACGCCATGGTGCCAGCCACAGTGGGGATCCCGGCTTCGGCTTCCGGCCCCGGCGCCCAGATCAGTACGGCCAAGGTACCGATCGCCATGATCACCGACGAATAGACGATCGCACTCCAACGTTGCGGAGTCAGAATCTTTTCGCTCACCGGACGCGGCGATCGACGCATGATGTCGGAATCGCCCTTGTCGAGCCCGAGCGCCATGGCTGGCGGGCCGTCCATGATGATGTTGACCCAGAGGATCGCAATGGCCGCAAACGGCTTGCCGTGGGCGATGTCGAAGATCGATGCCGCCAAGAACAGCATGGCGAAGCCGAGCGTGGTACTCAGTTGGAAGCGTACGAACTTGACGATGTTGTCGTAGATCGTGCGCCCACGCTTGACGGCGCCCACGATGGTGGCGAAGTTGTCGTCGGTGAGCACCATGGTGGCGGCTTCTTTGGTCACCTCGGTACCGGTGATCCCCATCGCCACACCCATGTCGGCCTT
Organism: uncultured Ilumatobacteraceae bacterium; assembly: GCA_965659595.1. Lineage (GTDB taxonomy): Bacteria > Actinomycetota > Acidimicrobiia > Acidimicrobiales > Ilumatobacteraceae > Casp-actino8. The sequence goes on along the minus strand of CBFHWN010000023.1, from coordinate 2,761 downwards.
CTTCAACGCCGGTGCGTCGTTCACGCCGTCGCCGGTCATGGCGACGATACGACCCTTGCGTTGTAGTGCGGCAACAAGACGGATCTTGTGTTCGGGTGCGACACGGGCGAACACTGAGATCTCGTCGATGCGGGCGTCGAGTTCGTCGTCGCTCATCTGGTCGAGGTCGTTGCCGGTCACCGCCACCACGTCACCCTGTCCGTCGCCGAGTCCGAGCTCGCGCCCGATGGCTCGTGCCGTCACGGCATGGTCGCCGGTGATCATCTTCACGGTGATGCCAGCTGTGCGCGCTTCGGCGATGGCCACCTTGGCTTCGGGTCGGGGCGGATCGACGATGCCGATGAGGGCCATGAGGACCAGGTCCGACATCAGGATCGACGGGTCGGCGCCCGTGTCGGTGAATTCGTTCCAGGCGTCGAGCGCGATGTCGCGTTGCGCAACGGCCAGAACTCGCAGTCCCTCGTTCGCCATACGGTCGTTGTGGGCGACGAGGTCGGTGTGCATCTCGGTAGCGGGAACCGACTCTCCGTCGGAACTGATCACGTGCGCCGATCGTTCGAGCACCACGTCGGGTGCACCCTTGACGAACATGCGCACTACTCGTTCACCTGAACTGCCGATCACCTCGTGAAACGTGGCCATCACCTTGGTGGCTGAATCGAACGGCACCTCGGCGACACGCGGGTATCGAGTGCGGATTTCGGCCACGTCGAGGCCGCCCTTGGCGGCCAACACCACGAGCGCACCCTCAGTGGGATCGCCCACCAACTGCCAGTCGTCGTTGTCGTGGCGGATGACGGCGTCGTTGCAGAGCGCCATTCCCATGAGGGCGTTGTCCATGGTGAAGGGAACGTCGCCGGGAATCTTCTCGATCGAGCCCTCGGGGGAGTAGCCCTCGCCGGTCACGGCATGGTCACGGTTCTGCACCACGAGACGTCGGGCGGTCATCTCGTTGAGGGTGAGAGTGCCGGTCTTGTCGGAGCAGATGATGCTCGTACAGCCGAGTGTTTCGACACTCGCCAGCCGTTTCACGATGGCGTTCTTCTTGGCCATCTTCGACACCCCGACGGCGAGTGTCACCGCGGTGACCGCCGGTAAGCCTTCGGGGATGGTGGCCACGGCGAGGGCGACGGCCAGGTTCAACAGTTCCGACACCGAGTTGCCGCGCAGAAGGCCGATTGCGAAGACGGCGGCCACGATCACGCCCGACAACTTGGCGAGGCTGTGCGCAAGACCCTCCAGCTGTTTCTGCAACGGAGTCTTCTCGGTCTGGGTGTCGCGCAGGAGTCCGGCGATGCGTCCGATCTCGGTGTTCATGCCCGTGGCCGTGACCACGAATTCCCCCCGGCCTCGTGTGACCGTGGTGTTCATGTACGCGATACATGAGCGATCGCCGAGGGGAGCATCGGCCCGGTCGACGAGAAGAGTCGACTTCTCCGACGGGTGACTCTCGCCGGTGAGGGCGGCTTCTTCGATCTCGAGGTTGGCGGCCAACACCAACCGTCCGTCGGCCGGAATGCGATCGCCGGCTTCCACGAGCACGACGTCGCCCGGAACGAGATCGTCGGTTGCCACCGCCATCACTTCGCCGTCGCGACGTACGCGACTCGACGCCGTCAGCATCTTCTTCAGCGCCTCGAGCGACGCTTCGGCTCGGTTCTCCTGAACGAAACCGATGAGCGCGTTCAGGAACACCACCACCAACACGACGATCGGTGTCTTCAGTTCGCCCGACACCGCGAAGCTCACGACGGCGGCTGCGAGCAAGATCGTGATGAGCAGGTCGCGGAATTGGTCGACGAAACGCAGGAACGCCGGTCGGCGCTTCGACTCGGCCAAGCGGTTCGGTCCGAAGGTGGCGAGACGCTGCGACACCTCGGCCGATGACAGCCCGGCGCCTACATCGGTGACGAGCGACGCAACCACATCGTCGACCGTCGCCGTGTGGGGGAGGGCGATGGAGCGGTTCTCGAGAGAGGCGGTCACAGGATGTCCTTCGAAAGCGGATGGCGTTTCGAAGGTCTCTCCCTCTCTACCGGGCCGGGCCTATCGGCCGTATTGACGACTCCGGTTCGCTGTTGCCAGCGGGGATACTCCCCTTCATGGGTCACGATACCGACCATGAGGGAATCGTTCCAGGCGGCTGACAAGATGACCGGGTGCCTTCGTCACACTGGCAAGAACGGGACGGCTGTCTGCGTCGGGAGTTTCGGTTCGCCGACTTCGCCGCAGCGTTCGACTTCATGACCCGGGTCGCCGCCGTCGCCGAAGAACAGAACCATCATCCCGACTGGTCGAACAGTTGGAATCGGGTCGTGATCGAGTTGCGCAGCCACGATGCCGGGGCGGTCACCGACAGTGACCATCGCCTGGCCGACGCCATCGATCGGATCGCCGACGAGTTCGTATGACGAAGTTCCCCGGATGGCGGGTGGTCGCTGCCTGCTTCATCGCCCTCACTACAACGGCCGGTCTCGGCTTCTACGGCCTCGCCGTCTACCTCAACACCTTCAGCCGTGAGAAAGGTTGGGAGGTGTCCTCGGTGTCGCTCGCCACCACGATCTTCTTCCTGGTGAGTGGAGCGAGTGGTCTGGTGGTCGCCCGCCTGATCGCGCGTTTCGACGCCCGCTGGGTGATCGCCGGTGGCGGTGTGATCGGCGCCTCTGCCCTGTGGTCGTTCGGATCGGTGAATGAAAAGTGGCAGCTCTATCTCGCCTACGTGGTGTTCGCGATCGGGTTCTCGGCGGCCGGACTCATCCCG
>CBFHWN010000022.1:0-29697 GCA_965659595.1 uncultured Ilumatobacteraceae bacterium | reverse complement strand
TGCAACGGCCCGTCCCATCGACGGCTCAGTGCGCATTGGAATCGAGCCCAGTCCCGGGTACGTCGCTGGCTGATTCCCACGGCCTTCGACACCACAGCGTCCGCTCCCGTGACGACGACCTCACCCGGCCCTAGCCCGGCGAAACACACGAGACGCGACAACTCGGACGTTTCCATCGAACCGCGATGAACCGACCCGATCAGACCCGCCCCGACACCGACATCGGCCAGAGCCTCGGCCCACACGTCGCCCACCCACCAGGAAGCCCGACCGATGTCGTCGTCCCAGAGTGGATGGCCCCGAGGTACCAATACATCGATCCAGAGAGTGAGGTCGGGGCCGACGATCACGATCCCTCCCCCGCTTCGTCGCTTCACGACCTCGAGATCTCGGCGCGCGCACTCGTCGAGATCGACGACCGTCGAATCCTGTGTCGATCCGAGTACGACGGCCGAACGAGACGGCCGGAACAACCACACATGAGGTCGGTGGTCGTCGGGCAGGGCCCGACCATGGAACGTGGCTGCGTCACCATCGGTGACGACGACATCGGTCACGACTATGACGCGCGCGCCAAGTACGGCTTCCAGACTTCGGGAACCCGACCGACCGAGATGGTGACCCACGTCAGCTCACGCGGGGCGTGGGGCGCCCGGGCCAGACGCATCCCGGCTTCGTCGGGAGTGCGGTCCCGCTTGTCGAGATTGCAACGGCGACAGGCCGCAGCCACGTTCTCCCAGACGTGCATCCCACCTCGAGAACGCGGCATGACGTGGTCGATCGAATCGGCCGTTCCACCGCAGTATTGGCAACGATGCTCGTCACGGGCGAAGATCGCCCGGCGGGACAATGCAGTCCGCCGGTGATACGGAACCTTCACCACGTAGCGAAGTCGGATCACGAGCGGATTCGGGACGGCGAGAGACTCGGATCGAAGCAACGTTCCGTCGTGCTCGACGACCTCGGCCTTGTCGGTGAGTACCAGACAGGCGGCTCGTCGGCACGGAACGACGCTGAGCGGCTCGTACGTGGCATTGAGAACGAGCGCGCTTCTCATGGGTCAGGACCTCCGTCGCCGCCCGGATCGAGTCATGAGTTCCACGTTCGCACCCACAAGAGATATTTCAGCACATCGTCGACCTCGAACGGCGCCAGCGGATCACCGTAATAGGCCTCTTTGCGGAAACGCACGTAGTCACGTGACGGCACCGGCAGGAACGGCCGCCGCATCCACCAGCGTCGGGGCACCAGCCGCCTCGCGACCACGAGGGCCGTCCACCACAGCGACGGTCGTCGCACGACAGCCGATGCGATATGGAGCACTTCTCGCACGCTCATGGTCGGGCCGGAACGGCTTGAGGTTCCTTCGGAAGCCCGAGCACCATTTCGGCGATGATGTTCGACTGGATCTGCGATGAACCGGCATAGATGGTTCCGGCTCGGGCGTTCAGGAAACTCCCGATCCAACTCGCCGAACTGTTGGGAGCTGACCGATCGTCGGGCTGGAAGGCATTCGCAGGCAGTCTTCCCTCGACGACGAGTGCCGAAGCTCCCATGATCTCGAGCGCGAGCTCGGTGACGACCTGGTGGTACTCACTCCAGTAGCGCTTGAAGGCTCCGCTCTCGGGACCCGGATGATGTCCGGCCAGAAACGACGTCAGAGTGCGAAGACCGAGATACCTCATGATCTGCACCTTCGAGTGGGCCGAGGCCAGACGCTGTCGAACTCGCGGATCGTCGACGACTTCGTACTCACGGGCCAGCAGCAGCAGACGATCGAGCTCGGCTTGAAAACGAACCGGGACCGTCGCCGCCCCTTCACCGCGCTCGTAGCCGAGCAACGTCATGGCCACCGCCCAACCGTTGTTCACTCCGCCGACCACCGCATCTTTCGGACACGTCGCGTCGGTGTAGAAAACCTCGTTGAACTCGCTCTCGCCACTGATCATCTTGATCGGCCTCACCTCGACACCGGGCTGACGCATGTCGACGAGAAGGAACGAGATGCCCTTGTGCTTGGGTGCATCAGGATCGGTGCGGGCGAGGGTGAAGATGTGATCGGCCAGGTGCCCCGCCGATGTCCAGATCTTCTGTCCGTTCAGAATCCACTGGTCGCCATCGAGTGTCCCACGAAGCCCAAGGCTTCCGAGGTCGCTTCCGGCGTTCGGCTCGCTGTAACCCTGACACCACACGTCGTCGTTGGCGAGAATTCTCGGGAGGTAATACGACTTCTGGTCCTCCGTACCCCAACGCAGGAGCGTGTTGCCGAGCATCGTGATTCCGAATCCGTCGTTCGGACCTCCGGTCGGCACTCCAGCCTTGGCGAACTCCTCGGCCAATATCACTTGTTCGAGGGCCGATAGACCACCACCGCCGTATTCGGCCGGCCAACCGGGAGCGAGATAGCGCTCGGCGTGCAGCACCCGCCGCCATTCCATGACCCACGGCCGAACCTCGTCGACCGGCATTCGTCCGATACCGGGAAAATCGGCGGCCAATTCCCGGTGGAGGAAGGCGACGACTCGGCGTCGGAACGACTCGGCGTCCGGTGAGTAGCGAGGGTCCACGAAGGAAAACTAGTCGCCACCGACAGCACGACGGGCCAACGCAGCCGCTCCGATCAGCCCGGCCCGAGGCCCGGCCGGAACGATGTCGATCGCCTGCGTGAACGACAGCCGACTGCGCGCTGCGAACTCGTCGCGGGCCGCGACGAAGAAATCGTCACCCCAACCCCACGCCACGCTGCCCGCCACGACCACACGTTCGATACTGGTGAGGGCGGCCACCGAAGCCACAGCCCGGCCGAATCTCCGACCGGCGTCGAGAATCGTGGCCGACGAGGCCTGACGAGCCGATTGTCCGGTCCGCTCTTCGATGCCCGATCCCGACAGGTAGGCCTCGAGACAACCGTGGGCCCCGCACCGGCAGGGAAGGCCACCATCTTCGACGATCACGTGGCCGAGATGACCGGCGTTGCCCGAGCCTCCGTCGACGAGGCGTCCATCGATCACGAGTCCGGCTCCGACTCCGGTGCCGATGACGACTGACATGAAATTGCGCACACCGCGTGCCGCGCCGAGCCATCCCTCACCCAAGGCGAGAGCCTTCGCGTCGTTGTCGATCGCCACCGGACGACCGACCAACTCGATCAGTGATTGGCGAAGCGGAAAGTCACGCCACGCCGGAATGTGCAGAGGCGAGACCGTTACTCCACCTCGTGTCATCGGTCCACCGCATCCAGCACCGAGTGCTGTCGGTTCGACGTCGGGTGTGGCGGCGATGACTCGCGAGACGAGAGCGGCAACTGCCGTCCACGGGTCGCGAGTCGGAGTGGGAACTCGATCCGAGACGACGACGGAGCCGTCGTGGGTCACCATTGCCGCCGCGAGCTTCGTCCCTCCGATGTCGAGAGCGACGTAACCGGATTGAGGCGGTGCCATCGAAGACTTCGACGTGGTCAGTCGAAACGGCGCGACGCGCTGGCGCGAGCTTTGCGCAATGCTCCAGCCACGTCCTGGAACCCGGCTCGTCCGATCGCCCGCGCATTGCGCTCGATGACAGCGAGCAGGACCAGCATGCCGAGGAAGACCCCGAACGAGACCAAGAAGTGGATCCGCAGAGCGACGACGAGGAGGGCTACGCACACGACGAGGCCGAGAACCGACCAACGAACCAAACGTGCCGAATGCGAATAAAGGCCCGACGGGGACACCGCTTGGGCGAACTTGGTGTCGCTCTCGAGCTCTTCTTCGATCTGGCGCAGAATTCGCTGTTCGTCATCGGACAGGCTCATCGGAACCTCCTCTCGCCACACAGTGTCCCAGATCGAACGCGCCAAGGCAACGCGTGGCTCGTGGGCGACGATCGCGACGTTCCCGCGACGAGCGCCAGGATCGATGTCCCGCGATCGGCGTCATGAACTCGACCCGTTCCCGTCGTCGGGTAGGCGCTCGGGCCCCCATGGCGTCCCTTCGTGGCGATCCGTTCGACCGAGAGAGCCGGCGGGACCGATCGCTCCCTTGCCGAAACGCTCTCGGATCGCGTCGATGGCCCGGCTGGCCGGAGCCCATCGATTCTCGATCGCATCGACGCCTACTGACGGACCATCCGCCCCAGGAAGTTCGTCGAACAGCGACATCTGCGACGACGGCTCGACCAGTTGCGAGGCGGAAACTCCGAGCAATCGCACACCGACCGTGGATGACACGCTGCGGACGATCTCGCTGACGATCGGATCGAGAACCGCCACGATCCCCGGCGAGGTGTTGACTGCCCGAGGCGGTGTGACCGATCGGGTGATCGTTTCGAACGTCGAGTAGCGAATCTTGAGAGTCACAGTGCGCGCCGCTCGACCATGACGTCGCAATCGTCCGGCGACGTGATCGGCGAGCCTGACGATCTCCCGGCGGATCTCGTCGTCGGTCACGAGATCTTGCGCGAACGTCTCCTCGTTGCCGATCGACTTCGCCGGTCGATGCGGAACCACCTCACGGTCGTCCTCGGCGCGAGCCAGGGCCGCCAGATGCCGTCCGTGAGCCGTCCCGACCGAGCGTTCAAGAACAGTCGCGGGAAGATCTGCGAGGTCGGAGACGGTTCGCACGCCGAGCCGCTCGAGTCGTTCGAGGGTCGCGGGGCCGACTCCCCAGAGCGCCTTCACCGGGAGAGGTGACACGAATTCGCGCTCTCGTCCGGGCTCGACGACGAGGACTCCGAATCCTTCCTCCACGCCGGCCTCCGTCACCCGAGGTTTGGCAGCCTTGGAGGCCAACTTGGCGACGAACTTGCTCGTCGCCACTCCCACCGAACACTCCAGATCGAGTTCATCGTGGACTCGTGCCCGAATGAACCGTCCGATCGTTTCACCCTCTCCGAACAGGGCACGAGCCCCGGTGACGTCGAGGAACGCTTCGTCGAGGGCGATCGGCTCGACCAGTGGTGTCACATCCTCGAAGATCCGATGCACCTCCTGACTCACCTCCGCGTACAACGTGTGGTCACCGGGCAGGAACACCGCCTGCGGACACAGACGTCGAGCACGCGACGACGGCATCGCCGAGAACACACCGAATCGCCGAGCTTCGTAATTGGCCGCTGCGACCACGCCACGCGCGCCCGATCCACCCACTACCACCGGACGTCCGCGGAGTTCGGGACGGCGTCGCAACTCGACCGACACGTAGAACGCGTCCATGTCGACATGCAAGATGGTCCGGAATCGATCGGTGGTCGGCCCCGTGACCGAACTCGACGACATGGTCAGAGATGACGACGGCGTCCTCGCCGCAGATCGTCGACGGCGAGGCAGGTCACGAGTCGAAATGCCTCTCCGATGATTCGGTACGAAAGCTTGGAAACTCCCCGTTCCCGATCGCGGAACACGATCGGAATCTCCACGACTCGACCACCGGTGCGAACCAGACGATGCGTCATCTCCACTTGGAATCCGTATCCGTCGGCAAGCACCGTCGGAACGTCCATACGTCGCAACGTCCCAGCCGAGTAGGCGCGATAACCGCTCGTCGCGTCGTTGACGGCAAGCCCAAGCATGCCGGCTGCGTAGCGGTTGCCCCAACGGCTGAGAAAACGGCGCAGACGCGGCCAGTCGACACAATCTCCACCCGGCACGTATCGGCTGCCGATCGCCGCGTCGGCCCCGGCTCGTACCGCCGATAGCAACTCCGTGAGATAGACGGGATCGTGCGAGAGATCGGCATCCATCTGGATGACGATCCCGGCCCCACCGTCCAGCGCTTCGGCGAATCCGTCGCGATAGGCGGCGCCGAGCCCGTTCTTTCCGGTTCGTTCGAGGACCTCGGCACCCGCGCGACGAGCCACGTCGGCGGTGCCATCAGGACTGGCGTCGTCCACGACGAGAACCCGAACTCCCGGCAGCACCTCCTGAATCCGCCCGATGAGCAATGCGATGTTGTCGGCTTCGTCGTAGGTAGGGATCACCACCCGGACATCGGTGACGTCAGTCGCCGCCGTCGTGCCCTTCCCCGGATCTCGATCGTCCACGTCGCGAGCCTACGATCGAACTGTGAATCGAGCCGTGAACCGAACCGGGGACCAAACTGGGGGCCAAACTGGGGACGACGAACGACCCCTCTCGGCACTGCCCTCGCCGCTCGCCCGCGCCGTCGCTTTCGTCTCGATTCTCGTGGGTGGAGCCGCCGGTGCAGTGATCGGCTTTGCGCTGGTCGACATCCAGTACTCGGGGAATGACAACTGGCCTCTCGGGCTCGGCATCGTGATCGGTGCGATCGTCGCCGCCGGAGGCACGGCGATCGTGGCCGTACTCGTCCTACGAGCGCTCGGAGAATGGAAAGACATCAACGATCGACCACGATCGCGTCGAGGATGATCGTGAATCCACCCGCCGATGCCGTCGCGCTCATGAACGTGGCGGCCGGAGTCGCCCGACGAGCCGGAGACACCGTTCTCCTCGGGCGTCGACTCGGACCCGTCGACGTGGAGACGAAGTCGACACCGACCGACATGGTCACCTGGTGGGACGGACGGTCCGAATCGCTCATCGTTCGCGACATATCGGAACGACGACCCCATGATGGACTGATGGCCGAAGAAGGAAGTGCCCGCGACTCCGAGACCGGAATCGTCTGGGTGATCGACCCGATCGACGGAACCACCAATTTCATGTACGGCCTCGCCGGCTTCGCCGTGTCGATCGCCGCCACGTATGACGGGCGGTCCATCGCTGGGGCGGTCTATCTCCCAGCCAGTCGCGAACTCTTCGTCGCTGCACGTGGTGCCGGCGCTTGGCTCGGGGGTCGGCGCCTGCGTTGCTCGTCGACCACCGAACCCGAAAAGGCGCTTGTGGGCACCGGCTTTTCGTACCACGCCGACGAACGCGCCCGTCAAGGACGACGCCTCGCATCGCTCGTCGATCGCGTACGCGACATCCGACGGCTCGGCGCCGCGGCCCCCGATCTGTGCTTCGTCGCCGACGGCCGACTCGATGCCTATTTCGAGGAGAACCTTCGACCGTGGGACGTCGCGGCCGGATCGCTCGTGGCCGAGGAAGCCGGGGCTCTCGTGACCGATTTCGACGGCGGACCGGCCCACACCGGGCAGATCTTGGCGTCGGCACCCGGAATTCACCGTGCGATGGTCGGCTTACTGGCCGACCCGTCTCGCACAGTGTGAACGGCGAAGGCGCGAAACCCCCTCGTTTTCCGGCAACATAGAGACGTGGGAACTCGAATCCTCGCCGTCGAGGACGACGAAAGAATCCGTACGGCGGTCAAGCTCGCACTCGAAGACGAGGGTTGGCTGGTCGACGAAGCGGCCAGTGGCGAAGAGGCCGTGACGATCTTTTTGCGTCAACCGGCCGACGTGGTGCTGATCGACATCATGCTGCCCGGGATCGACGGATTCGAACTGTGTCGGACCCTGCGCCGCACGAGCGACGTACCGATCGTGATGGTCACGGCCCGCGCCGACACCCACGACGTGGTCGCCGGTCTCGAGGCCGGAGCCGACGACTATCTCACGAAGCCCTTCGCTCCGAAAGAGTTGTCGGCGCGAATTCGCGCCCTCCTACGTCGTGCCCGGCCGGCGAATCCAGCGCACCCGCGGCTCGTCTTCGGCGATCTCGAGATCGTGCCCGACGAAGGCAAAGTCGTTCGTTCCGGCGAGGAGATTCATCTCACGAAGACTGAATTCCGACTGTTGTGCGAACTCGCGGAGAATCCTGGTCGCGTCTTCAGCCGCGAGGAATTGCTCGATCACGTCTGGGGGTACGGGTACTTCGGTGACGGACGACTCGTCGACGTCCACATCCGCCGTCTACGAACCAAGGTCGAGATCGACTCAGCCAATCCTCGCCACGTCGTGACGGTTCGCGGACTCGGCTATCGACTCCAGGCCTGAGGTGGAAGCCACTCGGACACGTCGACGATTCGGAGTAGGTCTTCGAACTCGCATCCTCGCCACGTTCGGCCTCGGGAGTCTGGCTCTCTCGGCTTTCCTGGCCCTTGCCACGTACAGCTTCACGCGCACGAACCTGGTCGATGAACGCGAGTCGAGCGCCGTCAACCAGGCGTACGATGCGGCCACCCGCCTGACGAGCGATCTGCGCTCGACCCCGAGCAACATACAAGCGGTGCTGGATCGGCTCGGAGCCGACCGACCCCTCCTCTACTTCCGAGGCACGTGGACCGCGACCGACGCCCGCTTCTCGTCGTCGCAAGTGCCGAACGATCTTCTCGACACCGTCCTGACCGACGGCCGCCCAGCCATCATGCGGATCCAAGTCGGCTCGACTCTCGTGGTGGCCGTCGGCGTGCCCCTACCCGATGTCGACGGCGCCTATTTCGACTTCGTCTCGTTCGACGACGTGTCGAGCACGCTCCGTAGCGTTGGTGTCGCCTTGATGTTCGCCGCCGCCATCACCACCTTGCTCGGCATGGTTCTCGGTGCCATCTCGGCCTCGCGTGCCGTTCGGCCACTGGCCGCCGCGAGCCAGGCCGCGCAAGCCATCGCCGGAGGGCGACTCGAGACCAGACTCGAACCCACCGACGACCCCGATCTCGCTGCCCTCACCAGATCGTTCAACGACATGGCAGCCACTTTGCAGACACGCGTCGAGCGCGACGCTCGATTCGCGTCCGATGTGAGCCATGAACTTCGTTCCCCACTCATGACCCTGTCGGCGAGTGTCGAGGTGATGACGTCGCGTCGCGACGAGATGCCCGATCGCGCGCAGGCGGCCCTCGACCTGTTGGTGGCCGACGTCGAGCGTTTCCAAGGCCTCGTCGAAGACCTACTCGAGATCTCGCGTTTCGACGCCGGTGCCATTCGCCTCCACGTGGAAGATCTTCCGGTGGCCGAGTTCGTTCGGCATGCCGTCGCCGTCAGCAGTGCACCCCGCACACCCGTTCGAGTGTCGGCCGACGCCGAATCAGCGATCATTCGCGGCGACCGGCGTCGATTGGCGCGCGTGATCGCGAACCTCGTCGACAACGGCCGCTTGCACGCCGGAACCGACCTCGATGTCTCGGTGTTCGTCCCCGACGCCGATCCCTCCAACGGAACGATCTGGATCACCGTCGACGATCACGGTCCCGGTGTCCCGCCCGAAGAACGTTCGCTCGTGTTCGAGCGTTTCGCTCGTGGTGCCACCGCCGGACGCCGGAGTGGCTCCGAGGGGGCAGGGCTCGGCCTGGCGCTCGTCGACGAACACGTGAAGCTGCACGGAGGTCGAGTCTGGGTCGAAGACCGACACGACGGAGCCGAAGGGGCGTCGTTCGTCATCGAACTCCCCGTGGAGAGATTCTGATATGCGTGGCGTCGCCCTCCGATCCGTCGTGATCCGTTCCGTGATCTCGGCAGTGGTGATGATTCATACGAGCAGTTGCGGCCTCGGCGCCGACAGCACTCCTCGTCTCATTGCCGACGAGGACCAACGACCCCTCGTGGAGCTCACCACCGAACTCGTGAGCTCGGGAACCGGCCGCGTCTATCTCGAACGCACCGACGAAACAGGTCGTCCGCTACTGGTGGCGGTGGCACGCCAGATCTCGAACGATCCGGGCGACGTCGTCGTCGCGCTTCTCGGTGGTCCCACCGACGAAGAGCAAGAAGATGGAATCGGCACCGCACTTCCACTCGGCACCACCCTTCTCGACGCGCGTTATATCGCCACCGACATGGTTCGCGTCGATGTCTCGAATGACATTCTCGACTCGACCGGCGATGATCTGGTCTCAGCCCTCGCTCAGATCGTCTTCTCACTCGGAGAAGTGAACGGCGTGGAGCGAATCGACATCACGGTCGACGGACGCGCCCAGGACTGGCCCCGAGGTGACGGAAGTCTGACCGCCGACCCGCTCACGGCGTACGACTACCCAGGTCGAGCAGCGTCCAGCCAACCGTCCTACCCGGGATACGTCCTGCCGTCGAGTTGACGGGCAGCCGATCGGTCAGCCGTAGAACACCTGCGCCACGTCGTGGAGCAGCGCGAGATCGACGGTTCGCGTTCGGCCCACCACATCGGACAACGGAACGCGAACGATGTCGGTCCCCCGTAGTGCGACCATACGACCCCAGTCCGCGTCGTGTACTGCGTCGACGGCTGCGAGTCCGTAACGCGTGGCGAGAATGCGGTCGTACGCAGTCGGGGTTCCTCCTCGTTGCACGTGGCCGATCTGCACGACTCGTGCGTCGAACCCGGTTCGTCGTTCGATCTCTCCGGCGATACTCACCGACACTCCTCCGAGACGGGGGCGACCGAGGTGGTCGCGTGCGTACTCCGGTTCGGGCATCGTCCCATCGATCGGTCGAGCACCTTCGGCCACCACCACGATCGACGCGTACCGACCGCGATAGTGGCGACGTTCGACGATCTCGCAGACTTCGCCGATGTCGAAGGGCTCTTCGGGTACCAGCACAACGGTCGCACCACCGGCGATTCCGGCGTAGGCGGCTATCCAACCCGCTTCACGCCCCATGACTTCGACGACCATCACCCGGTTGTGGCTCTCGGCGGTGGTGTGCAGTCGATCGATCGCATCGGTTGCGATCTGAACGGCCGTGTGAAAGCCGAAGGACACGTCGGTTTCGGCGATGTCGTTGTCGATGGTCTTCGGAACACCTATTACCGGGAGGTCGAGGTCGCGGTGCAACATGGACGCGACCGTGAGCGAACCGTTGCCGCCGATCACGACGAGCGCGTCGAGTTCGAGCGCCGCGAAGGAGTCGCGAACCCGATCGAGACCGTTGTCGTGGTCGTAGGGACTGCCGCGCCGAGTTCCAAGAACCGTGCCGCCCTTCGGCAGGAGTCCGCGCATCGATGAGACGTCGAGCCGGAGATACCTCTGCTCCATCACACCGTCCCACGAGTCGATGAAGCCGAGGATCTCGTCGTCGTGTACCGACTCGGCCTTGCGAACGATCGCTCGGATGGCACCGTTCAGTCCCGGACAGTCACCACCCCCGGTCAGCACCCCGATGCGCATGCTTCCAGCCTAAAGGTGAAGAATGGGGCCATGGCCTGGGATGCGAACAGACCCGTTCCGTGGAGGCGTTTGTCACGAGAGTGGCTCGTGTACGCCGTCGTGATGATTGTCGCCTTCACGGTGCTCTTCCGCGAGACGGTGACCGGTGCCTCGGTACTCGGCTTGGCGGCCTCCTATCCCCTGTACCTCGGTTTCGGAGGCGTCCTCGCGAAGTTCGGCTATCAGCGCAAGACGTTCGGCGATCTCCGTCGCGAGACGCGACGGCCTTCCACACCGTCGTCGTCGAGCCAGGATCGCCCACCCTCCGCTCGACGTCCGGCGCCGACCAGTCGTACGTCGACCGGCCCCTCGCAACATCGCCCAACCGGATCACGCAAGAAGAAGCGCCGCTGACGTGCCCCTCGACTACGTGCTTGCGATCGACGCCGGGACGACCGGTGTGAGAAGTCGAGCCGTGTTCGCCGATGGTCGTCCGGGACGCGCCTCATACCGAGAATTCACCCAGCACTTCCCTCGCCCGGGCTGGGTCGAGCACGATGCCGACGAGATCTGGTCGGCGCTCGTGACCACGATGCGCGACGTGATCGACGAACTGGGTTCACCAGTCGCCATCGGCATCACCAACCAACGTGAAACCGTCGTGGCCTGGAACCGACGCGACAGCCACCCCGTGGGACACGCCATCGTCTGGCAAGATCGTCGCACTGCGGACGAATGTTCACGACTCGCCGAAGCCGGCCACCTCCCGAACATTCGTCGCACGACCGGACTCGTCCTTGATCCGTACTTCTCGGGAACCAAGATCCGATGGCTTCTCGACAACGCGGTCGACGCTCGATCCGACGTCGTCTTCGGAACCATCGACTCCTGGATCGTCTGGAAACTCACGGCAGGTGATGTGTTCGCCACCGATCCGTCCAACGCCAGTCGCACGATGTTGTTCGACATCAGGACCATGTCGTGGAGCGACGAGATGTGCGAGGTTCTCGGAGTGCCCCGCTCGTGTCTCGCCGACGTGCGCGCGTCGAGCGAACGATGGGGAGTCACCGACTGCGACGAGATTCCTCGCGGCATACCGATCTCCGGTGTCGCCGGCGATCAACAAAGTGCGCTCTTTGGTCAGGCTTGCTTGCGACCCGGAATGGCCAAGAACACCTACGGCACCGGCAGCTTCGTCCTCATGAATGTGGGTGAGACGTGCCCAGCTCCGTGCGACGGCCTGCTCACCACCGTTGCGTGGACGTTGCACGGCGCCGACGGCACAGTCACCACGACGTATGCGCTCGAAGGAGCGATTTTCGTGACCGGCGCCGCCGTGCAGTGGCTTCGCGACGGACTCGGCATCATCGAGTCATCATCCGACATCGGACCTCTTGCCGCGACCGTCGACGATGCCGGAGGTGTCGTGATCGTACCGGCCTTCACCGGCCTCGGGAGTCCGTGGTGGGACCCGTACGCGCGCGGCACGGTCCTCGGGATCACTCGCGGCACCACGCGCGCCCACGTGGCCCGAGCCGTCGTCGACGCCATGGCACTTCAGACACGTGATGCAGTGGAGGCCATGGTCGAGGCGAGCGGAGTCGAGCTCGCCGAACTGCGCGTCGACGGAGGTGCTTCGGCGATGGATCTCTTGTTGCGCCTCCAAGCCGATCAACTCGGCATCCCCGTCCGACGGCCCTCCGATCAGGAGACGACCTCCCTCGGTGCCGCCTTTCTCGCCGGACTCGCGGAGGGGGTATGGCCTGATTTGGCCGCTATCGAGTCACGTTGGACCACTGATGTCCTCGTCGAACCGCACGACCCCGACTCCATCGAACGAATCCTGGCCGATGCTCATTACGCCACCTGGAAGCGCGCTGTCGAGCGTTCGCTCCATTGGGCTCACGACGGCGACTGAAGAACGCCGACCACCCGACCGATTCGTTCGATCTGTTGACGCTCACGAGAGCGAAAGGCGCGGCCCGATCGCTCCGATGCGACCACTGTGCCAGTCCCGACGAGCGGGGCCCACACCACATCGGACGGAGTGTGTTCCGAAGCCGTCGGGAGGTGAACGGTTCCGGCCACGAAGGCCGTGAGCCACGCCGGATCGGGAACGCTCCCGTCGCGCGACACGATCGAGCCGGCGTCGACGTCGATCACCGCCACCCAGTCGGCTTCGAGCAGGTCCCGCACACCGCGACACAGCACATCGAGTCGCCGAGGGCCTGCCGAGACGACTCCCGAGACCACCTCGAGCGCGAGAACGCTCGGATCTAGTCGGCCGTGTTCGACCTGATGGACGTCCTCGACTGCCACTCCGTCGACCAACGAGAGCTCGGCCACGATCTTCTCGATCGTCGTCACGTCGCCGAATTGAACCGTCACCTCGTCGATGGCCATACCCGCACCGCGTTCGAGAATTTCGATACCGACCACGTCGGCATCTGCCCGACCGATGGCCGCGGCTACTCGACCGAGGGTTCCCGGTCGATCGGGAAGCCAGAGTCGTACGACGTACGACGAGGTGGTCATGGAGAGGCCATGTCGGGATCGCCTACCCCAGCTTGGGCAGACCCCTTTTCAAGTTGCGAACGGCTTGCGCGATGCGCTGTTCGTTCTCGATGAGGGCGAAACGGGCGAAACCTTCACCACCGGGTCCGAATCCGACACCCGGAGAGAGAGCCACTTCGCTTTCACGAACCAGGTGCGAACAGAACTCGACCGATGACATGTCGGCATACGGTTCGGGAATTGGTGCCCACACGAACATTGAACCCTGCGGCTTCGGAATGTCCCAACCGATTCGAGCCAGACCGTCGATGAGCGCGTCTCGGCGACTCTCGTAGATCGAGCAGACTTCAGCCGGGTAGTCGGCGGCCTCGTTCATGGTGACCGTGGCCGCGATCTGAATCGGCTGGAACGTTCCGTAGTCGAGGTAACTCTTCAACTTGACGAGTGCCTGAACGACCTCGGCATTTCCGAGTAGAAACGCGATTCGCCAGCCGGCCATCGAGAACGACTTCGTCATCGAGTACAGCTCGACTGCGCACTCCTTGGCTCCTTCGGCCTGGAGAATGGACGGTGGCTGGTAGCCGCCGAAACCGACGTCGGCGTAGGCGAAGTCGTGGACCACGATCATGTCGCGCTCGCGGCAGAAATCGACGACGCGCTGCATGAACGGCAGATCGACGCACGAACCGGTCGGATTGTGCGGGAACGAGATGACGAGAACTCGAGGCTTCGGCCATCCGACCTCGTACGCCGTGGTCAAATTATCGAAGAAGTCGCCTTCGAAATCGGTCTGCACACGCGGATCCGAAAGGCTGCGCATCGGCACTTGCCGAAGGTCGGCGCCGGCGAACAGCGGGCCATAGATGTGGATCGGGTAACTCGGACTCGGAACGATCGCCGCGTCTCCGCGATCGAGCAGCACCCACATGAGATGGCTGAAGCCTTCTTTCGATCCGATCGTGTTGGTGATCTCGGTTTCAACATCGAGATCGACGTTCCATTTGCGCTTGTAGAGATCGGCGATCGCCTCGCGCAACTTGGGCAGTCCACGCGACATGGAGTACCGGTGATTACGCGCGATACGTGCCGACTCACCGAGTTTCTCGACAGCGATCGACGGAGACGGAATGTCGGGATTGCCGAAGCCGAGATCGACGACGTCGACACCGTTGCGACGAGCCTCGATCTTCAGATTGTTGATGATCGTGAATACGTACGGCGGGAGATTGGTGATCCGGCGAAACTCCATAATTCTCGACGCTACTGGCCTGCATCCCGCGAACCAGGGTCCTTTCGTCGTGGCTGGCGATTCCGCTCGGAGTCAACCGTTGTCATCTCGGACTAGAAAGGCGGCACCGATCGCTCCGGCATCCTCACCGAAGTGAGCGAGGACGACTCGCGGATGCGGTCGGACGTGAGACGCGTACAGATGCTCTCCGAGGTGACGTTCGACTGCGTCGCGCACCACATCGGCCCGGTGTGCCACACCCCCACCGATCACGACGATCTCCGGGTCGACCACATGGACCAGTGCGGCAACTCCAACAGCGATCCAGTCACCGAACTCGTCGATCACGCGGTAGGCAGCCTCGTTCCCGTTCTCGGCCGCCCGTCGTACGTCGATTGCGTCGTCACCGGAACCCGGCCATCGGGCACCGCGGTCGAGCGCTACACGGGCCAGGCGTCGCAGGGCCATACCCGATGCGTACTGCTCCCAGCAGCCCTGACGACCGCACGGGCACTCGCGCCCACCCACGTCGACGACCACATGACCGATCTCGCCGGCGAAACCGTGGGCTCCGCGAACGAGACGACCTCCCGCGACGACTCCCCCGCCGATTCCGGTGCCGATGGTCACGATCAACGCATCGTCACGCGCCCGGGCCGCTCCCACCCGCCACTCGGCGCGGGCTGCGCAATTGGCATCGTTGTCAACCGGAATCGGGCGACCAAGGCGCTCGACGAGACGCTGCGCGACCGGAAAGTTCTCGACACCGGGCAGGTTGGGCGACGACACGATGACCCCGTCGAGAGACACGAGTCCGGGAACCCCGACCCCGATCGTGGTCCACTCGTCGACCCCGACCTCGAAAGACTGCACCAATTCGACGAGAGCATCTTCGATGTCCTTCGCGCCGGACGGCGTTGGAACTCGGCGTCTCTCGACGACCGAGCCTCCGTCGTCGACCACCACGGCCAGACACTTGGTTCCACCGACGTCGAGACCGAGCCGAAGCGAGGGTCGGTCGGTCACAGGAAAAGTCTTCAGGACTCGGCGCGGACCTTGAGTTCCTTCACCGTGTTCAAGATGCGGACCTCGGCCCGCCTCTTCACGAATCCAGGAAGGGGCACGATCAAGTCGATCGAGAGGTTGTACGTGAGGACGACCCCGCCCGACGCGTCGGGGGCAAACATGTAGGCGCCGTCCACCGCCCGCATGATGTCACCCGACACCATCTTCCATGCGAGCCGATGGGGAGCGGCCGAGTAGTCGTACTCCAGGACGTAATGCGTGCTCCGTCCGAGCGCCGAGGTGCGAAATTCGACCTGGGTCGGCCGCCCTTCGGCGTCTCGCTGACGAACGGCAGCCGACTTCACGTCGGTCGCCCAGTCGGGATAGTTCTCGAAATCGGTGGCGATCGCCCAACACCGTTCGAGGGGTGCCGCGATCGAAATGGTGAGCGATGCGGTGTCGGCCATGCCTTATTTCTAGCCGACCGAGGCGCGACGCGGCGGGAAACGACCGTGAAGGGCCGCCCACAGACCGTTCAATCCGAGGCCGAGGACGGGAACCAGGACCCCGAAAGCGAGGGTGGATCCGGCCGTCGAACCGCTGGCCGAGTCGGCCGGCGTCGTCGGACGGGCGAGCGCGGTCGCAAGTGACACGACCGTCTGGACGCCGAGGCAGGAGTTCATGACCCTCTTGACGCGGGTCGGTATGGCGGCCCCGAGCAAGAAGTACAGCTCGGCAACCGCCAGTTCGTCGCGCCGACTGCGTTGCACGGCGGCCCAGTAACCCCACAAGAACGCGACGACCCCCACGGCGAAGAGTCCAAGCGCGACCACGACTCCTTGCACTTTGAACCAACCGTCGAACACCACGGCGGCGACGACACTCGATACGGAGAACAGGGCCGTGCCCATCACATCGACGCGGACGATGAGGCGGCCAGGAAGGAAGTCGTTCACGACCAGACCCCGAGAGCGTCACCGAGCCGTCGCGACAGTACGTCGTACGAAAATTCGGCCTCGACTCGGTCACGCGCCGCTCGTCCCATGGCGATCCGCCGAACAGGATCGGAGAGAATCTCGTCGAGTCGCGCGACGACCTTGGCCACGTCACGCGGGTTGGACACGACGAATCCGGTGACCCCATCGGCCACCGCCTCGGCCGCTCCCCCACTCGCCCCGGCGATTGCCGGAACCCCACAGGCCGCCGCCTCGACGAACACGATGCCGAAACCTTCTTGTTCGAGTCCGGCCCAGCGGTTGCGGCACATCATTACCGATACATCGGCGCATCCGTAGAGGCGGGGCAAGTCGTCGTTCGGCACCCGACCAAGGAAACGCACGGGCGCCGATTCGGCCTGCGCCAATTTCTCGAGTCGTTCTCGATCACGGCCGGCCCCGGCGATCACCAGAACGAGGTTTGGCCGTCGAGCCGACAGGCGGGCGACGGCGCGTATCGCCGTGTCGAACCCTTTGCGTGGCACGAGTCGACTGACGGCGACCACGACCTCGGCATCGTCGTCGAGTCCGAAATGCCGACGAGCGGCACTGCGTGCGTCGACGTCGAGGGGAACGAAGCGATCGAGATCGACTCCGGGTGGAACGATGGTCACGTCGAGTGTCCGCCCGGCCGCCCGTTCGGCCTCGGCGGCGGGATAGCCGCCCGCGGCGATCACGTGGCGGGCCTTCCGCAGGACTCGGCCGAGGACTCGACGCGACACCGGCAGACGCCCGGGCACCGTGACTTCGGCTCCGTGCAGGACCACGTCGTAGGGGCGCGACAACCAGGGTCCGACGATGCCGAGTGGCACCGCCGGGTCGAGGACCACGAGATCGGCGCCCACCTCGGCGGCCAGTGTCTCGATACGGCGCACCATCCACGGGTGGGGCAACAAGACGGGTTCCCGGGTTCGCTCGATACGAAACGGCTGCTCGGCGTCGAACGCGTCGGCACCTGCGTACGGACTCGTGAGGACAGTGAACGACTCGGGCGGCAAGCGTCGCCACCACTCCCACAACAGCGACTGAATCCCGCCGATCTTCGGTGGAAAATCGTTGGTGACAAGGAGGTGCTTCATCGCTTCGGGACCGGCCGTCTCACTTCGTCGACGACATCGGAATTGGAGTCGTGTCGTACCAGTTCGAGAAGTTCGTCGGCTCCGAGCCGGCGAGCTGCCCAGACCGCGTGAGCACGCAACATCGGATCATGATGAGAAAGGTAGTGGTGGAGTACTGCACGAACCGATTCTCCCGCCGGGACAGGAGCCACATTGCCGAGGACGACGAGAGCATTGCGGCGCAGCCACCGCGGATCACGTTCGGGGACATACCAGCGTCCGAGGCGATCGAGGAGAGCTTCGTCGGTCGAGTTCAGGAGCTCGATCACGTCAATCGTTGCACCGGTTCCATCGACCTTCGAGCGAGCCGGAACCCGACTCGACAACCGAACCGTCGGAGGACACGACTCCTGACAGTCGTCACAACCGTAGATGCGATCTCCGAGCGCGACCCGATGATCGGGCGGAAAGATTCCGACTTTTTGAACCAGCCAGGCGAGACATCGTCGGGCGTCGACCACACCCTCCTCGACGATCGCACCGGTCGGGCAGTCGTCGAGACATCGTCGACACGAACCGCAGCCATCGGCCGCCGGTCCAGCCGTGACCGCCAAAGGCGCCGTTGTGACGACCGATCCCAGCACGAACCAGCTGCCCGCGCCTGGCATCAACAAGTTGGCGTTCTTCCCCCACCAGCCGAGTCCGGCCCGCCACGCCACTTCACGATCGACCAGATCGTTTTCGTCGGCGAAGACGACGGCCCGAAATCCGTCGGCTCGTAATCGCAACGCAACGTCCTGAAGCGCGCGTCGCAGTGGCGTGTAGAAATCGTGCCGGGCGTAGCGCGCCACCCGAGCGTCGACTCCCGACCGGTCGGAAGCCTCGGCGAACTCGTGCTCATCGCCGGCACCGGCGTAACTGAGTGCCCCCACCAAGATCGATCGGGCACCGTCGACGGCCCGATTCGGATCGGTCGAACGAATCGGGTCGCGGAACGTGAATCCCATGGTGTCGGACAGGCCGCGTTCGCGCCGATCGACCAAGGCCACCCTCGATCGAGCCAGGATTCCAGCATCGGTCACTCCGACCCTGTCGAGTCCGCGAGATCTGGCGAACTCGAGCAGGCCCTCGACGTATTCGGACGTCGAGGCGTCAGGAGGCGGAAACTTCGGTGGACGCACGATGTCGAAGCGTAGGCACGAGACCGGCGTCAGCGAGAACACGCACCGCGCGCCACTCGGCCAGATCGAAGACCACGGCCGTCGACGGCTCGTCACGACACAGGTACGAGACCATGCAATCGGTGCAGGCATCGGTGTCGCGAGCCACACAGGTCTGGCAGTCGATGACGATCGACGGCGTGCTGGGACGAGAGGGTGTTGTGCTCATGGCTGAAGTGGACCACAGGGGTGTGACACGAACTCGCACGACGGAGTCGGCGGCGACCTATTGCGAGCTCGCCACCAGGAACTCGGCTACTCGCTCGGCCACCATCACCGTCGGTAAATGGGTGTTGGCACGCGGCAGTCTCGGCATGATCGATGCGTCGGCCACCCACAGTCCCTGCACGTCCCAGCTTCGTCCGAATCGGTCCACCACCGAATGGCCTCGGCGGCCCATGGTGCACGAAGCCGCCGCGTGGACGTAGTCGCCCGTCACCGAGGTCACCCACTGACGTAGCGACTCGTCGTCGTCTCCGAGATCGGCGAGGGGAGAACCCTGGTCGTCGACCAGCACCGCCGAGACGAGATGGGCCAAAGGTCCCCGCTCGAACCACGGGCGAATCGTCCGGACACCGGCGATCAAAGCGTCCAGATCGCGTTCGTCACTCAACATGTCGAACGAGACTCGATCGAGATCGACCACCCCACGTGAGTGCACGTTCATGAGGGCGACGTTCACCACGGCGAGACCGAGCGCGTCGGGGCCGAGATGATCGATGGGCAGCACCTGCAGATCGGCCGGCGCGTGACCGGATGAGAATCGGCCAACGACCCCCACGGCGAGCTGATCAGGACTCCATGCATCGGCAAGCGCGAGGGTGAAACTGGTCGCCGCGTGATCCTGCACCCCGACTCCGACGTGAGGGTTGTCGAGCGACGAACGCAGGAGAATTCTCGGTGTCGCAATGGCGCCAGCCGCCATGACGACCACCTCGGCTTCGAGGAAAGTTCCGTCGGCCAGCACCACACCGCGCACGCTCCCGTTCTCGATCGCCACCCGATCCACCTCGACGTCGGTGACGACTTCGAGACGTGGATCACTACGCACCGGAGACACGTACACACCGAACGCGCTCACTCGACGACCTTCGGTGTCCTGGGTGAGCCGACAGAAGCCGACATCGCGTCCGAGGGGACCGACCGCACCCGGTCCGACGTGTTCGACCCAGCCGTCGGCACGTCCGATCTCGGCGATGGCACGGCCCACTGGACCCACTTCGTGGCGACGAGGCGTTCGGAGGGGAATCGGCATTTTCATGAAGACCGGCAACACATCGCTCCACGACCAGCCCTCGCAGAAATGATCTCTTTCCCACCGGTCGTAGTCGTCGGGTTCACCCCAGAGACCGATCATGGCATTGACCGCCGACGAACCACCCACACCTCGACCACGCGCGTAGAGACGCTCGGGTTGTCCTTCCACGCGAGTCGCGGTCAGCTCGGGCCAGATACGACCGGGTTCGGCGAGAGCGGCGAAGAACGACGGGCTCTCAACCCCCGGTGGTGACACGCCGTCGGGTCCGGCTTCGACGAGCGTGACCCGAAAATCGGCATCGACCAGACGACGTGCCATCACCGAGCCGGCCGAACCCGCTCCGACGACGATGGCGCGGACCGACGTCATGGCAATCCGTCGAGATGGGCGACGTCGTTGTAGCGAATGAGCCGCCAACGTCCGGCCCGAACCAGTTCGAGTTCGGTGATCGATGTGTTCTTGGTGTGGATCTCGAACGACCCGGTACCAAAGGCCCGCAACGACTGGCGCATCACGGTGTCGATCACACCTCCGTGGCAGAACACGGCCACGGAGGAACTCGGATGGCGCTCGCAGAGACGACGCACGGCCGATCCGATGCGCAACTGGAACTCGGCAATGGTCTCACCACCCGGAAACGTGACGCCGTAGGGATCGGCTTCCCAGTCGGGATTGCCGAACTTCTCCTCGAATTGCACGTAAGTCAGACCATCGCAATCGGGACCCGGATCGTGCTCACCGAGTTCGGGATCGATCTCGAGTGGCGTCGTTCCGAGTGCCGGAAGAACGATCTCGGCGGTCTCACGCGCTCGGGGGTAGGCGCTCGAATACACGACGTCGAACGGGAGCTCGAGATGAGTCGCCCAACGGTCACGAAGGCTCTCGGCCTGTCGACGCCCGAGTTCGGAAAGGCCTCGACACGAACGAGGGCCGCCGACGACTCGGTCGACGGTCACCTGCGACTCTCCGTGCCGAACGAACACGAAGCGGGTCATGTCAGGCCAACTTCTCGACGAAAGCTTCCAGCTGGCGCAGATTGCGACACTCGAAGACTCCGTCGGTGAAATTTCCGTACTCTCCGACAATCGAATCACCGGTGTTCCAATAGGAGCGCGGCTCAGGATTGAGCCAGTAGACGTGTCGGGCCTTCTGCTCGATTTCCTTCACCACCCAAGCCTGTGATGCGTGGTAATTGTTGCGCGCGTCGCCGAGCAACAGAACAGTCGTCTTCGGGCCGACGTCCTTGCCGTATTTTTCCCAGAAGACCTCGAAAGCATGGCCGTAGTCCGAATGGCCGTCCACCCACACCACATCGGCTTCGGTATTGACGCGATGGATCGCCTCGGTGATGTCCTCGGTGTTGCGGAAGAAGTCGGTGACCTCGTCGAGACCATCGATGAACACGAACGATCTCACTTTGGAGAATTGGTTCTGAATCGCGTAGACGAGCATCAAGGTGAACCGGGCGAACGCCGCGACGCTTCCCGAGATGTCGGCCACCACCATGAGCTCGGGCTTGGCCGGTCGCGGATACTTGAACTTCGGATCGGCCGGCACTCCCCCGTAGGACAGCGAGTGACGCACTGTGTTGCGGAAGTCGAGCGGACCCTTGCGGCCGTGACGGCGCTTTCGGGCGAGACGCGCGGCCAGTTTTCGGGTGAGCGGATACAAAGACTTCTTCAAGAGCGCCATCTCGTCGCGGCTCGCGTGCATGAACTCGACGTCTTCGGGAAGAGGTTTGCGCAGCGTCTTGGCCATGGCTTCCGCGCCACGGTCAGCGACGAGTCGGCGCCGGATCTCAGCCTCGATCTCCTTCTTGAAGTTCTCGATGCGGGTCTCATATTCGTCGCGTTCGAGCCGCTCCTCGAGAGGTGTGAGATCTCCCCCGACCTCCTCGCGGCTCGCATCCATGAGCTTTTGCAGCATTCCGTCGAGGTCGAGATTTCGAAGCGTTCGATACAGGTAGTAGGTCCCGCCCACCGGACGTCCGGGCTCCATGCCGGCGAATCGCTGGACCGCCTGACGAGCCAGCGCTCGCATCATCGCCTGATCGCCCTTCATGAGAGCCTGCATCAGCATCTGGGCCATCTCTTCGGGTGTCAGTGACTCCATGCCACCCGATGCACCGCGGCCGTCGGCCTCCTGCATCTGCTCTTGCATCTCGCGCCACAACTCGTCGAGTTCGTCGGGAGAACCTTCGACCAGCTTGTATTCGGGACCGCGGAGCGAGAAATACACCTCGAAGACCGTTTCGAACGATCTCCAATGAGCGCTGTTCTTCACGAGAGTCGCGCCGAGCGCGTACTTGAACGCGTCGCGGTCCTCGATCGGGATGTGGCGAACCGCCTCCATGGCGTCGAGGTTCTCGGTGAGCGACACCGGCAACCCCGCGTTGCGGAGTTCCTGAACGAATCCGGAGAGAAGATCGAGCACGTTGCTTCGAGACCGTCGGCGTCAGGTCGGGTCGACCGACAGTTCCTTGGCCGCCTTCGCAATGTCGGTCTGGTACTTCAAGAGCACGTGGAGGGTGCTCTTGGCCGTCTCGACGTCGACGGTGTCGGCATTGAGGAGAAGGAGAGTTCGCGCCCAGTCGAGGGTTTCGCTGACACTCGGGGCCTTTTTCAGATCGAGCTGACGGATACTTCTCACGATGCGAGCCACCTGATCGGCCAGATGCTCGGTGATCCCGTCGACCTTGGCGAGCACGATCTCCTTCTCGCGCTCCATGCTCGGGTAGTCGACGTGCAAGTAGAGGCAGCGGCGCTTCAATGCCTCCGACAACTCGCGCGTGTTGTTCGAGGTGAGGAAGACGAGAGGAATCTGCGTCGCCGTGATGGTTCCGAGTTCGGGAATCGACACTTGGTACTCCGAAAGGATCTCGAGGAGTAGCGCCTCGGTCTCGACTTCGACTCGGTCGACTTCGTCGATCAGCAGCACGACCGGATCACTTGCACTGATGGCCTCGAGCAGCGGACGGGTGAGAAGGAACTCGCGACTGAAGATGTCGTCGTGGACTTCACTCCAGGAGTCGCTGTTCTTGTCGGCCTGGATCCGCAGCAGCTGCTTTTTGTAGTTCCACTCGTAGAGCGCTTTCGACTCGTCGAGGCCCTCGTAGCACTGGAGCCGGATGAGTCGCGCCCCGATGAGGTCGGCGATGCTCTTCGCGAGCTGGGTCTTGCCAGTTCCGGCCGGACCTTCCACGAGGACGGGCTTGCCCAACCGGTCGGCGAGAAACGCCACCCCCGCGATTCCGTCGTCCGCGAGATAGTTCACGTCACGAAGACCGTCACGCACCTGTTGGACCGATTCGAAGCGATGCTGCATGATTTCACCCTACAAGTTGCCCTGTTCAGGGCATCAATTGGGTGCCCGACGACGCAGCGGGCTCGATGACTGGGAAACCCGGGCCGCTTCCCGACGACATCTACGCTGTCACTGATGGCCGACCCCACCGAGGACTCCTCTCCGCGCGGGCTCGAACTCGAGGGTTCGAATTCTCTCCTGAGGTCGAACGCCGTCGTCGCTCTCGGAACGGGACTGTCCCGCCTGACGGGAATGCTGAAGGTGATCGTCTTCGGATTCGTGATCGGCCAAACCGCCCTCGCCGACGCCTACGACGGTGCCAATAACTCGCCGAACGCCGTCTACGAGCTCCTCCTCGGTGGAGTTCTCTCGGCGACACTCGTCCCGCTTTTCACCCGACTCTTGGAAGACGACGACCGCGAGGGCGCCGAATCGGTGGTCGGCGTGAGCATCGTCGCTCTCACGGTCATCACGGCGATCGCCGTCGTGTTCGCGCCCTGGATCTTTCGCATCTTCTCGCTGAGCCCCGATGCGGCCGTCGACGCCAACGACTTCCGGACCGTCGGGACGGCGCTCACCCGAATCTTCCTGCTGCAGATCTTCTTCTACGGCATCGCCGCCCTCCTCGGAGCGCTTCTCAACGCGCAACGTCGCTTCTTCGCCGCCGCCTGGTCTCCCGTGCTCGCCAACGTCGTCATCATCTGCTCGCTTCTCTACGTACCCACCCTTCTCGATCGTGATGCACCAGTTCTGCGGGACGTTCTCGACAGCCCGTCGTTCCGCTGGCTGCTCGGAATCGGGGCCACGGGTGGAATCGCCCTACAGGCGCTCGTTCTCCTTCCCGCCATCCACCAAGCCGGCTTGAACTTCCGCTTCCGATTCCGTCCGTTCCATCCGGCGGTGAAGCGACTCTTCGCGCTGTCGGGTTGGACGTTCGGGTACGTCCTCGCCAACCAAGTCACGGTCGTGATCGTGAAAAATCTCGCCGTTCCCGGAAGTGGCGGCCAAGACGCCTACGCCAAGGCCTCCACCTTTTTCTACTTTCCCCACGGACTTCTGGCGATGAGCATCGCCACCACTTTCATCCCCGAGATGGCGCGCTCAGTGGCCCGGCGTGATCGCGACGCCTTCGTCGATCGGACGGCCCTCGGGGTTCGACTGGTCGGCATTCTCACCATTCCGGCTGCCTTTGGGTTCTTGGCCCTGGCTCGCCCGATCGTTGGCGCGCTTCTCCAACACGGACAATTCGACGCATCGGCCGCCGACACCACCTCACGTGCGCTGGCTGGCCTGTCCCTTGGACTCATTGGCTACTCCATCTATTTGTTCGCCCTACGTGGCTTCTACGCCCACCAGGACACGCGAACTCCATTCGTGATCAATCTCGGTCAGAACGCCCTCAACATCGTTCTCGCCTTCGTTCTCGTGGGTCCGTTCGATGTTCTCGGACTCGGCCTCGCTTTCGCCATCTCGTACCTCGCGGCAGCGATCGTCACCCTCTTCGTTCTACGCATCAAGGTCCCGACGTTTCCGGCCTTCGAGGTGCTCGCCGGATTGTTGCGGGCGGTCGTGGCCGGTGCAGCCATGGGTTCGATCGTGTGGCTCGCCGTTCGAGCCTTCGGCGACAACGACGGCGGTGGGGCCGTGTTGCGACTGATCGCTGGCACCGGCATCGGCGTCATCACCTACCTCGGCGCCCTGCAAGTGCTTCGGGCCCCCGAAATCGAACACCTCCGAAATTTGCGTCGACGCCTACGTCCCTCGGAGATCACTCCGGCCGATCCCTCGAACCCGGAGTGACGCCACCGAAGCTGTGGTGACGAGCCGAAACCCTCAGCCGAAGACGACCATGTCGTCGCGATGAACGACCACTCTCGGTGTCGAGTCGTCGAGTTCGAAGGTGCGACGACCTCGCGAGGCTCGTGCTTGCTTCGACGTCATGGTCGCGGCTCCTCGGGCAACCACTCGACCGGCTTCGTTGACCAACTCGATCGTGTCGGCTTCCTCGAATTCACCGCGCACCGCCACCACACCGGCCGGGAGGAGAGACCCGTTGCGGTCGACGAGCGCGCGTTCGGCTCCGGCGTCGACCACCACCGAGCCGACCACCTCACTCGCGTGCGCAAGCCAGAGCTGGCGCGCCGAATACTGGCGGTCGGAGCCGAGGAAGGTCGTCCCGACGAGGTCGTGACGGTCGACAGCACGACGCACGACGTCGTCGATCGTGGCCCGGGCGATGACAGTGCGGACTCCTGATGCCGAGGCGATGCGGGCCGCAGCCATCTTGGATGCCATTCCCCCGCTGCCTCGACTCGTCCCGGTCACACCGGCCGACACACTGAGCAGCGGATCGCCGGCCGACACCTCGGGGACGAGAGCAGCGGAGGGATCACGTCGCGGATCGGCGGTGTAGAGCCCGTCGATGTCGGTGAGCAGAACGAGGACGTCGGCGCGCAAGAGATGCGACAGCAGCGCAGCGATCCGATCGTTGTCTCCGAAACGGATTTCGTCGGCGGCGATCGCGTCGTTCTCGTTGATCACGGGGACGCATCCGATGTCGAGGAGTCGCTCGAGAGTGGCTCGTGCATGCAGATACTGCTGTCGGTCGACGAAGTCGTTCGGAACGAGCAGAACTTGAGCCGCGACGAGTCCGACCGCATGGAACTCGACGTTGTAGACCTCCATCAGGCGACTCTGGCCGACTGCGGCCAACGCTTGAAGGGTCTGAACGTCACTCGGCCGACTCGATAGATCGAGCGCCGCAACTCCCGCTGCCACCGCACCCGACGACACCAGGACGACTTCGTGTCCGTCGTGACGAAGAGATGCGACCTGTCGGCAGACCGAGGCAATCATGTCGCGCGAGATCACACCTCGATCGTCCGTCAATGATGACGTCCCGATCTTCACGATGACGCGCAAACGCTCACGCGTCGAAGTGGAAGAGTCTGTCGACATCGTCGACACGATACGACACCGATCAGGCCGAGGAGCGATTGTTTCGGGCCGCGTCAGATGTCGCGGTGGTAGTCGAAGGAAAACGTGCCGATCCAGACGACGTCGCCTTCCGCGACACCTGCTCGGGACAGCAGCCTCGGGACGCCCAACTTCGCCAAACGTTCGTCGATGTACGACAGGGCGTCGGGAGTGGTCACATCGTTCAGATGAACTGCACGCAGTACTTTGCGCCCGTGGACGCGCCATTCTTCGTTCCCAACTCGCTCGACCCACGCCGCGTCGGATTCCGGTCGCAGGATCACCCGACCTTCGGTCTCGGGTTCGGCCTCACGGGCTTCATGAACGAGCGACGCCAAGCGACCCACCAGTTCGCGTACCCCCTGATGGGTGATGGACGAGATCACCGGGCCGTCCCATACCGCCACCGATTCGGGGTCGGCCATGTCGGTCTTGGTACCCACGATCACTCGCGGACGGGCCAGGAGTTCAGGGTCGTACTCCCCCAGTTCGTCGAGCAGGATGCGCACTTGATCGTCGGGGGACGTCTCGTCGATCGGCGCCAAATCGACGAGAATGCACAGGACTCGCGCCCGCTCGACGTGACGTAAGAAGCGATGACCGAGTCCGCGTCCTTCGGCCGCCCCCTCGATGAGGCCGGGGATATCGGCCACGACGAATTCGGCGCCATCGTCGAAACGAACGACCCCGAGGTTCGGTTCCAGCGTCGTGAACGGATAGTCGGCGATCTTGGGCTTGGCGGCCGAGATCACACTGATCAACGTGCTCTTACCGGCGTTCGGAAATCCGACCAGTGCGACGTCGGCGAGCAGCTTCAACTCGAGTTTCAGCCAGCGTTCTTCTCCGTGCTCACCTTGTTCGGCGAAACTCGGGGCCCGACGACGATTCGTGAGGAAACGAGCATTGCCTCGCCCGCCGCGACCGCCGTGGGCGGCCAACCACTTGTCCCCGTGGTTCGCGAGATCGGCGAGGATCTCACCTGAGTACATGTCACGCACGACCGTCCCCTCGGGCACCGTCACCTCCAGGGTTTCGCCCCGACGTCCGTGCAGATCCTTTCCTTTGCCATGAACGCCGCTGCCGGCCGTGCGGTGAGGATGATCTCGAAAGGCGAGCAATGACGCCACGTTGCGATCGGCCACCAGCCAGATGTCGCCGCCGCGACCGCCGTCTCCTCCGTTCGGGCCACCCATGGCCACCGGACCTTCACGGCGGAACGACACGCATCCGGCCCCTCCGTCGCCAGCGCGCACGTTCAGTTGGCACTCGTCGACGAATTGGCTCATGAGATTCTCAAGTTACTGGCACGAACGACTGGCACACCCCCGTCATAACCTGGTTCCCGTGACGAGTGACGATTCCCGTGACGATCTCGCCGAACGCGCCGAACGCTGGGCGAGCACCATGGCCGGGAATCAGTCCGACTCGATCGTCGTCGCCCATGCCGACTCGTGGGCCGGCAGTGGCGACGCACGGGCCATCGATCGCCAGAGTCGTGAAGATCTCCTCGACCAGCAGTTGGCGCGCCTCGCCACTCGTTCCACCGGAGCCGGTCGACGCGCGATCCCCGAAGAGCCCGATCCGTACCGCACCTGCTTCGAGCGCGACCGCGACCGCATCCTGCACGCCACATCGTTTCGACGTCTGGCCGGCAAAACACAGGTGTTCGTCTTCCCCGACGATCATCAGCGAACCCGCCTGACTCATGCCCTCGAGGTGGCCCAGGTGGCTGTGTCAGTCGCTCGCCCGCTCGGACTGAACGTAGCTCTCACCGAAGCAATCGCCCTCGGTCACGACTGCGGTCACGGCCCCGGCGGGCACGCGAGTGAAGACGCGTTGTCGCCCTACGTCGACGAAGGTTTCGATCACGCCGTGTGGGGCGCCGACGTCACCCTCGTTCCCTTGAATTTGTGTCTCGAGACCCTCGACGGAATCCGAAACCATTCGTGGAGTCGCCCGGCACCAGCAACACCGGAGGGTGAGGTCGTCAGCTGGGCCGATCGCATTGCCTACGTGTGCCACGACTTCGAAGATGCGGTCGCCTCGCACGTCGTGGATCCAGGTGAGCTCCCCGGCAACGTCCGCTCGCTGTGCGGCACCACTCGCCAGAGTCAGTTGAGCGCCTTCATCCGATCGATGATCGCCGCCACGGCCGCCACCGGACGTATCGGTATGGAACCCGACGTGGCCGAGGCGTTGGCCGCGTTTCGGCGTTTCAACTACGACGAGGTGTATCTCCGATCGGCGAGCCGCGATCAGGCCGCTCGGGTGGTCGACCTACTACGGGCTCTGGTGGAGCACTACATCAGCGCGCCCCGTCTCCTGCCCGACGACGTCGACCTGGTACCGGGTTCGACAGAGGCGGTCTCAGCGGCGGTCGCCTACGTAGCGGGCATGACAGATCGGTATGCGTGCCGCCAGGGGATCACCCTGCTCGATTACCCGCTGCACAAACTCCCACGCGGGTTCGACATCTGAACGACGTCTCTCGACGTCTCGACGAGATCAGTCTGCCGGAAGGATGTCGACGACACGTCGGCCACGACGTTCACCGAACTTCACGGCTCCGTCGACGAGGGCGAACAACGTGTCGTCACCGCCGCGTCCGACGTTCTTGCCGGGATGAAACTTGGTGCCTCGCTGGCGAACGACGATCGTTCCCGCAGTCACTTGAGTTCCGGAGAAAACCTTCACGCCGAGGCGCTGCGCATTGGAATCGCGCCCGTTACGTGTTGAACCGCCACCTTTGGTCTTCGACATGACTCAGCCTTTCGCGATCGAGGTGATCTCGACGACCTGATACTTCTGACGATGTCCGTACCGACGACGCTGGTTGGTACGACGCTTGTACGTGAAACCGTTGATCTTGGGCCCCGACGCAGAGCCGACGATACGGCCCTGCACTTTGGCCTTGGCGAGTTGGTCAGGTGTGGCGAGGACGGTGTCGCCGTCGACCAGGAGCACCGGTGTGAAGTCGACGTCGGCGCCGTGATCGGCTCCGAGCAATTCGACATGCACCTGCTGACCCTGGGTCACACGGACCTGCTTGCCTCCGGTAGCGATGACTGCGTACATAGCGATTAGCGACACTACCTGGCCGAACGGCTCGGCCCACTCTCCGATGGAGGTTTTCAGGTCGACGAGACGTCAGGCCAGGAGGTCGTGATCGACCACGACCCCTC
>CBFHWN010000021.1:0-30203 GCA_965659595.1 uncultured Ilumatobacteraceae bacterium | reverse complement strand
ACAGTCGTGCCGCCGAACGTTCCGATGGTTTCAACGGCTTCGGCCACAGACATAAGGAGAAGACCATGAAGAGAACATCAGGACGTCGCCTCAGGCGATCCCTGCTCGCCCTGATCGGCGCGTCATCACTCATGTTGGCAGCCTGCGGTGGCGACGACGCTCCGGCCTCACAGGAGCCGGCCACAACCGACTCGGCGGCCGCCGATCCCGTGCGAATCGCCATGGTGGCACCATCGGCCATCAACGACCTCGCCTTCACGCAGAGCATGTACGACAGCCTCCAGCGCGTGGCAGAGACTCGTGACATCACCATCGACGTGTCCGATGGACTCTTCATCGTCGAGGACGCCGGTGCGGCGATCCGTGGTTACGCCGAGGACGGATACGACGTGGTGATCGCCCACGGCACCCAGTTCGGCGGTCCCCTTTCGGAGATCGCTCCCGACTACCCCGGAGTGAGCTTCCTCTGGGGAACCTCCACCGACTTCCAGGGTCTCGACAACATCTACGCCTACAGCGTTCGCTCTGACGAGGGTGGCTACGTGAACGGCACCATTGCTGCGCAGATCACGGAGTCGGGAGTCATCGGAGTGGTCGGACCGGTCGAAGCCGGTGACGCCAAGCTCTATGTCGATGGTTTCGTCGCCGGTGCGACCGCACAAGATCCAAGCGTCACGGTGAACGTGAACTACATCGAGTCGTTCAGCGATGTGGCGCTGGCCGCCGAAGCTGCGACGAGCCATCTCGCCTCGGGT
Organism: uncultured Ilumatobacteraceae bacterium; assembly: GCA_965659595.1. Lineage (GTDB taxonomy): Bacteria > Actinomycetota > Acidimicrobiia > Acidimicrobiales > Ilumatobacteraceae > Casp-actino8. The sequence goes on along the minus strand of CBFHWN010000021.1, from coordinate 29,448 downwards.
GCCGATGTCCTCACTGGTACAGCTCAGATGGTTGTCGGTGCCACCGGTGTTGCGCAGGCTGAAGGAATCCCGTGGTTCGGCACTCAGTCGAATCAGACTCCGCTCGGTGCCGACATCGTGGTCGCCTCGCAGGTGTATCACTGGGAAGTGATCCTCGAGACGATTCTCGATCAGATCGCCGCTGGAAAGCTCGGTGGTGAAGTGTTCGAATTGACCTTGGCCAACGGTGGACTCGAGATCGAGTTCAACGACGCTTTCGGTCTCGACGCCGACATCCTTGCTGCGGCCGAGCAGACGGTGGCCGACCTCACGTCAGGCGCGGCGTCGACCGGACTCTGATCGGTTGACGACGAGATGACGATGCACACTGACCCGGTGGTTCCGATGCTGGAGATGCGCGGTGTCACCAAGCGTTTCCCGGGAGTCGTCGCCAACGACGGCGTCGACCTCACGGTGCTACCGGGTCAGGTGCACACTCTTCTCGGCGAGAACGGAGCGGGCAAGAGCACGCTCATGAAGATCCTCTACGGCCTCTACCGGCCCGACGAGGGAGAGATCCGACTGCGTGGTGAGGCAGTCGAGATCACCTCACCTGCCGATGCCATCTCCCGACGTATCGGCATGATCCACCAGCACTTCATGCTGGTTCCCACTCTGACGGTGGCCGAGAACGTCGCCCTCGGACTTCCCGGTCGGCGCGGATTGGCCGACATGAGACCGATTCGTCGACGACTCACCGAGGTGTCGGAGCGATACGGCCTACGCATCGATCCCGATGCATACATCTGGCAGCTCGCCGTCGGTGAGCGTCAGAGAGCCGAAATCCTGAAAGCCCTCTACCGCGATGCCGAGTTGCTCGTTCTCGACGAGCCGACCGCAGTTCTCACTCCACCGGAAGTGGACGACCTCTTCAAGACTCTGCGTCAGCTGACCGACGACGGTCGAGGACTCATCTTCATCTCGCACAAGTTGCACGAGGTGATGGAACTGTCGGACGAAATCACCGTGTTGCGCGATGGTCGGGTGAGTGGCTCGACCCGACCGAGCGAAACCGACCGGGAGCAACTGGCCGAACTGATGGTGGGTCGACCCGTCAGTCTGAATCGGGACGTTCCGGCCCGGGAGCCCGGAGCTTCCGAACTGATCATCGACAACCTTCGGGTGATCGGTGATCGAGGGACCGAAGCCGTTGCCGGAGTCTCCATTTCGGTTCGCAGAGGCGAAATCGTCGGTATCGCCGGAGTGTCGGGCAATGGTCAGCGCGAACTTGCCGAGGCGATCTTCGGACTTCGTCCCATCGAATCGGGCTCGATCACCGTGTCGGGTCAGGAAATCTCCGCGCCGGCGCCGAGCAAAATTCGCAAATTGGGTCTGGCCTACGTTCCCGAGGAACGCATGCGCGACGGAGCGATCGGAGACTTCACGGTTGCCGAAAACCTGATGCTGGTCGCTTATCGTTCGAACCCTTTCACCAAACGAGGGATGCTGAACCGGTCGGCCATCGCCGAGCGTTGTCGACAGCTCGTTCAGGGATACAAGGTGAAGACGCCGACGATCCACACGCCGACTCGACATCTCTCGGGTGGAAACATCCAGAAGGTCGTCATCGCTCGCGAGTTCTCGTCGGAGGCCAGCGTCCTCGTGGTGGCTCAACCCACCAGAGGAGTCGACATCGGAGCCGCCGAATACATCCACGAACGTCTTCTCGACCAGCGATCCCAAGGATCGGCCATCCTCATCATCTCCGAAGATCTCGACGAGGTGATGCAGTTGTCCGACCGGATCGTCGTTCTGCTCGACGGAAAGATCATGGGTGAGGTCGAGCGAGGTCAGGCCTCAGTACGCGACATCGGACTATTGATGTCGGGAGTGACTGCCTGAACAACCCACTGCGTCGGTGAGCCCCTGCCGACGGCGACGAATCCCGACGGGAGGGGCATTTCAAGCACCACCTGGTGGGCGAGGGGGGACTCGAAAGCCGGTTGTTGGACTCGGGTCCAACAATGCTGGGATCTGTGTCCTTCTCGCGTGTGAAGCGGGATGTGTTGATACCCGCGACCATGCGATCGAAAGCACCTGTGGTCTTGAGGAAAAGCGATTTCGTGTGACTCGTGGCCGGGAGTGGAGTACATCGGCCAGCCGTCACCGTTGTGACGAGAACTCTCGTTCGAGTTCCATGAAGCCCTCGTCGAGCGACACCAATGGCGTCCAACCGAGATCATCGCGAGCGGGTCGCGGGTCGAACCAATGGGCCGTTCCCAACTGCTCCGCGAGGAATCGAGTGAGTGGCGGCTCGTCGTCGGAGTGTCGTAGCGACCACACGCGCTCGACGACGGTTCCCGTGAGTGTTGCGATGCGCAAGGGGACACGCCGGGCATGCATCTCGAGGCCGGCCGCCCGCAAGATTGCTTCCACCAGTTCGCGCACCGGTCGCGGTTCGCCGTTGGCAACGACATATGCACGGCCACGACAGAGGGCGCCCGGTGTGGCGGCATCGAGCGCTGCCACCAATGCCGAGGCCGCATTGTCGACATAGGTGGTGTCCACCAGTGCTGTGCCCCCACCGACGAGCGCGAGACGTCCGCTTCGTGCGCGGTCCACGATGCGGCCAACGAGTTGAGTGTCGCCGGGGCCCCACACGAGATGAGGTCGGATGGCGACGACTCCCATGGAGTCATTGGTCCGCTCGAGACTGAGCCGCTCGGCGATGGCCTTCGACTCGGCATAGAACGCGCCGACCCTACCCGTGACCGGACGACCTGTGATCGGTGGCTCGGCGGTCGCGCCGATAAGCGAATGCCCGGCGTGAGCGACCGACGGAGTCGACACGTACACGATGCGCTCCACACCACTGCGTTGAGCTTCATCGAGCACGTTGACGGTGCCGTCGACATTGATGCTCCGGTATTCCTCCCAGTGACCCACCACGCCGACCTTGGCCGCAGCGTGCACCACGGCGTCGCACCGCTTCATCGCCCGGCGAAGTGCATCGGCGTCGCGAACGTCGCCGTGCACCTGCTCGAGGTCGATATCGCAACGGCCACGTTGGAACAGGACCACGTCGTCACCGCGGTTGCGCAACTGTTCGGCTGCGCGACGTACGAGCAGGCTGGTGCCTCCGGTGAGGAGGACGCGACGTCCACTCACCACGGCACCCGTGCGGTTCGACCCGACAGCAAACGCGCGGCCCACTCGGCCACCGCAGTGCGATCGATCTTGGTGTTGTGCCGAATGTCCACCGGCAGTGATGTCACGGTGAGGACAGCGGCAACCGGTACCCACGTGACCGCACGGCGCACTGCCGCCGTGACGGAATCACCGGCGAGCCCAGCGGTCCCCGACCCCTCGATCACGACAACGAGTTGTTGGCAGCCGTCCGGGCCGATGCCCACCGCTGCGGCACGTTCGACCGAATCCAGCGATTCCACCGCCACCTCGACCGGGACGGGTGTGACGGCACCACGGTCGGTGTGCACCACGTGCACCGAGCGACCTTCGATCCAGAGCCGTCCGGCGGCGTCGAGGTGGCCGACGTCGCCCGAGCGGTGCCACACGCGACCTTCGACGTCGCGTGGACGGGCCTCGCGCTCGGTGCCCCAGCGACGGTCGTAGCCGTCCGACACCCATGGTGTGCGCACGAGAACCTCACCGGTGACGTTGCGTGTCACGCCAACGACGGCGTCGGTCGCATCGAAATCGAGAGGCGCGATGAGGACGTGTGCTCCGTCGACGGGACGACCCACGCACACGCCTCGGCCAGTTCCCGCGGCATCGATGCCCTCGAGCGAGATGTCGGCCACCGGCAGACACTCGGTCATGCCGTAGGGCGTGTGCACCTCGACATCGGCGTAGCGCTGCGCCACCTGTTGGAGCGTGGTGACGGGAACGGGTGCACCTGCCGACAGCACCAACCGCAACCGTGCAGTTCGTGGATCGGGCGCTGGTGAGCCCGTGCGCAGGACGTTTGCGAGCGCCGCAGGCGAGGCGAATGCGATGGTGGCATCGATCGATGCGCACGCTGCGCCGAATGCATCGGCCGTGAGCGCTCCCGGGGTCGTGACGTCGACATCGGGAATGGTGGACATGATGCCGAGGGCGGGACCGTAAAGAGCGAACGGCGCGAAAGCCGCCACCAGACGATCGTCGGCGGTGATGCGATAGGTGCGGGCCAGCGCGTCTCGTTGCGCAGCCAACTGGCGATGCCGGTACCGCACACCCTTGGCGGGGCCTGTCGCGCCCGAGGTGAAGAGCACCGCAGCAGGATCATCGGGGCCGGGCTCAGCAGGCAGCGGGCAGTCGAGGCGCTCGAGTTCGGCGAGTGTGGCGACCGACCCCGGCGCGCGGCGGGCGCCGACCGTGACGTGACGTGAACCTGGGGCCCAGCGAAGTATGCGCGCTGCGGCGATCGCCGGAGGAGGACCGATCACCCAATGTGGCCGCGTGCTTCGTACCGCCCCACCTAGCCCGCGAAGACCCAGTCCCCGATCGGCGATCACCGTCACGCCACCTGCTCGCCATACGCCGTAGACCGCAGCCACGAGGTCGGCGCCGGGCGGAGTCAACATGGCGACGCGGTCGCCGGGTCGTAGTCCGAGAGCGGTCAGGCCGCTGGCAATACCCTCCACGCGTCGGTTCAGTTCGGCGAACGAGGTGCGGGCTCCGGTGGCGCCGTCGACGAAGGCGACGTGTCCGTTGGTCGTCGATCGGGATGTGAGGGCCGACCATGTGGGGACGTACTCGTCGATCGGATCGCTGCTCGTGCCCTCATGATTGTCTGCTGTGGTGTGTTGTTTGGACAGTGACGTCTGCAGCCAGGTGTCGATGACTCCCGCCACGTCCACTTCGAGAGGGGACAGATGACCGGCATCGCGGAATCGATGCAGATCGGCGTGGGGCAGTCGATCGCTGAGATCGAGCGCGAACGAGTCGTCGAACACGGGATCGTTCGCACCCCACACGATGAGCGTGGGCCGGTCGAAAGTGCGGATGGCTTCTGCCACTTCTGCGATGTCGGCAGAGGACGGATGGCGTTCGTCGAAGGGCACGTCGGCGACGAAGTCAGCGATCGCCGAGCGCTCCGCTGCGTGCTGATACGGGGCGCGTAGGGCCTCGCGAACGGGCTTCGTAAGGCGCCTCCACGAGAGCGCGATGGTGCCGTCGACGAAGGTGCGGGTGCGACGACACGCCAGGTCGGTCATGGGGCCGGTGGCTGCAACACGGATGAGCCGAGGTGCGTGACGGCCCTCGGGCACGGCGATGCCGCTGTTGCAGAGCACGAGGCCCGACAAGCGATCGGGGTGCGCTACTGCGAACCCCATGGCGATCGCTCCACCCCAGTCATGGCCGACGAGAGTGAAGGGACCTTCGATGTCAAGCGCATCGACGACGTCTTCGATGTCTCGAACGCGGTCGGTGTAGACCCGCGTGGAGGCGCGTTCGCTGAAACCCATTCCCAGTTGGTCCACCGCGATCACGCGATAGCGGTCACCGAGACGATCGAGCAGTCCTCGCCACAAAAATGACCACGTGGGGTTGCCGTGGATGCACACCACGGTGCCCGCTGGATGCACGGGGGAACGTTCGAGCAGATGCCACGTCGACCCATCCACGGTGAGTGTGCGCGACCACGATGGTTCGACACCCCATGCGCGGCACTGCGCCTCGGTGGGTGGGGTGGGCGTGGCCCTCATCACCAGATGATTTCAGTGAAACTGGTGTTCAGCCCCGAGCCGATACCCATGCACAAAACTCGCTGGCCAGCCGCCAGATCGTCCGACATACCAGCGAGCGTGATGGGAATGGCCGCCGGTCCGACATTGCCGAATCGGGGATACGTGAGCGGCACGAGCGCGGGGTCGATACCGAGCCGCTCGCAGAGGAGCGCCGTGTGCACAGAACTCACCTGGTGCACGACGTATTGGTCGATGCCGGTCGCCCACTGGAAGTCGGCAGCAGCATCGATCCACGCTGCATGGGCGAGATCGAGGCCCGCTTCGAGCAGTCGCTTGGTATCGGTGGTCATGCGATCGAGATCGCCGACGCAGAGCTCATGATGCTCAGTGCCTGCTCGAGTGATGCCGCCGACGACACGGTGGGCATCGTGGTGTTGATCAGTGCTGCCGAGCACCATTGCTGCGGCACCCGATCCGAGAGTGAGTGACGCGAACTCCTCGAACACGTCGGCAACGGTCGTGGACTCGCGTTGCAGACGCGCGATGGTGGCCAGCTGCGTGTGGCGACTTCCCTCACCATCGACCACCAGCGCGTAGTCGATCACTCCGGCATCGATCGCGGTTCCTGCAAGTTGCATGGCATTCACGAATCCCAAGCATGCGTTCGCCACATCGAAGTTGCTGCACGACGACGACAGGCCGAGTTGGTGGTGCACGGCGCAGGCGACGGACGGTTCGAGGTGATGCTTGCAGACCGAGGTGGAAATCAGCATGCCGATGCGGTCGGGGTCGATGCCAGACGCCTCGATCGCACGCTGTCCAGCCATCGTCGCGGCTTGGTCGAATGTGACGTCCTCCGGCCACCAGCGTCGCTCCTCGATTCCCGCCAGTTCCGCGAGCAGCCCCGACCGGACTCCGAGGCGCTCGAACGTGGTGGAGAGCTGATCGTCGATCCACGACGAGGTCACGACCTCGGGGGCCTCGACGGACTGCACTGCCAGGATGCCCGTGCGCAGGTGCCGAAAGCTGGAGTTGCCTGTCACGTTTCGCTCCATTCTGCTCTTGTCGACGCTACCGGCAGAGTTCTGGTACCGAGTTCCGGGTGGGATGTCTTGCGACATCGCATGGTGGGCGAGGGGGATGTCGCACGGCAGCCTCTGCTCACACACCTCCGGCGTGTGAACTGTGGTGAGCACAATCGGTGGGGTGCAACGAGAAGAGCACGGGGCGTTCGAATTCCTCTGTGCGAAATGCGGAGAGGTTGCGGCTCAACTGGCGATCATGGCGGCGGGGCCGATGTCGGCGGGTCCGAGCAGCGAAAGTTGCGTAGTGCCCGACACCCAAGTCGCAGCACATCATCTCCCATCGTTCTCGCAGTAGCCGTACACGACACCACTCAGCGTCACCTCTATCGGTCCGGTGAACACACCTTCGCCGCCCATCTCCATCATGAGAGTCTTGGCGAAAGGCTTCCCGTTGTACGTGTCGTACGGCTCTTGAAATGCATCCAGGAATACAGTCCCACCATTGTCGAGGTCGAGGCATTGTCGAGGTCGAGGCGGCAACGTAAGAGCGGAGAAAACACGTCGCTGCCGTCGTCGGCCGAGCCTTGGACGAGTTCCGCAACATTGCTTTCGAGGTTGACCGAGGCGCCCGGGGCCAGCTCCTGCCAGGTCGTCAGCGGACAGTCGACAAGCGTGGCTTCTCCAACGTCGTCGAAGTCTGCAGACCCGATGACCTCATTGACCGTCTGCTGAAAAGCGGCAATCGGGTCATCAGCACCGTCGCCACCCGTTAACTCCTCCTCAACAATGTCATCCTCCGTCGTCGTGTCGGCAATCGCCGTGGCCGGCACGTCGTCGCTCACTTCTTCATCGGACGTTGCGCCACACGACGTGGCGCCAAGAGCGACGGCAATGACAAAGGCTGCTAGTGCACCGCGCATTCGATGACAGCACAGCGAATCAGGACAGCACAACTCACCAGCACCCCACAATCTGGGACGAGTCAAGCCATCCGCGGAACGGGGCGACATCGCCGACGGCGGCATCCCGGTGGGGTGCTTTGGCGGCAACTCCAAGTCGGACCGCGACCACCAATACCCGCTCGGCGGTCGTTGGATTGGTCACACGATTTGGTGGGCGAGGGGGGACTTGAACCCCCACGTCCTTGCGAACACTGGCACCTGAAGCCAGCGCGTCTGCCATTCCGCCACTCGCCCGAGTAACAGGAGACGCACGCTACCAACCGTGTGGCCCGCCCCCACCCTCTCACCTGGTGAAACCCTCGCCCTGAGCAGGACCGATACCCTGTCAGGGCGCCGTGGGCGCTCGAGGTGGGGACGGTGATCAAGTGGCAAGTGGAATCTTCAAGAGGAGCGACCGAGCCAAAGTTCGACCCATCGAGATCGGTCGTCGGTTGGTGGCGGAGATGGACGACAAACGTTCGGTCGACGGTGACGGCCGTCGTATCACTCCCAACCACTTCGTCGTCGCGCTCAACCCGAACGACCACCAAGAATTGTCGTCCTACATCGCCGCTCTCGAGACCGAGCTCGTCGAGGCCGCCAAGGAATACGCCCGCGACGAGGGTTACGTGCTCCGAGGACCGGTCACCGTCAAGCTGTCCGACGACGACTCGGTGAAGACCGGTCGCATTCAGATCACCTCGAAGGTGCGCACCAACGAATCACCGATCGTGGCCGCCGCTCTCGCGATCACCGGTCGTGACCCACTACCTCTCGGCGACAAGACGATCACCATCGGTCGCTCACCCGACTGCGACATCTCGTTCGACGACGCCAACATCAGTCGTCGACACGCCGAGATCAAAGTCGTACTTGGCGCCCACGTGATCTCCGATTTGGGTTCAACCAACGGCACCAAGGTGAACGGTGTCCCCATCACCCTCGAACGCACTCTGCGCGACGGCGACATCATCGCCCTCGGCAGCAACACCATTCGTTTCGAGGCGCGCTGACTCGATGAACGATCTCGTGATCAGCGGGTTGCGACTCGTCCTTCTGCTCGCCCTCTACCTCTTCTTCGCCCGTGTGGTGTGGGCGGTCTGGACCGAAGTGCGGGTTCCTGCCCTACCCCAGGTCGGAACCAGCTCCAATGCGACCGGCGCCACGTCACGTCTTTCGCGCCGTCAGCGGGTGACCGAACTGAAGATCCTCGAACCCGAATCGTTGAAGGGATCTCGGTTCGAACTCACACCCAACCCCATCGTGATCGGACGCTCACACGACGCCGACCTGTCGTTCCCCGACGACACCTACCTCAGCAGTCGGCACGCGCAGGTCTGGTCGGCCGACGGCATCGCCATGGTCGACGATCTCTCGTCCACCAATGGCACCCAAGTGAACGATCTGCGCATCGTCGAAGCCACCGCTCTGGTTCCGGGCGACCGGGTGCAAATGGGTCACGTCGTGATTGAGGCCACTCGATGATGCACGCAAACGCCGCTGCAGCGACTCACGTCGGTCAGATCCGCGAAGGAAACGAAGACGCGTACCTGTGCCGCGATGGTCTCTACTTCGTCGCCGATGGTATGGGTGGTCACAGTGCCGGTGAAGTCGCAAGTGACATCGCCGTCACGAGCCTGTCCGAGCTCCTCTCGAAGGTCGTCCACAACGGACTCACCGCCCACGATCTGGCCGCCGCAGTTCGTCACGCCAACACGGCGATCCTCACGGAAGCAATGCGTGACCGCGCCAAAGCTGGAATGGGCACCACTCTCACCGGACTGGCCGTTGCCGACTCCGAACGCCGACGGGCACTCGTGGCCAACGTCGGTGACTCACGCACCTACCTGTGGCGTCACGGAGAACTACGACAGATCACCAAAGATCACTCACACGTCCAGTCGCTCGTCGATCGTGGTGCAATCACCCGCGCCGAGGCGCGTGTGCACTACCAACGAAACATCGTGTTACGGGCTATGGGAATCGACCCCGATCTCGAAGTCGACGTGTTCGAACTCGACATCGAAGACGGTGATCGCTTCGTCGTGTGCAGTGACGGTCTGGTCGACGAAGCCGACGACGACGCCATCGAGACCGCAATTCGCACCTCGTCCGGACCCGACGATCTCGCGCAGGCACTGGTGACTCTCGCCAACGACAACGGTGGTCGCGACAACGTGACCGTGGTCGTCGTCGACTTCAGCGATGGTCCGGCACCGGTTGCCTCACCCGACTCCAACGTTTCCGACGAGACCGTCGCTATCGTCGTCCCGCGTCGTCCGTCACGTCTGCTCGACGTCGCCGCGGTCGGATCGTTCCTCGTCTCGGCCACCATCGTGATCACCGTGATCGTGAGCGCCCTCACGCAGTGAGTCGTTCCACCGCGCACGTCGCGTCACGCCGACGCTCACAGGAACTGTGGTCGGTGATCATGGCCGGTCTGGTCACCGCCGGTGCCTACACCCTCGCCTCGCTCGGACAGAACGCCGTCATTCCGTCGCGCATCCTGCCGTTCCTCGGTCTGATGCTTCTGCTTCTCGTCTCGGCTCACGTGGCCGTTCGCTGGCTGGCGTCAGGTGCCGACTCCACCCTTCTTCCGGTCGCCGCCCTCTTGAACGGTCTCGGCTACGTGATGATCGCCCGATTGTCGGAACGGCTCGCCGGCCTCCAAACCACCTGGACCTTCATCGGTATCGCCGTCTTCATCGCCGTGCTCGTGTTCGTCGAGCGCATCAACGACCTGTCTCGCTACACGTGGCACTTTTTCGCCGTCGGTGCCGGACTCCTTCTTCTTCCCCTCGTCCCCGGACTCGGCTTCTCCTCCGGTGGCGCGCGGATCTGGGTGAACCTCGGTCCGGTCAACTTCCAGCCCGGAGAATTCGCCAAGTTGGCTCTCGCTCTCTTCTTCGCCGGCTATCTCGCCGAACGCGGTCGCCTCATCTCCACGAGTACGCGCCGCCTCGGGCCTTTCACGATTCCCGAAGCACGCGATCTCCTACCTCTCGTCGCTGCGTGGGGTTTCTCGGTCGTGATCATGGTGGGCCAGAAGGACCTCGGCTCGAGCCTGCTGTTCTTCACCCTCTTCGTCGTGATGGTGTGGGTCGCGACCGAGAAGACGAGCTACCTCGTGATCGGCCTCGGATTGTTCGCCGTTGCGTGTGTCGTGGCCTACAACCTGTTCGATCACGTGCAGACACGAGTAGCCGTGTGGATCGATCCGTGGAGTCGCTACGAGGGCAAGGGATACCAGATCGCCCAAGCCATGTTCGCTCTCGGTAACGGAGGAGTCACCGGCACCGGACTCGGACGAGGTCTGCCCCAACGCATTCCCGAGGCCAAGAACGACTTCATCTTCGCGGCGATCGGCGAAGAAATGGGCTTGCTCGGCGCAACCATCGTGTTGCTGTCGTTCATGGTGATCATCGGCGCCGGACTTCGCATCGCTCTTCGCACCCAACGACCGTTCGAGAAACTGCTGGCCACTGGTCTCACCACCATCATTGGCATGCAGGCGTTCATCATCATCGGCGGCGTCATCCGCGTGGTGCCTCTCACCGGCATCACCCTGCCGTTCGTCAGCTACGGCGGATCGAGTCTCGTCGCCAACTACGCACTGCTCGCCTTGCTCATTCGATTGAGCGACGTGTCGGCGAGACGACTCGGTGAAGTCCCCGACACCCCGATGCTGAGTGAGAAATGGGCCGCCCGACGGGCTCGTCGACAGAATCTTCCCGACGACGTCACCACCGAAGTGGGTGACGCATGAATCAGCGCATTCGTCGTCTCGCTGCCGCTTTGCTCGTTCTCTACGCGGTGTTGTTCGTCCAACTGAACTTCATCCAGGTTGGTCGCAAGGCCTCGCTCGATGCCGACGTTCGCAACACCCGCCAGACGGTTCGCGACTTCGACGAACCACGTGGCCCGATTCTCACTGCCGATGGAACGGTGATCGCCGAGAGTGTCCGCACCGCACCCGGCAGCACCTACTCCTGGCAGCGCACCTATCCCGAGGGCGATCTCTTCGCCCACCTCACCGGCTATTTCACACTCGCCTACGGAGCCACCCAGGTCGAACGAGTGATGAACGACGTGTTGTCGGGCAACACCGCCGAACAGCAGTTGTCGGGTGTCTGGTCGGTGTTCGACACCGATGACAACTCGGGTTCGGTAACGCTCACCCTCGACGCCGACGTGCAACAGACGGCCAAGGACGCGCTCGGTGAACGCGAAGGGTCGGTCGTGGTCCTCGACGTGCAGACCGGTGCGGTGAAGGCCATGTGGAGCTGGCCCTCGTTCGATCCCAACACGATCGCCGACCACGACAGCGCCGAAGCCGGTGTCTGGCTGCAGTTCCTCGATCTGTTGCCGTCGAAGCCCCTGTTGGCCAACGCCTACCAAGAGCGCTACATGCCTGGTTCCACATTCAAAGTGATCACCACAGCCGCCGCCCTCGAAGCCGGAGCTGTCACTCTCGACACCGTGTTCGCCGAGGAGTCGCAGTATCTGCCTCCGCAGACTGACGATCCGATCGAAAACTACAACGGCCGATCCTGCGGAGGTGATCTCACCGAAGTGTTCCGTCGTTCGTGCAACACACCCTTCGCCCGGCTGTCGATCGACCTCGGACCGTCGAACATGGTCGAAGCAGCAACTCGTTTCGGTATCGGAGAAGAGGTGCCCTTCGATCTGCCGAGCCCGGCCGCCAGTTCGTTCGGCGACGTCGATTACTTCACCGACAACCTTCCACTTCTGGCGATCGGTGGCTTCGGTCAGGGCAACACGCAGATGGTTCCGCTTCACATGGCAGCCATCGCTGCTGCCATCGCCAACCGCGGCACGATGATGGCCCCGTTCGCCATCGACACCACACGCGATCACGACGGCAAAGTCCTCACTCGTACCGAACCCACGATGTGGCGTCAGGTCATGAGCCCAGGCGCGGCGTCGACGATGGTCGATCTCATGAAAGTGGTCGCGAGTTCCGGCACCGCGTCGTGCTGTCTGAAGTTGGCCGATGGTGTAGTTGCGGCGGCCAAGACCGGTACTGCGCAGTTGAACGGACCGGGTGAACCCGAACGTTCACACGCCTGGATGATCGGCTTCGCTCCTGCTGAAACCCCTCGTTACGCGTTCGCAGTGGTCCTGAAGGGCACGAACGCCGAAATTTCCGCCGGAACCGGTGGAACTCTCGCCGGGCCAGTGGCGTCCAAGGTGATGAACGCTGCCCTCAGGGACCGATAGCCCAGCGGTAGCCTTGTCACACTCTTATGTCCGACCACGGAAACGTCATTCTCAACGACCGTTACGAGATGCAGCAGCGCATCGGTCGGGGCGGGATGGCCGACGTGTATCTCGCACGCGACGTCCTGCTCGACCGGCTGGTGGCCATCAAGGTCCTGTTCCCCGAGTACGCCACCGACCCGGCCTTCGTCGAGCGTTTTCGTCGTGAGGCCCAGTCGGCCGCCAATCTCAACCACCCCAACATCGTCAGCGTGTACGACTGGGGTCGCAGCAACAACACCTACTTCATGGCCATGGAGTACGTGCCAGGCCGCACCCTTGCCGACGCTCTGAGCGACGTTGGCTCCATCTCGGCCTCCAAAGCCGCCGAGGTCGGGATCGAAGTGGCCGCCGCTTTGTCGTTCGCCCATCGCAACAACGTGGTGCACCGCGACATCAAGCCTGGCAACATCCTCATCGGCAGCAACGGACAACTGAAGGTGGCCGACTTCGGAATCGCTCGCGCCCTCGGCAGCGCCGCCGACAGCGGACTCACCGCACACGGTGCCGTCATGGGAACGGCCGCCTACTTCTCTCCCGAACAAGCACAGGGCGGACAGCCCGATCCGCGTAGTGATCTGTATTCGCTCGGCATCGTGCTCTACGAAATGGTGGCAGCGAAGATTCCCTTCACCGGAGACACACCCGTGTCGATCGCGTATAAGCAAGTCCACGAGGCCCCCACTCCGCTCAACGAATTGGCCCCCGACGTCCCGCGTGCCTTCGAGGCCATCGTCGCTCGTCTACTCGCCAAGGATCCGGCTCGCCGCTACCCCACGGCCGAAGCCGTACGTGACGACCTCCGCCGATTCCGCGACGGTCTGCCAGTTCAAGCCCTCGCCGCGATCCTCAACAAGCGCGATCCCGACGACGGTCTCGCGCCCACCGTCATGACACCCACGGTGCTACCACCTCCCACGTTGGCCGACAGCGCCGAACGTCCGACCACTCAGCGCACGGTCGTGATGATCAGCGAACAAGCCGAAGGCCGCGACACGACCGGGTCGATCACACCACCCGACGATCTCGGCAAGAAGCGACGCAACATCGTGATCGGTTCGGTGGTTGCTGCATTGTTGATCGTGGCCTCTCTTGTCGGCGCACTCCTCGCCCTGTCGGGGGACGACGGACCCGTTGCGACGTTCGAGGCACCCAACGTGACCGGGGTACAACTCGAGTTCGCCGTCGCTGCTCTCGAAGCCCTCGATCTCGACGTGATCACCGTGGCCGAAGAGAACAGCACCGTCGACGCGAACGTGGTGTGGTCACAGGATCCGCCGCCCGGTCAACTGGTCGAGGCCCGCGACACCATTCGCATCGTCTACAACCCGTCGAACACGCCGATTCCAGTACCCGATCTTCGCGGCCAGACCGTCGAGCAGGCACGCACTGCACTCCTCAACCTCGGTCTCACCATCGGCAACATCTCCTACGTCGATGATCCTCTGGTGGCCGTCGACATCATCATCTCGACTCAGCCGGCGGTCGGCGAGTCGGTTCTCGGCGGTGCCACGATCGATCTCGTGGTGAGCCAAGGCAAGGGAACCAATCCGATTCCGTCCTTCGATGGCCAGACCGCCGAGGACGCGCGCTCGACTCTCGAGGGCGAGCCCTACGAATTCGTGGTGGAAGAGATCCTCGAGGCAAGTGACACCGTGCCGATCGGGAACGTGATCCGCACGAGTCCGGTGGCCGGTGCCGAAGTCGCGAAGGGCGCCACGGTCACCGTCTACGTGTCGAATGGTCGGGCGCCCATTCCGGTACCACCGGTCGTCGGTCTACCCGAGCGTCAGGCTCGTCCGCTCCTCACGGCGAACGGTCTCGTCGTTCGCGTCGAATACGAGGACGTTCCCGAAGGTGACGAGTTCGTTGATCTCGTGATCCGCCAGACACCCGAGAGTGGAGACGAAGTCGAACTCGGTACCCAAGTCGTGATCGTCATCGGTCGACTGGCTCCTGCACCGACCACGTCCTCGAGCACCATTCCGGGTGCAACAACGACCCTGCCCTGAGCGGCGCGGCTAGGCGCCGATGAAGTTACGGAGCATGTCATGCCCGCCGTCAGTCAAGATGCTCTCGGGGTGAAATTGCACGCCCTCGATGGGCAACTCACGATGACGCACACCCATGATCATGCCGTCAGCTGTTTCGGCAGTGATCGTCAGACAGTCGGGCAGTGAGTCACGTTCGACCACGAGTGAGTGATACCGAGTCGCCGTCAAGGGTGACGGAAGTCCCGAGAACACCCCCGTTCGGTGATGGGTGATCGAGCTCGTCTTTCCGTGCATGAGTTCGGGGGCTCGGACCACGTCAGCCCCGAACACGTGACCGATCGCCTGGTGTCCGAGGCACACGCCGAACACCGGGATGCCACGCTCGGCGACCGGCACGATCAGGTCGCACAGAATGCCGGCATCTTCCGGGCGACCCGGTCCGGGCGACAAAAGGACTGCATCGGGTGACAAAGCGAGAACGTCGTCGACCGTCACGTCGTCGTTTCGATGAACGACCGGCTCGGCTCCCAACTCTCCGAGGTATTGAACGAGGTTGTAGACGAAACTGTCGTAGTTGTCGAGAACGACGACTTTTCGCGTCACCATATGACCAGCCTGCCAGCCAGGGACCGCGATCCCCTACACTTTTCGACGTGGCTCCTCCGAAACGCAAGACAGGCGGGCGCACCACACCGAAGGGCACCCGCCCCGGTGACGGTCGGCCCGCCACTCCCGATCACAACGAATCTGGCGTCGCCGCCTCGTCGCGCTACACCCCGCCGATTCCGCAGTACGTGAAGGAGAGCCCACGCTGGGTTCCAATCCTGATGTTCGCCCTCTTCATCGCGGGCGCGCTCGTCATCCTGCTCTACTACTTGGGTGCCGTGCCGGGTGGCCGCAGCAACTACTACTTGCTGGTCGGCCTGCTCATGATCCTGGGCGGGTTGTACACCGCCACCAAATACCATTGACCCCCGACCTGGTCTTTTAGCGCCACATAGTTGTCCACAGCCTGTGGATGAGGTCGGGGATAGTCACATCGATGTAACTCGATGTCACCCTGCGTTCACTCGATCGGGGCCACCAGATCCATGTCCTCCATGCAATGACGCGGGGGCTCAGGGTCTTCCTCGGGGGCGAGAGTCATCTTCAATTCCACCCCGCACAGGCTGCACCGGTATTTCACACTGATCTTGCGAAGTTCTCCGGCTGGTGGCGGAGGTGGAAGTGGCTCGGTCATCCCGCGCAGGAGTGACACGCCCACCCGCCACATGAAAAAGAAGATGAAGACGGCGCCGAGGAACCAGACGACACTGCCGAAATTCATGAGGTGTCGTACCGCCGACCGCGATCAGCCGAGTCGTTCGATGATGGTGGCGTTGGCCATGCCTCCACCTTCGCACATCGTCTGCAGGCCGTAGCGACCACCCGTGCGCTCGAGTTCGTTGAGCAACGTGGTCATGAGACGGGCACCCGACGCACCGAGCGGATGGCCGAGGGCGATGGCTCCACCATTGGGGTTGACCTTCTCCATGTCGGGGCGAAGTTCCTTCTCCCAGGCCAGCACCACAGAGGCGAACGCCTCGTTGATCTCGGTGATGTCGATGTCGTCCATCGTGAGACTGGCCCGCTCGAGCACCTTACGAGTGGACGGGATCGGTGCGGTGAGCATGTAGCGGGGATCGTCGCCGGCCAGTGCGAAGTTCACGAAACGCGCACGTGGCGTGAGACCGAGCGCCTTGGCCTTGGCCTCACTCATAATGAGGAGAGCAGACGCACCGTCGGTGATCTGCGACGAGTTGCCGGCCGTCACCCGGCCACCCTCTTCTTCGGGGCGGAAGGACGGCTTCAACTTGCCAAGGCTCTCCGTCGTAGTGTCACGGATCCCCTCGTCGGTGGTCATCATGTTTCCTTCGGCGTCCTTGACCGGCAGGATCTCGCGCTCGAAACGACCCTCCTTAGTCGCCCGCGCTGCACGATCCTGCGACATGACGGCGAAACGGTCCATGTCGTCACGGCTGATTCCCCACTTGTCGGCGATGAGTTCGGCCGAGATGCCCTGCGGAACGAGACCACCCTGCGGCTGGTATCGCTCACCAACCTTGGGTCCGAAAGGCCAACCGAACTTTCCGTCACCCATCGACGCACCCATGGGCACACGCGTCATGATCTCGACACCCGAGGCGACGACGACGTCATAGGCGCCGGCCATCACGCCTTGTGCGGCAAAGTGCGCGGCCTGCTGCGACGAACCGCACTGACGATCGATGGTGGTGCCGGGCACCGACTCGGGCCAACCGGCGGCCAACACTGCGTTTCGCGCCACGTTCACACCTTGTTCGCCGACCTGCATCACACAACCCATGACGACGTCGTCGACCAGACCCGGATCGATCCCGGTGCGCTCGATGAGTGCATTCAGCGTTTCCGACACGAGATCGACGGGATGCCACTCCTTCAACTTTCCGTTGCGCTTCCCGAGCGGGGTGCGAATGGCGTCGACGATGACGGCGGTGTTCATGTGATAGCTCCTCTGAGACGATCGAGGGCCTCAGTCTGCTGGCTGATCTCGGGCTCCGACGAATCAGAGCAACATCCGGGTCTTAGACGCGAAATGGCGCCACTTTGCTGAGCGCCCGGGACATGACGCCGACGTCAGTCTCCGAGAGCTCGGCGGCGAATTCCCGCTGTATCGCCCGTCGATACAAGATGTTGGCGTCTCGCCATACCAGGCGTCCCATTCGAGTGAGAGTCACGACGACCGCTCGGTTGTCATCGGAGTTCGCAGGTACCTCACGCGTGAGGTAACCGCGCTCCACCAGAGCGTCAATACGTCTCGACAGGCTCGACGGGACAGCAGCCAACACGTCGCACAAGTCCTTCACTCGCATCTGATCGTCGTGTTGCGCGAGGGCGGCCAGGACGTCGAATTGCGGAAGTGATAGCTGAAACTCATCGGCCATCTCGGCTTCGATGAGACGCGACACCACCTCAGCCGCGGTCTGCAACGCGCGCCATAGTGCTACTCGTTCGGAATCAAGTCGCGGCACGCCATCCCCTGTAATCGATCGACGACACCTCGACGGAAAGCCTAATCAACACTGGTCGACTTGTCACGAAAAAGTTCGCGATGCAACGACCGGGTCACTGCTCCCACGTAGCGACTAGTTCGAGGGCGCGCTTCCACGATGCTCGCTCGGCCAGCAGTTTGCTGAACGGCATCACCTGTTTGGGCCGACTGACACCGAGAGCCGCACGCAACTCATCGCCATGGTGGTACAGCGCGACGAACGAGTGCTCCTCGGGTGAACCGGCCACGATCTCGACCGTTTCGTTCCCCTCGGCTCGCCCGATGAACTGAATCCGGCTCGTGTACTGATCACTCCAGAAGAACGGGACGGACTCGTAGGCAGTACCGACTTCACCGCGTGACTCGGCAAGAAGATTTCGTGCTGCTGCCGCGCCTTGTTCGGATGCATTCGTCCAGTGCTCGACCCGCATCTCGCGACCGAGCAGACGATTCGGCCAACGGGCCACGTCTCCGGCGGCATAGACACCCGGAGCTGCTCGCAGATTCTCGTCGCACACCACACCGTCCCGCAGTTCGAGTCCTGACGATTCGAGCCATGCCGTTGCCGGCGAGACCCCGACTCCCACCACCACCACGTCGGCTGGAATCACTTCGCCGTCGGCCAAGCGAATGCCAGCCACCGCGCCTGCGTCTCCTTCGATGAACCCATCCACGCGCACGTCGCAGCGAACCGTGACTCCGTTGTCCTCGTGGACACGGGCGATGTGTCTACCCATCTCGGCACCGAGGCCGCGAATCAATGGCGCCGGTGCGCCTTCCAGCACGGTCACCTCGCACCCGCGTGTCTTGGCCGTCGCCGCCACTTCCAAACCGATGAAACCAGCACCTACCACCACGACCCGTCGACCGGGCTCGAGTTCGGAACGCAGTGCCAACGAGTCGGACAACGTGCGGAGTTCGTGGATACCACGCCATTCGGGCTGACCAGGTAGGCGGCGGACCTGACCGCCCGTTGCGATCACTAGACCGTCGAACGCGACCTCACGGCCAGATCGGAGACTCACGACTCGCCGATCGACGTCGAGCGATGCTGCTCCATCGCCGAAGATCCATTCGACGTCGAGTGACTCGATGATCTCGGGTTTGCGAAGCCGTATCCGATCAGGTTCCCATTCACCAGAGAGAACCTTCTTCGACAAGGGCGGACGGTCGTACGGCTGCTCGGACTCGTCACTCACAACGACGATCGATCCGGCGAATTCCTGCTGACGCAAGGTTTCAGCCGCCCGCAGTCCGGCCAACGACGCACCGACCACCACCACACGATCAAGGTCGAAACTCATGACGCCACCTTGCCACGACGACGAACGAGTCTCCAATGTCCGGGCACAATGGTCTGGTGACCAGTCGACCTTTGATCACCGATGCCTCGGATCCGCGACTGGTCGACTACATGAATTTGCGAGATCGCGACATCGCACAGCGACACGAGTCCGAACGCATCCTGATCGCCGAAGGTCCCGAGGTTGTTCGTCGACTCATCAGTAGTGGCCTGAACATTCGATCGATCGTCGTTGCACCGAATCGTCTCGACGTGATGGAACAGGCCCTCGCCTCAGTCACGTGCCCGGTGTACCTCGTCGAACGCGACGTCGTGTCGAAAACGGCCGGATACTCGCTGCATCGCGGTGTGCTCGCATCGGCTGTGCGTCCGCCGACGTGGTCACTCGACGATGTCTGGGCCCGGCCGCCCCTCGATGGTCGAGCCCACTTGTTCGGAGTGTTGGAAGGATTGAACGATCACGAGAACCTCGGGGCAATCGCCCGAACCGCTCGAGCCTTCGGGGTCGACGCGCTGATCCTCGACCCCCGCTGTGCCGACCCTTACTACCGGCGCTGTGTCCGAGTCTCGATGGGAGAGATCCTCTTCCTCCCGATCGTGCGTTCCGAGATTGCGTCGGTCATCGCATCAGTACGCGATCACGGCGGCACGACGGTCGCCCTCACTCCTCGGCGTTCGGCAGTTCGACTCGACACGATCGACGATCGCGAAGGGCCATTGGCGATGGTGTTCGGCTCCGAAGGTTTCGGACTCCCCGACTCGACACTTTCTCAGGTCGACGTATGCGCGCGGATCGACATCGAGTCCGATATGGATTCGCTCAACGTGGGTCACGCGGTGGCTGCAGCTTTCGCGCTGCGACGACATCGAAATAGTCGGCATCGAGAGTGAACTTGCCATCGCGCACGGTGTGCAAGGTCCAGCCCGGGAACGATCCGTTGGCCATATGGCATGTCCACTGCGACCACGCCACCGTTTCGTCGCCTGCGTGATCGTCGAGGGTGAAACGCGCTCCTGATTCGGGCATCTCGGTCTCCATACGCGTCAAGTACTGGCGCACGGCTTCGATTCCCTCGAAACGTCCGAACACCTGATCGGTGAACACCGAGTCGTCAGCGAAGAGGGAAGCCAAGTCGGCGTATCGAGCATTCGTCTGCATGTCCCAGAACGTGCAAACCAACTCATCGGCCGATCCGGCCGCCGACGTTCCCTTTGCTTCTCGACTTGCCGACAAGAGATCGGGGGCCACGTCGGGTCGCAATTTGCGATACGCCGCCGAATCGACGTAGTCGGCTGCGTAGCAGACCTTCCCATCTCTCAACCGGTACACACTCTGGCCAGGAATCGCATTGTCGACTCCGTTCACCGGCACGACCATCGTCCAACGCGACCACCCGACGGACGCATCGGCGACTGTTTCCCAGTCGGCGAAGTACACACCCATCTTCGGAATCACCCGTTCCATCTCGGCCATGAACGCCGACACAGCCCCTCGCCCGCGCTGCGGACCGGCGAATGGATCGCAGTAGACGACGTCCTCGGTCATGAACTCGAGGAGGCGCCCGTACTTCTGGTCGTCCTCGACCGAGCCGAACATCTGAATCACGTCGTGCGCACTCGCCATGAGCGAACCGTACCCGTGACGCGGGTAGGCGTGTCTAGCCGCGCCCTCCACCCGGAGCAGCGTTGTTCACCCCGTCGGTACGGAACGCTGGGTCGTACTTGCGCAGTTCGGCTCGGGCGATCGTCATCTTGTGCACTTCGTCGGGACCGTCGGCCAGGCGAAGCGTTCGAATGCCCGCGTACATCCCGGCCAGCGGGAAGTCCTGCGACACGCCACCGGCACCGTGCGCCTGCATGGCTCGATCGATGATCTTCAGTGCCACGTTCGGTGCCGCCACCTTGATGGCCGCGATCTCGGTGCGTGCACCCTTGTTGCCGACGTTGTCCATGAGCCAGGCCGTCTTCAACGTGAGAAGGCGGATCATCTCCAACTCGATACGTGCTTCGGCGATCCAGTCCTGAATGTTGGAACGCTCGGCTACTCGCTTGCCGAACGTCGTGCGGCCGAGCACGCGTTGGCACATGAGTTCGAGCGCCCGCTCGGCAGCACCGATGGTGCGCATGCAGTGATGGATACGTCCCGGACCGAGACGAGCCTGCGAGATCATGAAGCCATCACCTTCGTTGGCGATCAGGTTGCTCGCCGGAACTCGGCAGTCGTTGAAATGCACCTCGCCATGACCTTCGACATCGTTGTAACCGAAGACGTGAAGGTCGCGAACCACCGTGACTCCAGGTGTTTCGACCGGGACGAGGATCTGACTCTGCTGCTGATGTGTCGGCGCCGACGTGTCGGTCTTGCCCATCACGATCATGACCTTGCAATTCTTGTGGTAGATGTTCGACGTCCACCACTTCTTGCCGTTCAACACGTAGTGGTCGCCATCGCGATCGATGCGCAACGAGATGTTGGTGGCATCCGACGACGCGACGTCGGGTTCGGTCATACCGAATGCGCTGCGGATCTCACCGTCGAGAAGAGGACGAAGCCACTTCTCCTGTTGTTCGGCGGTGCCGAACATGGTGAGCACTTCCATGTTGCCGGTGTCGGGAGCCGAACAGTTGCAGGCCTCCGATGCGATCGGTGAACGGCCCATGATCTCGGCGAGTGGTGCGTAATCGAGATTGCTGAAGCCGTCTCCCCACCACCCGCTGTGCGGCTGGAACAGGTTCCACAATCCACGCTTCTTGGCCTCGGCCTTCAGCGTCTCCATGATCGGGGCATGGAAGTGCGGATCACCCGACTCTGCTACCTGCCGATGGTGCAGGTCTTCATTGGGGTAGATCCACTCGTCCATGAATGCGAGCAGACGCTCGCGGTATTCGAGACAGCGATCGGAGAAGGCGAAGTCCATGGCTGGACGGTACTCCTCACGTCTTGCGACGTCGAAACCCTCGTCGATCCTCGGCCTTCAACCGAGCCTTCTGCTCATCCTCCAGAGCAGCCTCCTCGGCGACCAGGTTCTTCATGCTCTCGAGACGGCGGGGGTCGAGTTCTCCCGCGTCCACCGCTCGTCGAACGGCGCAGCCCGGCTCCTCCTCGTGCTTGCAATCGCGAAAGCGACAATGGTCCACGAGGTCGAAGATGTCCGAGAATGCTCGTTCGATGCCATGGCCACTCGACCACAAACTCACGGCGCGCACACCGGGTGTGTCGATCAGCCACCCGGCCGAACCGATCGGATCAGCCGGTAACGCGACCAGGTTGGTTGCGGTAGTCGTGTGGCGCCCTCGCTGATCGCCTTCTCTCACTTGAGCAGTTCGCTGCACAGCATCGCCCACCAGCGCATTGACAATGGTGCTCTTGCCGACACCACTCGCACCAAGGAGGGCAATCGTTCGGTACCCACGTGCTCGCTCTCTCAGGGCTTCGAGTCCGTCTCCGCGTGTACCACTAACCACGTATACGTCGACTCCCGGGGCGACCTCGCGCACTCTTTGGACGCGACTCCCGACCTCGTGCTCGTCATCCATCAAGTCTCGCTTCGACAACACGACAGCCGGCCGTGCGCCACTGTCGAAAGCCAACACGAGTTCGCGTTCGAGACGACGTTGGTTGGGTGGTGCGGCGATGGAGTGCACGAGGAAAACCTCGTCGATGTTGGCGGCGATCGTGTGGGCCTCGGCACGCTGGCCTTCGAAACTCGCGCGGCGCACGAACGCACTCCGGCGGGGCAGAACGAATTCGATCCGTTCGTCGTCGTCCGACACCACGACCCAATCTCCAACGGCGACATCGGCACCGATGTTGCGAACTCGAATCACGTCACCAGCGGGTTCGATCGGAGACGGCGGCCGGAACCATACGGTGCTCCAGCCCCGATCGATTCGGGCAACGCGTCCCGGTCGTGCCGAATCTCGCCGAACGACTGTCGACGTCGACCAGTCCTTTTCCCATGTCACATCCCATCCGAGGGACTGGTCACCAGCCGGCACGATGCCGACCGTAGCCTTGCCATCGGCGCATCACCCCCCAAACTGCGCCGAGGACATCATGATCTCCCGTCTCGCCCGTTGGTGCTTTTGTCACCGATGGATCATCGTCGTCGCATGGCTCGTCGTTCTGTTCGGCGGCTCCACGATCGCCCAGGGAGTGATGGGCGGCGACCGCTTCGAGACGAGGTTCTCGATTCCCGACACCGAAAGCCTTCGTGCCCTCGAACTTCTCGAAGAGGCATTCCCCGACAGCGACTCGGTGACCGATGCCCAAATCGTCGTTCAGACCGACCGAACCGTCGACGACCCCGAGGTGAAGTCTGCTCTCGCCGGGCTGTTCGTCGCGGTCACCGACGGCGTGACGGGTCTGCGCGTCACCACTCCCTACGATGCCCCCACCGCCAACGATCCGATCGGTGGCGCGCGCCTGGTGTCACCCGATCGCACCATCGCCTATGCCGAACTCGGTCTCCCCGAGGTCAACTCACAACAGGAACAGAATCAACTGGGCGACCGAATCATCGAAGTGGTCGACGAACACCTGGCGTCGTCACCCCTGCCCTCCGACATGCGCGTCGAATTCGGCGGCGACCCCTTCGTCGACTTCGAACTCCCCGAGAGCGAAGTCATTGGTCTCCTCGTGGCCATCATCATTCTCGTCTTGGCCTTCGGCTCGGTGCTTGCGATGGGCCTCCCTATCGGCACTGCACTCATCGGTCTCGGCAGCGGTATCGCGGTCATCACGATGGTCAGCCATTTGATGGAGATGCCCGACTTCTCTCTGCAGATCGGCGCCATGATCGGGCTCGGAGTCGGGATCGACTACGCCCTCTTCATCGTGACGCGTTTCCGGGAAGGACTTCAGAACGGCCTCGAGCCCGAAGCGGCGACGGTCGAAGCCGCTGACACGGCCGGCCGTGCCGTGTTGTTCGCCGGAATCACCGTCATGATTTCTCTTCTCGGCATGTTCATGATGGGTATGAGCTTCGTGAACGGACTCGCGATAGCTGCCACCACTGTCGTCGGCTTCATGGTGCTCGCCGCCCTCACCTTGCTGCCGGCGCTCCTCGGTTTCGCTCAGCGTCGTATCGACGTGACCACCCGAGCGGCATTGGTCTCGTTGATTCTCTTCTCCGTGACATCACTGGTCGGAGTTGTCTTTTTCCACAACATCGCCTTCATTCCCCTGTCGCTCCTCATCGTGGTCGCGATCGTTGGAGCCAGTTTCTTGATCAAGGGATGGCGTACTCCCATCAAGCGACGACCTCCGAAGCCACGTGAACAGCAGATGTGGTATCGCTGGAGTCGAGTCGTGCAACGTCGATCGTGGATTGCGTTCAGCGCCGGCTTCGGTGTCCTCGTTCTCATGACGATTCCACTCTTCTCCATGCGTCTCGCGCTGAGCGACAACGGCAATCGTGCCGAGTGGCAGACCGCCCGTCAGGCCTATGACTTGTTGGCTGAAGGATTCGGTCCGGGCTTCAACGGACCTCTCACTTTGGTGGCCGAAGTCCCGTCCTCAGGAGTGAACGACGAACTCATGACGGCGGCCGGAAACGTCACGGCCGCCCTTCGGGCCGATCCGGGAGTGGCCTTCGCCTCCGATGCCAACATGATCCAAGACTCGTACGTGCTGTGGAAGGTCGTCCCCACCGGCGCACCACAGGACGCATCGACAGCTGATCTCGTCCATCACCTACGCGACGACGTGTTGCCCGACGCGTTGTCCACCACTGCTCATTCCGACTGGTCCGTGAACGTCGGTGGATTCACCGCCATCGCCGTCGACCTGTCGGATTTCTTCGGCCAGCGCATCTATCTCTTCATCGGTGCGGTGCTTCTCCTGTCGTTCCTGTTGCTCATGGCGGTGTTCCGCAGCGTTCTCGTTCCGCTGAAGGCCGTGATCATGAACC
Organism: uncultured Ilumatobacteraceae bacterium; assembly: GCA_965659595.1. Taxonomy (GTDB): domain Bacteria; phylum Actinomycetota; class Acidimicrobiia; order Acidimicrobiales; family Ilumatobacteraceae; genus Casp-actino8. Next base: position 4,251 of record CBFHWN010000021.1, on the reverse strand, counting down.
TGCTGTCGATCGGCGCCGCCTACGGCGTGGTGGTCGCGGTCTTCCAGTGGGGTTGGTTGGCCGGTCTCATCGGTGTCGGACGGGCCGGACCGGTCGAGCCCTTCATTCCGATGATGCTCTTCGCCATCGTGTTCGGTCTGTCGATGGACTACGAAGTGTTCCTTCTCTCACGTATGAAAGAGGAGTTCGACCGCACGGGCGACAACGGTGCTGCGGTCGCCGACGGACTCGCGAGTACGGCCCGTGTGATCACGGCAGCGGCCCTGATCATGGTCGCCGTCTTCGGAAGTTTCGTGGCCGGTGACGACCGCACCGTGAAGCTGTTCGGACTCGGTCTCGCCGTCGCCGTCCTGATCGACGCCACTCTGGTGCGAATGGTGCTCGTACCTGCGACGATGGAACTTCTCGGTGCGAGGAATTGGTGGATTCCACGATGGATCGACCGGGTGCTTCCGCGCATCCAGGTCGAGGGTCATGCACGACCCTCCGCCGACTCGTCTGCTTGACATCGAGTTGGGGAATCTCGTAGCCCTGTATAGATATGTCCGCTGTGAGTGCCAAACCCCTAGTCATCGTCGAGTCACCTGCCAAGGCGAAAACCATCGGTTCGTTCCTCGGTTCCGACTACGACGTCCGCGCATCGGTCGGTCACGTGGCCGACCTGCCGTCGAAGGGGCTGGCAGTCGACGTCGACAACCATTTCAAGCCGACTTACGAACTCACCGAGCGTGGCGCCAAGGTCGTGAAGGAGTTGCGTCAGCTCGTGAAGCAGGCTTCGGCTCTGTATCTCGCAACCGACGAAGACCGCGAGGGTGAGGCGATCAGTTGGCACCTCTACGAGAACTTGAAGTCGGCCATCAAACCCGGCGTCGAAGTTCATCGCGTGGTGTTCCACGAGATCACCAAGGCGGCCATCGAGCACGCCTTCGCCAATCCGCGCGATCTCGACATCGGCCTCGTCGACGCCGCCGAAACTCGTCGCATCCTCGACCGCCTGTTCGGCTACGAGGTGTCACCGGTTCTCTGGCGCAAGGTGAACCGGGGTCTGTCGGCCGGACGTGTCCAGAGCCCAACGGTTCGCCTCATCGTCGAACGTGAACGGGAGCGCATCGCCTTCGTGTCGGCGGGCTATTGGGGCATCGATCTGGTGTCGGCGACTTCACCGTCGTTCACAGCGAACCTGCTCGAGATCGACGGCGTTCGTGTCGCTACCGGCAAGGACTTCGACGACACTGGCCGAGCCTCCGAGAAGGTGACGGTGCTCGGCGAGTCGTCGGCGATGTCTCTCGTCGACCGACTTCGATCGGCGATGGTCACGGTGCGCTCGGTCGACGACAAGCCCTACCGTTCGTCCCCGAAGGCACCCTTCATGACGAGCACCCTCCAACAGGAGGCCGGCCGCAAACTTCGCCTGTCGGCCCAGCAGGTGATGCGCACCGCTCAGGGTCTGTATGAGCGGGGATTCATTACATATATGCGTACCGACTCGGTCGTGCTGGCCGACGAGGCGTTGGATGCGGTTCGAGCTCAGATCGGCAAGGACTACGGCAGTGATTTCGCGTCGTCGCAGGTGCGGCGTTACGCCAGCAAGGTGAAGAACGCCCAGGAAGCCCACGAGGCGATCCGCCCCACATTGCCCCTGCGCAGCCCCGATTCGGTGGCCGGTCAGCTTTCCGGACCCGACCTCGCTCTGTACCGCCTGGTCTGGCAGCGCACCCTCGCTTCCCAGATGGCCGACGCTGCCGGGGTGACCGTGTCGATCCGACTCGGTGCCACCGCTCCCGCCAGTGGCGCGGACGCCGCCGCCGACTGCACCTTCGCCGCCAGTGGCACCACGATCACCTTTCCCGGTCACCGCAAGGTGTACGAGGAGTCGAGCGACGACGACGGCGATGCCGGTGACGAGAAGGAAGCCCTGTTGCCATCGTTGACCCCTGGCGACACGGTTGCGGTGACCGATCTGGTGCCCGGTGGACACGAGACCACCCCGCCAGCCCGTTTCTCCGAGGCGTCGATCGTGAAGAAGCTCGAGGAACTCGGTATTGGTCGTCCGTCCACCTGGGCCTCGATCATCCAAACGGTGCAGGACCGCGGTTACGTGTGGAAAAAGGGTCAGGCCCTCGTTCCCACCTGGACCGCCTTCGCCGTGGTCACTCTTCTCGAACGTCACTTTGGTGACCTGGTCGACTACGCCTTCACTGCTGGTGTGGAAGAAGAGCTCGACGAAATCGCCGGCAAGTCGCTGTCGAAGGACGAGTGGCTGCATGCCTTCTACTTTGGAGACGCCGAACGAGGTGATCTCGGTGAACTCGGCCTCAAGCGTCTGATCGAGCAGAACATCGTCGACATCGACGCTGCCGCCATCAACTCCTTCCCGGTGGGTGCCGATCCGACCACAGGTGAGGTCGTCAACGTGAAGCCTGGCAAGTACGGACCGTACGTGAAGCGCGGCGACGACACTGCCGGTGTTCCCGACAATCTGGCGCCCGACGAACTCACGATCGACGAAGCGCTGCGTCTCCTGTCGATGCCCAAGAGCGACGAGCCGATCGGCGAATGGGAAGGTCATCCGGTGTTTGCCAAGAACGGTCGCTACGGCCCGTACGTTCAGTGGGGCACGATGGACGAACCGCCCCAAGGTCTCGCCAAGCCCAAGATGGTCAGCCTGTTCAAGACGATGGCTCTCGAGCACATCACCATGCGCGACGCGCTCGATTTGTTGAGCCTGCCTCGTTCGCTCGGAACCGACCCGACCGACGGTGTGGAGATTCTGGCCAACAACGGTCGCTACGGACCGTACGTGCAGAAGGAGAAGGACTACCGCACGATCGACAACGAGGAACGTCTGCTCACGATCACCCTCGACGAAGCCGTGCAGATCTTCTCTCAACCCAAACAGTTCCGTCGCGGACGATCGGTGGCGGCCAAGGGCCCTTTGCGTGAGTTCGGTGCCGATCCGGTGAGCGAGCGTCCGGTCGTCGCCAAGGACGGTCAGTACGGCGTGTACGTGACCGACGGTGAAGTGAACGCCTCGCTCGGTAAGGGCGATCGCATCGAAGACATGCTTCCTGAACGTGCCTACGAACTGTTGGCCATTCGACGCGAGGTGATGGCTGAAAAGGGCATCACACCGAAGTCGAAGAAGAAGGGTGCTGCGAAGAAAGCGGCACCGAAGAAGGCCGCGGCAAAGAAGGCGGCCGCCAAGAAGACTCCGGCCAAGAAGGCTGCTCCCAAGAAAGCGGCGGCGAAGAAGACGTCGTGACGACCAAGGCCCACTACATCGCCTTCGAAGGAATCGAAGGTTGTGGCAAGTCCACGCAGGCATCTCGACTGGCCGCCGACATCGGTGCCGTGCTCACACGCGAGACCGGCGGCACCCAGATCGGCGCCCGAATTCGTGACGTGTTGCACGATCCGGCCAACACCCATCTCAGTCCGGTGGCCGAGGCATTGCTCATCGCTGGTGATCGAGCTCAGCACTATGCCGAGGTTCTGGAGCCCAACCTGTCGGCTGGTCGTCATGTCGTGAGCGATCGCAGTGTGTATTCGAGCATCGCCTACCAGGGGTACGGCCGCGACCTCGATCTCGAACAGGTGCGAGCCGTGAATCGATGGGCGATTCAGGATCGCTGGCCCGATCTGGTTGTGCTGCTCGACATGGACCACTCCACTGCAATGAGGCGAATCGGCGATCGAGCCCTCGACCGGTTCGAACGAGAAGAGGCCGGGTTCTTCCAGCGGATCGTGGAAGGATTTCGCACAATGGCTTCTGCAGATCCCGGGCGCTGGGTCGTGATCGACGGCAACCAAGAAGCCGGCGTGATCGCCGACCGCGTGAGATCGATCGTGCGCGACAGGTTGGGTCTCTGACGTGCCGGCTTCCGTGTTCGACGCCGTCGTCGGGCAGGACGCCGCGGTGTCGACGTTGCGTGCACTCGGCCCGTCGCCGGCCCACGCCTACATGTTCATCGGCCCAGCAGGCTGCGGTAAGGACGTGGCGGCACGGGCTTTTGCCGCGATGAAGTTGCAGGGTGACGACGATGCATCGACTCGGCTCGCCGATCTGGTGATGCGACAGATGCACGTCGACGTGCACGAACTCGAGCGCGAGGGTGCGTCGATCAGTGTCGACCAGGCGCGAGAAGAGATCGTGAAGATCGCTGATCGAACGGCAATCGAAGGTTCCACTCGTGTGATCGTCGTGCACGACTTCGAACTCATGTCGGCTGATGCTCGCTCGGTGATCCTGAA
>CBFHWN010000020.1:0-30245 GCA_965659595.1 uncultured Ilumatobacteraceae bacterium | reverse complement strand
TGGGTCGCTGAGCGGTGTAGAGAAGACCGAGCGACAGCGCGACCGCCATCGCCCCGAAGTGCCGGGAGTCGTGCACCGACTGATCGGTCGACACCGAGAGCAGATCGGGAAGCGCGATCACCAATTGGGTGAGCGCCACCACCACGAGCGAGTACCGCACCCACTCACCGCGTCCGGGTCGTGGTGGATGAGCCTTCTCGAGGATCGACGTCGACAGGTCGGGCACGAGATCGGCCGGACGCACCCGTACCCGACGTTGCAGATTCTCGATCTGGGCCAACCAGGCTCGGCAGTCGGCGCATCCGTCGAGGTGAGCTCGGGCCGCTGCGACCTCGAGGCCCGTGGCCTCGCCGTCCAACTCGGCAGACAGCACGTCGCGCACCTCGCGACACGGCCCGGAGACTCGAATTTCCCTCGACACGTCCGATGAGTCGAGTTTCGACCCCATTTGGTTCCAGAATGGGAGTGTGAGTTCTTTGACGACTCTCGCCATCGCTGCCCGGGACGGAGATCGCCGGGCCCTCACCTCGTTCGTCGAGGAGAGCCAGGTCGACGTCTGGCGATACTGCGCATACCTCACCGACCCGCAGTCGGCCGACGACGTCACCCAGGACACCTTCCTGCGCGCGATCGGATCCCTCCACCGCTTTCGGGGCGAGAGCGACGCCAAGGTCTGGCTCTTGTCCATCGCCCGCCGAGCCGCCGCCGATCATCTCCGAGCCAAGACCCGGCGTCGGGATCTCGTCGAGCGACTACGCGTGATGTCACAACGTGATCCCGATGTCGCGCGATCGTCCTCGCTCGAACTCTTCGAATTGGTGTCCGGTCTCGACACCGACCGTCGCGACGCATTCGTCCTGACCCAGGTGCTCGGCCTCAGCTACGACGAAGCCGCTCACGTGTGCGCCTGCCCGATCGGCACGATCCGGTCTCGGGTCGCTCGAGCTCGCGACCAACTGGCCACGGCCATCGCCGACGCCGAGCGCGCCACCGGCTCCTGAGAATCGCATCGGTTCGGCTACCGTCGCATCGTTCGAGGTCGTCGACCGCAATCGGAGGAGCCATGACCGAAGCCTGGATCATCGACGGAGTCCGCAGCCCTCGTGGCAAGGGGAAGGACACCGGCTCGTTGCACCACATCCACCCACAGGAGCTCTTGGCTCAGGTGTTGAACGCGCTGCAGAAGCGGGTCGGATTCGATCCGGCCGATGTCGACGACGTGATCATCGGCAACGGAAACGACGCCGGCGACCATGGTGCATGCATCGGGCGTATGGCGGTTCTCGCCGCCGGATGGCCGGTCGAAGCACCCGGCGTGACCATCAACCGTTTCTGCGGATCGGGCCAGCAGGCCGTGTCGTGGGCGGCCATGGCTGTCCAGTCCGGCCATCAGGACTGCGTCGTGGCCGGTGGTGTGGAATCGATGTCGCGCTGGCCGGCTCCGAGCGGCCCGCCCGACTTCACGGTGGGCAACGCCGCCTTGCGCGCCATGTATCCGCTCGTTCCCCAGGGTGTCTCGGCCGACCTCATCGCCACCCTCGAAGGCTTCACACGCGAAGACGTTGATGCTCTGGCATTCGAGAGCCAACAGCGCGCCGCGCGCGCCCAGGCCGAAGGTCGATTCGATCGCAGTGTCGTGCCGATCCTCAATCCCGATGGTTCGGTCGCGCTCGGCAAGGACGAGCATCTCCGACCCAGCACCACCATGGAGTCACTGGCCGGACTCGCTCCCTCCTTCGAGCGACTCGGCAGTCGAGTCCTCGACGGTTTCGAGAAGTCGTTCGATGACATGTGCAAGCAGGTGTACCCGAACATCGACGCGGTCGAACACGTTCACCATGCCGGCAACTCGTCGGGGGTCGTCGACGGTGCCGGTGTGATCATGGTGACCAGCCCCGAGTACGCCAAGGCCCACGGATTGAAGCCGCGCGCTCGCATCGTCATGTCGGCCGTGGCCGGCGCCGAACCGGTGATCATGCTCACCGCCCCTGCTCCGGCGTCGAAGCGATGCCTCGAGCGAGCCGGCATGACCACCAACGACATCGACCTCTGGGAGATCAACGAAGCGTTCGCCGCCATTCCGCTGAAGGCCATGCGAGAGCTCGGCCTCACGCCCGAGAACGTCAACGTGAACGGCGGTGCCATCGCTCTCGGCCATCCCATCGGCGGCAGTGGCCCGATTCTCATCCAAACCGCCCTCGACGAACTCGAACGTCAGGACAAGACCACGGCGCTCATCACGATGTGCACGGGTGGCGGCATGGGAACGGCGTCGATCATCGAGCGCATGTGATCGTGTCGGGTCTCGAGAACTTCGCCCACTTCCATGAGTTGAAGTTCTCGCGACCGGCCGACGGCGTCCTGCAGATCACCCTCGACGGCCCCAATCTCAACTCGGTCGGCGTCGACGCGCATCGAGAACTCGCCGACGTGTGGCCGGTCGTCGACCGCGATCCCGACACTCGGGTCGTCCTGCTCACCGGGGCCGGTCGAGCCTTCTCGGCTGGCGGCAGTTTCGACCTCATCGACGGGATCATCGGCGACTACGAAATCCGATCACGAGTCATGCGCGAAGCGCGCGACCTCGTACGCAACGTCATCGAGTGCACACGACCGATCGTGTCGGCCGTGAACGGTCCGGCCGTCGGAGCCGGACTCGTGGCCGCACTTCTCGCCGACGTGTCGGTGGTCGGGCGCACGTCCCGGATCATCGACGGACACACGCGGCTCGGCGTCGCCGCCGGTGACCACGCCGCCGTCTGCTGGCCATTGCTCGTCGGCATGGCCAAGGCCAAGTACTACCTGTTGACCTGTCGCACCCTCACGGGCGAAGAAGCCGAGCGGATCGGACTGGTGTCGATGTGCGTCGACGACGACCAGGTCTACGCGTCGGCGCTCGACGTGGCGACCGAGTTGGCCGGCGGCGCGCAAGCCGCTCTTCGCTTCACCAAGCACACTCTCAACCACTGGTACCGAACGATGATGCCGGCCTTCGACGCGTCGTTGGCCTACGAGTTCTTCGGCTTCGGCGGACCCGACGCCGCCGAGGGTGTGGCCTCGCATCGCGAGAAGCGACGTCCCGACTTTCGCGGACCGGCCGGCGACTGACGAGTCGTCACTCGCGCGGAAGACCGAGCACGCGCTCACCGATGATGTTGCGCTGAATCTCCGACGACCCGGCATAGATCGTGTGGGAACGGCTGAACAGGAACGTGTGCTGGAAGTCGTGGGCCACCGAGCCCTCGGGCTGCAACACGAGCGCGTCGGCTCCGAGCAGATCGGCTTCGAGTTCACCGAGTCGCTGGTGCCACTTCGACCAGAACAATTTGCCGATCGAGCCTTCCGGGCCCGGCTGGCCGCCCTGCAGGAAGCGGGTCACGTTCCGCAGGCCTGACCAGCGCATGATCTCGAGTTCGCCGTAGGCCCGGGCCAGACGCTGACGGATCTCGGGATCCCGCTCGACACCCTTGTCAGCCGCCAACTGTCGCACCTTGGCGAACTCCTTCGCGAAGCGCAACTGCTGCGCCATGAAGGCCGTACCTCGTTCGAATCCGAGTGTTCCCATGGCTGTTCGCCAGCCGTTTCCACGTCCTCCGACGACCATGTCGGAGGTGGTCACCGCTCCGTCGAAGAACACCTCGCAGAAGTGGTCGTTGCCCGACAGATCCATGAGGGGCCGAACTTCGACACCTGGTTGATCGATCGGAACGAGTATGTACGACAACGACTTGTGGGCGACTTGATCGAGCTCGGTTCGGCACAACACGAAGATCCACTGGGCGAACTGCGCTTGACTCGTCCAGACCTTCTGTCCGTCGACTCGCCAGGTGTTGCCGTCGAGCACCGCCGTGGTTCGCACACCGGCCAGATCGGATCCGGCACCCGGCTCACTGAAACCCTGACACCAGTATTCGTCGCCCCGCAGAATCGGTGGAAGGAAGCGCTCCTGTTGCTCGGCGCTGCCGAAAGTGATGAGGGTCGGGCCGAGAAGTCCCTCTCCGAAAAAACCGGCGCGTTGCGGTCCGTCGGCGAGCGCGTATTCCTGGGCGAAGGCGAGTTCTTCGGCGACCGATGCCGCGCGCCCTCCGAACTCCTTCGGCCACGTGAGCCCGAGCCACCCGGCGCGACCGAGCTCTTGCTCCCAACGCACGCGAATCGGCCAGTCGTGGGCTCCCATCTCGGCCGAGGTTCCGAGGGATCGGTACTCCCCCACGAGATTCGTCGACAACCAGGTCCGGACTTCGTCTCGGAAACTCGTGATCGAGGGTTCGTCGCTGAATTCCACGGCGACAGTCTCGCAAGCCGTCGCTCCCGGCGAGGAATTCACCGACTCGCATCGGTCACTCCGCCGACCCAGGCGAGTCGTCGGAGAGGGGTCGCCTAGAGTCGTCGCGTGCCGACCGACCCACAACAGCTCTTCGATCTCTCGGGTCGACGCATCCTCGTCACCGGAGGCAGCCGCGGACTGGGCAAGGAGATGGCTCGCGCGTTCTCGCTCGCCGGCGCCGACGTCATGATCGCCAGCCGATCCCTCGAGTCGTGCCAGGCCACCGCCGACGAGATATCAGCCGAGTCCGGTCGAACCGTGCGAATTCATGCTTGCCACGTGGGTCGCTGGGACGATGTCGACCGATTGGCCGAGGTCGCCTGGAACGAACTCGGTGGGGTCGACGTGCTGGTGAACAACGCCGGCAAGTCCCCGCTCTACGAATCGGTCGCCACGATCGACGAAAAGCTCTGGGATTCGGTCATCGGACTCAATCTGAAGGGACCGTTCCGACTTTCGGCCCTGCTCGGCACCCGGATGACCGAGCGGGCGCCAGACACCGGCGTCACCGGCTCGATCATCAACATCTCGAGCATCGCCGCCATCCATCCCACGCCCGACGTGATCCCCTACACCGCCGCCAAAGCCGCCTTGAACGCCATGACCATCGGATTCGCCCAGACCTTCGGTCCGCACGTGCGGGTCAACTGCATCATGCCCGGATCGTTCCGAACCGACATCAGCAAGGCCTGGAACTGGGATCTGGTCGACCAGGCCATGAAGCGCATCGCACTGCGTCGCGTGGGTGAACCTCACGAGATCGTCGGTGCGGCGCTCTTTCTCGCCAGCGACGCGTCGTCGTACACGACCGGAGCCGTGTTCACCGTCGATGGCGGCGTCCCCACGTGACTCGTCCGATGCATCACCTGCCGTCCTGTTCCCGGAAAGCGAGACATCGATGACCCTCACCCGAGATTTCCTGATCGACCACCATCGGCGTTTCGCCGAGGCCACCAATGCCGGACGCGCCGACGTCACGATGGCGATGTGCGTTCCCGGCGCGACCGTGTGGCACAACTTCGACGACAAGACGATCGAGTACGCCGGCACCGGCGCAACACTCGAATGGATGCACCGCCAGATTCCCGATCTGCGGTGGGAGACTCGCTCGATCGCCTACACCGACGACGGCTGGGTCTGGCAGGCGGCCATCACCGGCACGGCACCAGGTGGCGCACTGCGCGCTCACTCGTGCATGATCGTCCACCTGAACGACGAGGGGCTGATCACGAGCCTCGACGAGTACATCGATCCGGTGTCGATGGCTCCGTTACGCGCCACACGCTGACGTGTCGTCTCTCCTCGTCATCTGCACCGGCAACGCCGCGCGTTCCGTCATGGCCGGTGCCGCCCTCGTCGATCGCGAACCTCGCCTCCAGGTCGTGACGGCCGGGACCTTCAGCGTCGACGGCCAGCCCATCAGTTGGCGAACACGCGAAGCACTCCAGCGTGTGGGCCTCGAGGCCCGACTCCACCGGAGCAAGCAGATCACCCGTGATCACGTCGAAGCATCCGATCTGATCATCGGGCTCGCCCCCGAGCACGTGCAATGGATCCGACGCGAACACCCCGACATGGCCCCGCGAACAGCGACACTGCGACGTCTGGTCCGGGACCTCGACGATTCGGGGCCGCTCTCCGATCGCGTGTCGCGACTGGCTCTGCACGCCGTGGAGCTCGAGCCGTGGGAGGAAGTCGTCGATCCCGGAGGCGGAGAGATCGACGACTTCGTCACCTGCGCCTTCGACGTCGTCGATCTGATCGATCGTCTGGTCGATCGACTACGCCCGATGCACTGAAGAGCTCGACGGTCAATCGTCGGTGCCGACGACTCGGCGCGACACGAGCTCGGCGATGGACGCCGAGTCGTAGCCCAGCTCCGCGAGCACCTCACGGGTGTGCTGGCCGAGGCGAGGAGCGTGGGAGCGCTGTTCGGACGGCGCTCCGTGGAAGTCGATGGGCGACGCGATCATCGTGGTCGACCCCTCGTCACCAGGCACCTCGACCAGTCCGCCGGCGGCCCGCAACTGCGGATCGGCCAACACGTCGTCAGGGGTGGCCTGCGGTGTCCAGAACATGTCGGGCTCCTGAGCGAAGATCTCGGCCCAATCGGCCAGATCGCGCGTGGCGAACACCTCGTCGAGAATGGCGATCAACTCTCGGGCGTTCACGGCCCGGTCGGCCGAGGTGGCAAACCGCGGGTCGTCGATCAGGTCGGGACGGCCGGCCACCCGCGCGAGCGGGGGCCAATGCCGATCGGCTTCCACCCCCACCACCCAGAATCGCCGACCGTCGCGAGCGCCGTAGCTGTTCGCCGTCGGTGACGGAGCACTCGCATGATCGGTGACGGGAGCGCATCGCCCCCAACTCGACACCAGGCTGAGGTCGTAGCCGATCGTGTACACACCCTGGCGATACAACGAGGTCGACACCATCTGGCCCTCGCCGGTGCGCTCACGGTGGAACAGGGCGGCGGCGATCCCACCGGCCAACGCCAAGCCGGTCGGATGGTCGCCCATTCCACCGCGCATGATCGGAGGAGTCCCGCCGTCGGGAGTGTGCAGATGGGCCATGCCCGAGCGCGCCCAGTAGGCCGCAATATCGAATCCGGGTCGATCGGAATCGGGCCCGTCGGCTCCGTAACCGGTCACCTGCGCGTACACGAGACGCGGGTTGACAGCGCGTAACGAGGCGAAGTCGAGTCCGGCGCGCTCCACCGAATCGGGACGGGCGTTCGTGACGAACACGTCGGCCGAGCGGACGAGTTCGACGACGATTCGTCGGCCCTCGTCGGAGCCGATGTCGACGGCGATGCCACGCTTGTTGCGGTTGTCGAGTTCGAAGATCGGATTGTCGGGTCGGTTCCGACTGAGCATCGTGCGAAACAACCGTGACGGGTCTCCCCGCAACGGCTCAACCTTGACGATGTCGGCTCCCCAGTCGCCCAGAACCCCCGAGGCCGCCGGCCCGGCGATCCAGAGGCCGAGCTCGACCACTTTGATTCCGCTCAGCGGTCCGGACATGGTCGCAACCTAGTCGTGGACGCAAAAGACCCGAGTGCCGGAGCACTCGGGTCGATTCGGGTGGAGGTGAGGGGAATTGAACCCCTGGCCTCAACAGTGCGATTGTTGCGCTCTGCCAACTGAGCTACACCCCCGAGGGTGAACCGGCGAACCGGCGACGACGAACTCTAGCGGGGGGACGACGGCGACGGCCGACTCAGGCGGCCCTGATCCAGTCGCGCCGGTACGACTGCGTCGCCGACTGATAGCGACGGATCTGCGACAACTTGTAGCAGTAGCCGACAAGGGCCATGGCCGCCAGCACGAACACGTAGATGAAGAAATCACTCTTGGTCGTGAAGGCGATGAACGCCGAACCAAGAGTCACGAGCGTGAGCGTGAGTACGACGTTCTGACGACGCTGACGAACCACATGAGCTCGGGACACCGACCGGGACGCCGCGACGCCATTCGTCGTGCGCCGGGCGGATCGGGGCGTCGAGCGGGGCGACGGCATCGGACGGGAGGGAGCCGGGGCCAAGGGGCGAGCCACACGTAAGGGCGAAACCTGACGATGTGGCGTCGACCTCTGCAGGGTGGACAACTGGCGACGGAAATCGACGACCGACGAATGCGGACGATTCTCCGAGCGACCACGTACCAGCGGCGGGATCAGAACGGCCGCCCAGGCCGCACCCACCACCAGAAGCACGATTTTGCTCACTGATCGACTCCCCTGAGATCTCGAGCCGACCAAGCGGTCCGCTCCGTTTCATTACAATTTAGCAACATTCGTGACGACGACAGCAACGAAGCGCCCAATTATCGGCCTGTGACCCCAGCCACCCGCACGCGACGCTTCAACCCCCTCGGCGAGTATCAGGCCTGTTCAGAGCGCTCGTACTCCCCCGAACGTCCGCCCGACTTGTGCCAGAGGGTCAGCTCGCCAATCACCATGTCACGATCGACGGCCTTGCACATGTCGTAAATAGTGAGGGCCGCCACCGAGCAGGCATGGAGGGCTTCCATCTCCACGCCGGTCCGATCGACGGTCTCGACCGCCGCCTCCACGAGGACGTGATCGTCGGCCACCTGGAACTCGACGGTCACGGCACTCACCGGGATCGGATGACACAGCGGGATCATGTCGCTCGTTCGTTTGGCGGCTTGGATACCCGCCACCCGAGCGACCGGAAGAACGTCACCCTTTTTCAGATCACCGCGGGCAACAGCAACGATCGTGTCGGCGGCCATGAAGACCTTGCAGCGCGCCACTGCTCGGCGATGGGTCGGCACCTTGGCCGAAACGTCGACCATACGGGCCCGTCCGGCTGCGTCGAGATGGGTGAAGGGATGAGCGTCGGCCGTGTCGTCGGAAGCCACCTCGTCAGCCCCCGATCTGACTCATGGATCGTCCGGGACGGACGAAGTTCACCTGATTGATCTGATGTCCGGCCCACTTCGTACCGACAGCGCGTTCGATCTCGGCGGCCAACATGTCGTCGTCGGCACCTTCACGCAGCAACTGACGGAGATCGAACTCGGTCGTGGCGAAAAGACACGTCCGGAACTGTCCGTCGGCGGTGAGTCTCACCCGGTCGCAGTCGCCGCAGAACGGCTTGGTAACACTCGGGATCACCCCGACCGTTCCCTTCCCGTCGAGATACCGCCAGCGGTCGGCCGGCGCCGCACCCCGAGCTGGAACCAGTTCGAGCGGATGCGCCTTGGCGATCGTCGACACGATTTCGTCCTGACTGACCACCTTGTCGTTGCCCCAGTGGCCCTCGGCGTCGAGGGGCATGAACTCGATGAACCTGACTTCGACTCCGAGTCGTCGGCCGAATTCGACCAGATCGAGGATCTCGTCGTCGTTCACACCCCGCTCGACCACCGTGTTGATCTTCACGCTGTCGAAATCTCGCGAGATCGCAGCGTCGATCCCCGACAGAACCCGGTCGAGTTCGTCGCGTCGTGTCATACGTTCGAATTTGGCGCGGTCGAGAGAGTCGAGACTGATGTTGATCCGTCGGAGTCCGGCCGCACGCAACTCGTCGGCGCAATTGGCCAAGGTGGACGCATTGGTGGTGAGGGCTAGATCGATGGGCTCACCGGCCAGTGGAGACGCCGACTCGACCGGAACCTTCAAGGCCGCCAACTTCGAGATCAGAACTGGCAAGTGGGCACGAACGGTCGGCTCACCGCCAGTCAGACGAATTCCGTCCACGCCGTAGCGATCGACGAACAGTCGGGCCAGACGCTCGATTTCTTCGAAGGTGAGGATTTCGCTCTTCGGAAGCCAGACCATTCCTTCGGCTGGCATGCAGTAGGTGCAGCGAAAATTGCAGCGGTCGGTCACCGAAATGCGCAGGTCGCGAATCGTGCGACCGAAAGGGTCGACAAGGTCCTGAGCCGTCATGACGAAAGGATAGGCGTCACTCTCCGAAGAGAAGCACGTCGAGGTCGCCACCGGCCACGATGCCGTTGCCATCGGGAACGACGGCCAGTCCCGAGGCCAGCGCAGTCGCCGCCAGTTGATGACTCCCCTGCGCGCTCACCGGGCGAACGTGCACCCGACCGTCCGCTCCGAACGACGTGATCACCCGCTGGAAGTGGATCTTCCCGTCGGGCTGGCGACGCAAGTCGACATCGGCGACCGCCGACACCCTTGGGCGTTCTTGTCGATCGGGCTGATAGCCCGCCATCTTGCGAAGAGCCGGACGAGCAAGTAGCTCGTAGCTCACGAGAGAGCTGACCGGATTGCCGGGCAGTCCGAAGACGGGGACTTCGATACCGCCGCGACGGGTCAACGTTCCGAAAGCGAAGGGTTTGGCCGGCTTGATGGCGATCTGCATCCACGTCATGTCCGCAATACGCGACAAAACGGACTTGACGACGTCGTAGTCGCCCATGCTCACGCCACCGCTCGTCACGATGGCATCGCATTCGGTCGCCGCAAGCCGCAACGTCTGCTCCAGTGCCGATTCGTCGTCGCGCACCACTCCGAAGTCGACGGCGATACATCCGGTGGCCGACACCAGCCCGAGCAGCATCACCTTGTTGCTCTCACGAATCTGACCGGGACGCAGCGTTGCGCCGTCATCGACCAACTCGTCACCTGTCGACAATACGGCGACCCTCGGTCGACGTATCACGAGCGGTTCGCGAACGTTCAGACTCGCCAGAACTCCGGCGACGGCGGGTGTGATCGGAGTTCCACTTCGAAAGACCAATTCTCCCGAACGAACATCGTCGCCAGCTCCCCGTACGGCAGAACCTGATGTGACCGCGCGGCGGATCTCGACGAGTTGAGTTCCGTCGAACCTCGAACGATCGCCATCGAACGACGTGTCCTCGACCATCACGACGGCATCGGCCCCGTCGGGGATCGGTGCTCCGGTCATGATGCGCACGGCCTGTCCCGGACCCACCGTCGATTCGCCGGCCGCGCCCGCCGCAACTTCGCCGACGACCGCGAGCGTGAGCGGAGATTTGTCGGCTCCCACGGTGTCGATCGCGCGGACTGCATAACCATCGACCGCCGTGTTGGCGAACGGGGGAACGTCTTCGGTCGCATACGCGTCGGCTGCGAGCACGAATCCGACGGAATCATCGACATGCAACGAGACAGGGGGCAACGCCCCACAACGATCGAGAACCAAACGATGAGCCTCGTCGATGGACACCATTCCCTCGACGGTACTGGTCGAGTCTCGTTGCTGGCACACTCGAGTCATGCCCTCGGACGCAATCCCCGCCTATCGACTTCTGCCGCTCGAGGGAATGCGCGCTGCGTGGAGCGCCTACGACCGCCAAGGTGGCGAAACCCTGTCGTTGAGGTTCGAGAACGAAGCATGGACTGCCGAAGGGCTGATCACCGGTCTCGACGTCCAGTACGTGTTCCGACTGACCGCCACGTGGCGGCTTCAGCAGATGCTCCTCTTTCGAGACATGGACGAGCCAGATCTCTGGCTCGCCAACGACGGCCGTGGACTGTGGGGCGAGGTCAACGGTGCCGTTCGACGAGAGCTCGGCGGGTGCAGCGACATCGACGTCTTGTGCAGCCCGTTCACTCGGACGATGGCGATTCGACGTCTGCATCTCGGCATCGGACAGTCGACGAACGTGGAATCGATCACCGTCGACACCGAAACCCTCTCCGTTCAGCGCGCCCGACTCGAATACACGCGCCTCGGATCGCACCGATGGGTGATTCGACGCGATGACTCCGGGCCGATTCACGAGTTCGATGTCGACGACTTCGGATTGGCTCTCGACATCGACGGACACTTCCAGCGAACGACGTGAGCGATTCCGGATCTAGAGCGAGTCGAGCCACTCCCGTAGTGGCCGGCCATGCTCGGGATGTCGCAGACCGGCCTCGACGACGGCTTGCATCCAGCCGAGCGGATGGCCGATGTCGCGCCGACCGACGTCGGAGAGAACGCCGTGCAAGTCTCCCTCCGACGCCTGCAGTTCGAGGGCGTCGGTCAATTGGATCTCACCGCTCGATCCTGGAGTGACTCGCTCGAGCGCTTCGAAGACGTCAGGTGTGAACGCATAACGACCGATGATCACGAGGTCGCTCGGCGCGTCCGCCACGGCCGGCTTCTCGACGACATGGCGGAACGGAATCGAAGCGACTCCGGCCACGACTCGTTCTTCAGCGGAAGGTTCGACCACTCCGTAGCGAAACACCTCTTCCTTCGGTATGCGCTTCAGAGCGATCGCCGATCGACAACTCTCGTCGACGACTCGTCCGAGGTCGACCAGCAACGAGGAATCTTCCATGAGTTCGTCGGGCAAGAGGACGTAAAACGGCTGATCACCGACGAGTTCAGCGGCGCAACCCACTGCGTGACCGAGCCCCCGCGGACTGTCCTGGAAGGCGAACGAGATACGAACGGTGTCGCCGTATCGACGCAGAGAGTCGGCGAGATCCCCACGCCCCTGCCGTTCGAGGGAGTCTTCGGCCCAGGTGGCCCGTTGGAAGTAATCGACCACCGCCGGCTTCTCGTGACTCGTGACGACGACCACGTGGTCGACTCCGGCGCCGATCGCTTCGTCGATCACCAAGTGAAGCGCCGGCAATTCGCCGATCGGAAGAAGTTCTTTCGGCACCGATTTGGTAGCTGGCAACATACGAGTTCCCAGTCCGGCCGCCGGAATCACAGCGGTGCGGATCGACGATGCACTCGACACGTCCTCAGCCTAGACTTCCGCATTCGGAGATCCCTCATGCCCATTTACGTGTACAAGTTCCTCGATACCGGCGAAACGATCGAGATCCAGCAGGCGTTCACCGACGACGCGCTCACCGAGGCTCCGCACCCGTCCGACGGTTCGATACGTCCGGTCACAAAGGTGTTCCAGCCGGTCGGTGTCACGTTCAAGGGCGGCGGTTTCTACAAGACCGACAGCCGAGGAGGCTCGAGCAGTTCGTCGACGAGTACGGCAGCGAGTACGACCGACACCACATCGAGCAGTTCTGGAGGCTCGAGCGATTCGGCCTCGAGCACCAGTACGCCATCGGCGGGTTCGGCCGCTTCGTCCGGATCCGACTGAACGCTCAGCGCCAGCCGGCCGCGATGACGGCGAAGATCACGAGCGCCAATCCGATTCGGTAGATCACGAACGGCGAGAGATTGCGCGTGCGAACGAATCGCAACAGTCCCCATACGGCGATCCAGCCCGACACCGCAGCCGTTGCAATTCCGACGATCATCGGGACGAGCAGACCCTCGGGCACCCCATCGGACACGAGGCCGGCCACTTTCACGGCGCCGGCACCGGCGATCACCGGCAGGCTCATGAGAAACGACAGCCGAACCGCCGCTTCTCGTCCGTAACCAAGGGCCAACGCGGCGGTCATCGTGACACCCGAACGCGACGTACCCGGATTGAGGGCGAGAACCTGAGCGCCACCGACCAACAGGGCGTCGCGCAACGACAAGTCTTCGACGGTGCGGTCACCCCGACGACGTCGATCGATCCAGCCGAGAAGCAGTCCGAACACGACGAGTGAACACGCGATCACGAACGGAGTGCCGAGTTCGTCGTCGATCCAAGTCTCGAAGAGGGCGCCGACGATCGCCGCCGGCACCGCGGTCAGGACGAGAAGCCAAGCCAGACGCCCGTCCCGATCGAGAGGCGGCTTCGAAAGGCCCTTGCCAACGAGGTTGACGACGTCCCGACGGAAGTGGAACACGACGGCGGCCAAGGTGCCGAGATGTAGAGCCACGTCGAAGGCCTTCTTGACTCCGGCATCGTCGAAGTCGTTCCATCCGAACAACCAGGGCACGATCTGTAGATGTCCGCTCGATGAGATGGGCAGGAACTCGGTCAGGCCTTGCACGATCCCGAGAACAATCGCGTGCAGGAGGGGCATACGAAATCAGGAACCGCTCATCGTGACGTCGCGGATGACAAGAGAGACTCCCGCTGCTCGCATGGGGAGCCATTCGACATCACCGCCGATCTCGACGATGTCGAGCAGCATTCGCTGCAGAGTGGAGGCGATCGTGAACTCACGCACCGGTCGACCGAGAGTTCCGTTCTGGATGACGAGTCCGGCCGCGCCGGTGCTGAAGTCGCCTGACACCGCGTTCACGCCGGAATGCAGACCCTGCACCTGCTGCACGAGGATTCCGTCGTCGATTCCGGACACGATGTCGGCCTGGGAGCGGGTGCCCGGTATCACCTGCAACGCCAGACAACCGGCTCCGGGCGAACCGGCGTATCCACCGCGAACTCCGTTGCCAGTAGGTGTCGCACCGAGACGGCGCGCCGAGTAGGACGAGTGCACGAATCGGTCGAGTCGACCGTGGTCGATCAAGACGTTGCGGCGGGCCGCCAAACCTTCACCGTCGATGTCGGTAGCCGTGTAGGCGAGCGAATTGGTGGGATCGTCGACGAGTGTGAGCAAGGAACTGGCCACCTCGTCCCCCAGTCGTTGTGCGAACAGGCTTCGACCACGCGCCACCGCATCGCCGCTCAATGTTCCACCGATGATCCCGAGGAACTGAGCCGTGACGTAGGGATCGAGGACCACCGTGACCCGACGAGACTCAGGTTTGGTCGCGCCGAGGAGACGGGTCGCTCGGTCGACGGCATCGGTGGCTGCACGATCGAGGTCGAGTTCGTCGACCGTACGTCCGACGGCGAAACCGAATCCGGTCTGAGTTTCGTCGCCGTCGTCGGCAAGAGTGCCGACACTCACGTAACAACCGTTCTCCCGGCCGGAGGCGCGAATACCGGTGGAAGTCGACACGGCGGCCTCACCGAACGAATCGGCATAATTAGCGTCGTCGACGCGTACCCGAGCATCACGTCCGAGCGTCAGACGTTCGAGCTCCTTGGCCAGATCGATCTTGCGCGACGTGGAGGTGAGTTCGAGGTCGGCGTTCCAGAGCTGCTGCGGAACGACAGCGACGCCATCCGGTTCGGCCAGCCCGGCCCATTCGTCCACCTCGGCGTATCCGAGATTGTCGCGGGCCTCGGCCAACACCTCGGCCACGATCGACTCGTCGAGAGTGCCGGCGTACGAGGTTCCGGTTCGCCCACCGCGGATCACGCGGATACCGATTCCTTCGCTCTGGGCCGATACGAAATGCTCGACCTCGCCTTCGTACACACGCACTTCGGTGGAGAGACCGCGGCTCACGTATGCCTCGACCTGTTCGCCCGGGCCGGCCATGGCCACGACGCGCTCGGCGAGCGCGAGCAGTTCTCCGCTGCGATCGATGCCCGTCATGCCGCTGTGCCACCGACCGTCAACGACGCCACGCGCAAAGTGGGTTGACCGTCACCCACCGGAACTCCCTGCCCGTCTTTTCCGCAGGTGCCCGGATTGCCCATGGCGAAGTCATTGCCCAGACGATCGATGTCTCGCAGAACCTGCGGCCCGTTGCCGATCAGGTTGCCTTCACGAAGAGGTTCGGTGATCTCACCGTTCTCGATCATGTAGGCCTCGGTCATACCGAAGACGAAGTCACCGGTCGCCGTGTTGACGCTGCCCCCGCCAAGGTGGGCGACATACACACCGTGCGCAGTGTCACGAATGATGTCCGCGGGCTCTTCCTCGCCGTTCAGCACGTAAGTGTTGGTCATTCGCACCATAGGCAGATCTTTGTACGACTGACGACGACCGTTGCCCGATTGCGGTCGACCCTCTTTGCGCGCCCGCAAGAAATCCCACATGTAATCGGTGAGTACACCGTCCTGGATGAGGACGTTGTACTGAGATGGATGACCTTCGTCGTCGATCGCAATTGCGCCCCACTCGTGGGTCATGGTGCCGTCATCGACCAGAGTCACGAGCGGAGATGCCACGAGTTCGCCGACCTTGCCGCGGTACACGCTGGCACCTTTGGCCACAAGGTCGGCCTCGAGGCCGTGACCACAGGCCTCATGGAACAACACCCCGCCGCTGCCGGCTTTGATCACGACCGGGAGCGAACCCGATGGCGCTGGACGAGCCTTCAACTTGGTGAGGGCACGATGCGCAGCAGTACGAGCGACCTCTTCGACCGAGATCTTGTCGAACAGTTCGAAGCCCATGGTGTGGCCCACCGAATCGAATCCGGTCTGCATTCCCGTATCGCCGTTGGCGACCGCGCTCACGCGCATCAGAGTGCGAATGCGCTCGTCTCGGGCCAGAAGCCCGTCGCTGTTCGCGATCAGGATGCGAGTGCGGCCGTCGGAGTAGCCGGCCGAAACCTGAGCGATGGCCGAACCGGTCGCACGTGCCGCCTCGTCGACGCGACGCAGAAGTTCGACCTTGGCCGCCTTGCCGATCGTCGCCGGATCACGGTCGACCGGACTCACAGCTCGCGTCGGTCGCTCGACCAGAGCCACCGTGCGCACTCCAGCGTCACCGTGACTGGCCGCCTCGGCCGCCGCCCGGGCCGCAGCCAGGAGGCCCGCCTCGGACAAATCGGCTGTGTGAGCAAAACCGGTGCTCTCGCCCCGAATGACGCGGATACCCGCCCCTTTGCTCCGTCCGGTGGACAACTGCTCGATCCGACCGTCGTCGAGACCGACGCCGGTTCCCTGCCAATCGGATGCGAACACCTCGGCGAACTCTCCGCCGGTACGCAGGGCCGAAGCCAACACTCGTTCGAGAACGTCGTCGTCGATCACGCTTCGAGCCTAGAACCCCGGGACGGGAGCACCAGGGCCGACGAGGCTCGACGCCTAGATTTGCTCCGTGGAACCGGTGTCGACGGCCCCTCCCCGAACCCACCGCACCTATTGGTGGAAAGAGACGCTCATCATGGGCGCCTTCTACGTCGTGTACTCGTGGACGCGCAATCAGTTCGGTTCGGCCGAGATCGCCGCCGACGGAATCCCCGAGCAAGCCTTCAACAATGCCGAACGACTCATCCGACTCGAACGCCTGATCGGCCTCTATCACGAGGAAACGGTGCAGGACTGGTTCCTCCCCTACGACTGGTTCATTCGCTTCTGGAACACGTACTACGGGACGGCACACTTCATCGTCACCCTCGGTGTCTTCTGGGTGTTGTTCGTGAAGAGACCGAACGTGTTCCCCCAATGGCGCAACACGCTCGCCATCACCACTGCGCTCGCCATCGTCGGCTTCTCGTTGTTTCCCGTGATGCCACCTCGTCTGCTCGACGCTCCGTGCCCGGGGCAGAACGGTGGCTTCGGTGGAGCCTGTATCTCGAGCCCACTACGCGACACCGGCGCGGACGGAATCACCGGCACCGAGGACGATGGCACCTTCGGCTTCGTCGACACCTTGCCCGAATTCGGCGGCGGATTGTGGACCTTCGAATCCGACGCCATGAACTCGATCTCCAACCAATACGCCGCCATGCCGAGTCTGCATATCGGCTGGGCAAGCTGGTGCGCCTTCGCCATGTGGCCGCTCCTTCGACGGCGTTGGACGAAGATCGCCGTTCTCCTGTATCCGGCGGCCACGCTGTTCTGCATCGTCGTCACCGGGAATCACTACTGGATCGACGGCGTCGGGGGTCAGATCGCGCTCGGAATCGGAGCCTTTCTCGGCTGGGGTCTTCATCGTTGGAACCAGAACCGACTTGACGCCCGACATCGACGCCTTTTCGAGCAGATGTCCACCCGTCACACCTCCGATTCCGCCGACGTGTCGTATCCGTCCCAGGGCTAGCGTGGCGTTGCCATGACCCTCGACGACATTCGTGAACCGGCCGATCTGCGTCGCTTGTCGTACCCCGAACTCGACGACCTGAGCGGGGAGATCCGCGACTTCATCGTGCGCGCCGTGGCCGACAACGGGGGCCACCTTGGCTCGAACCTCGGAGCCGTCGAACTCACCCTCGCTCTGCATCGCGTCTTCGAGTCTCCACGCGACGCGATTCTGTGGGACACCGGCCATCAGTCGTACGTGCACAAGATTGTCACCGGTCGGACCGATCGATTCACCGCCCTTCGTCAGGCTGACGGACTCTCGGGGTACCCGAGTCGCGAAGAGAGTCGGCACGACTTCATCGAGAACAGTCATGCGTCCACTGTTCTCTCGTACGCCTATGGCCTCGCTGTTGCTCGCGACGCCGGCCGTAACGATCATCGACACGTCGTGGCGGTGATCGGCGACGGATCCATGACGGGAGGAATGGCGTACGAGGCCCTCAACAACCTCGGCCACAGTCGACGGCGCGTCATCATCGTCCTGAACGACAACGGACGCAGTTACGCCCCGACGATCTCGAATCTCACTCAGCAGCTCCCCGAGCCCGTCGATGAGCCCAGTTCAGTCGAACGTCCCGCCCTGCCCGAACGCATCTCCGAGAAGCTTTCGGTTGGTCTCACCAAGATCCGACTCAACCCGGTGTACGTGCAGCGACAGCGTCGGCTCGAGGCCTGGCTGCAGAACCTCCCCGTCGTCGGCCAGCAGGCCGAGAAGGGGGTCGAGGCCGTGAAGGCCGCTGTGCGCGAATTTCTCCAGCCCCCGTCATTCTTCGAGGCCCTCGGCGTTCGCTATGTCGGGCCGATCGACGGTCACGACATGCGCGAACTCGAAAAGGCCCTTCGCAACGCCGAAGAACTCTCGGCCGAAGGCCCGATCGTCGTTCACGTGGTCACGCAGAAGGGCAAGGGTTACTCGCCGGCCGAAGACGACGACGAGAAGCATTTACACGACGCTCCCGTTTTCGATCCGAACGTCGGACCGCCCAAAGCCCTACCCACCGGCTACACCCAAGCCTTCGCCGAAGCGATCCTGAAGGAGGCCGAGACCGATTCGCGCATCGTGGCTCTCACGGCCGCCATGCCCGGGCCCACTGGTTTGATCCCCTTCCAGGATCGATATCCCGATCGCTTCTTCGACGTCGGTATCGCCGAACAACACGCAGTCACCGGCGCAGCAGGCATGGCTCTCGGCGGACTCCGACCGATCGTCGCCTTGTACTCCACGTTTCTCAGCCGGGCCTGGGACCAAGTCGTCTACGACGTGGCGCTGCATCGTCTGCCGGTCGTCTTTTGCCTCGATCGGGCCGGCATCACCGGTGACGACGGCCCAAGCCACCACGGCGTCTACGACATGGCGTTACTCGCCAAGGTGCCCGGTATGCGCGTTCTGGCGCCGTCGAGCGCCCAAGAACTGCAGCAGATGCTCCGCGACGCTCTCGAACTCGCCGAATCGGGGCCCGTCACCATTCGCTACCCGAAGGGTGCGGCGCGTCAAGTGCCGGTCGACGATGTCGGATCGGGCCTCGAGGCTCGGCGCCTGGCCGACGGTGACGGCTCGGTCGCGTTGTTGGCCGTCGGCAAGATGGTTGGCGCGGCACTCAAGGCCGCTGAAGCGCTCACCGAATCCGGAACTCCCACCACGGTGTGGGACGTTCGATCGTGCACGCCTCTCGACCAGTCGATGATCGACGACGCAGCACGACACGAGCTCGTCGTGACGATCGAGGACGGTATCGCTGACGGTGGAATCGGCTCGTCCATCGCCGGCCGAGTCGCCGATGTCGACTCCACCACCGTGGTGAAGGTGCTCGGCGTTCCCACGAAGTTCATTCCTCATGCCAAACCCGACCGCATCCTCTCGCAACTCGGTCTCGATTCCGATGGGATCGTGGCCACCGTGCGATCGGCGCGAGTGTGAGCGATGACGTAACGCTCTCCGGCCTCGACGACGAACTCGCGTTCGCGCTCTCGCTCGCCGATTTGGCCGACTCGATCACCCTTCCCCCCTTCGAGTCTCGAGCGTTCACCTTGTCGCGCAAAGCCGACCGCTCCGAGGTGACCGAGATCGACCGGGGCTGCGAGGCGGCAATCGTCGAACGTGTTCTCGCCGAACGTCCTGCGCATGCAATCTTCGGTGAAGAGCACGGCAACGGCGGGTCCGTCGAGTCCGACTGGACCTGGGTCGTCGATCCCATCGACGGAACATCGAACTTCGTCCGTGGCGTTCCCGTGTGGGCCACTCTCATCGCTCTCGTACATGTCGACCTCGGTCCGGTGGTCGGTGTCGTCTCAGCCCCGGCGCTCGCACGCCGCTGGTGGTCTCTTCCGGGTCGGGCCTTCGTGAACGGCCATGCCATCGGCGTATCCGACGTGTCACGGCTGTCCGATGCGCAAGTGAGCATCACGATGAACGACGGGTGGGATCGGCTCGGACTCACCGACCGACTCGTGATGTTGCAACGTGACGCCTACCGATCGCGTGGTTTCGGTGATTTCTGGCAGCACATGCTCGTCGCCGAAGGCGCCATCGACGTCGCTGTCGATGCGATCGGCCTCCAGCCGTATGACGTCGCCGCGGTACAAGCCGTGGTCGAAGCAGCCGGCGGTCGACTCACCGATCGGCTCGGTACGCGCACCTACGAGAGCGATTCGGCCGTGTCGACGAATGGTGCACTGCACGACGAGGTCGTCGCCCGCCTTTGTTAGCGTTCGATCGATGAACGACCTGAACATCGTGAACGGGCTCCTCGTCGACGGCTCCGGCTCGACAGCGCGATACGCCGACGTGGGTGTGCGCGACGGTCGGATCGTCGAAGTCGGTCGGGTCTCGGCGGCTGATCAGGTCATCGACGCCGGCGGAGCGATCGTCACTCCCGGCTTCGTCGACGTCCACACCCATTACGACGCTCAAGTGTCGTGGGATCCATGGCTCACTCCGAGTTCATGGCACGGCGTCACCACCGTCGTCATGGGCAACTGCGGGGTCGGATTCGCCCCGGCTCATCCCGATCGACACGACTGGCTCATCGAGCTCATGGAAGGAGTCGAGGACATCCCCGGCTCGGCAATGACCGACGGGATCGACTGGCAGTGGGAATCGTTCCCCGAGTACCTCGACGCCGTCGAGTCGCGTTCGTACGCCATCGACGTGGGTGCGCTCGTCGCCCACGGGCCGGTACGCGCCTACGTGATGGGCCAGCGCGGCGCCGACAACGAACCGTCCACCGCCGACGATGCTCGTCGGATGGCCGACATCGTGGAAGAAGCCTTACGTGCCGGCGCTCTCGGCTTCTCGACCAGTCGTACTCCCCTTCACCGATCACGCAGTGGCGAACTCGTACCCGGCACGATGGTCGACGCCGAGGAGCTCTACGCGATCGCCGAAGCCATGGCTCGCGTCGGCCATGGCAATTTCCAGTTCTCTCCCGAGCACGTGCGAGTGCCCGACGAAGAATGGATCTGGATGCGCGAACTCGCGCGCCGTACCGGACGCCCGGTGAGTGTGAACCTCAGTCAGACCGATCAGTCACCCGACCTCTGGCGCCGGGTGCTCGAGTTGCTCACCGAAGCCCACGCCGACGGCATCCCGATCTTCACCCAGGTCGCCGGCCGTTCGATCGGCATCCTGTATTGCCTGCACGGAAGCGTGCATCCGCTCCTCTTCCATCCGGCGTACGCCGAGGTTGCGCACCTTCCGATGGCTGAACGACTTCAGGCACTGGCTGATCCCGATCGTCGGCATCGCATCGTGAACGAGCTCCCCGATGACGGCGGCCTCTTCCGCAAGGTGGTACTCGACAAGGCCGATGGCATGTGGATCGTCGAGGGTGCCGATATCGACTACGAACCGAGTCGGGACGACTCGATCGCCTCCCTGGCACGACGTACCGGTCGTCCGATCGCCGAGATCGTCCTCGACCAACTCATCTCGAACGACGGCAATGGGATGATCTACGCGCCATTCTTCAACTACTCGTACGGCGATCTCTCGATGATCCACGACGCCCATCTGCATCCGCATACCCGCATGGGACTTTCCGACGCCGGCGCCCACTGCGGAGCGATCTGCGACGGAGGCATGCCCACCTTCATGCTCACGCACTGGACTCGTGACCGTCGGCGGGGTCCGCGCCTACCCCTCGAATTCGTCGTTCACCGCCAGACACGACAGACGGCGGAGTTCTACGGACTGCATGATCGCGGTCTGGTCGCTCCCGGCATGCGGGCCGATCTGAATGTCATCGACTACGACAATCTGGGCTTCGACGTCCCACACATGGCCTTCGACCTTCCAGCGAACGGTCGTCGACTCGTACAACGAGGACTCGGCTACGTCGCCACTGTGGTGAACGGCGTGCGCACCGTCGACCACGATGAGTTCACCGGCGAGCGACCGGGCCGACTCGTGCGCGGACCCCAGCGCTGAAGATCTGAAGATTCAGCGGTAGTACGGGTTCTCGCCCGATGCGTGATCGGTGAGGTCGCGAACTCGCTCGATGGCAGCCACCTTCTCGACGACCGTTGTCTGCACACCTTCGAGCATCGTCATACGGCTCATCGAACAGCCGTGGCAGCCGCCCCCCATGGTGAGATATGCCGTCCCTTCGGTGTCGTGGCCTACGTAGGTCACGAATCCGCCGTGCGCCGCCAAGGCCGGATTGACTTCGGTGGCGATCACGGCTTCGATCTCGGCCGAGAGCGGGTCGTCGGTGGAGAGACCGTCGACGACGGGCGCCGGCGGGCGATTGGGGTTGCGGATCACGAGCCCGGCCGACGTGGTGAAGTCGAGCACTGCGCCCGTGAGAAGTTCGACATCCTTGGCCGGAACGATCACCTTCAGGCTTTCGTGCGTTCGCACTTCGTCCGAAAAAGCCGCTTTGCGGAACTCGTCGAGCGACAGGTCGTACTTGAATTCTTCACCCGGACCACTCACGATCTCGAGACGGAGGCCAAGCGATGCCGCGTCCTCCTCGGCGTCTCGAAGACGCAGGAGTTCGGCCAGCGCCACGTCGGTGATCTCGACGATCGGCTCCGAATTGCTGCTGGCCAGTGGACTCTTCGGTGCGAGAGAACTCATTACTGATGAAGATACCTGTGAATTCGGCCTGACGAGACGGCGAAACGCCTCAGCGGGGCCCGCCTCCGTCACATTCGATGCGCTGGCCGGTCACGTACGACGCTCCATCGCTGCACAGCCACAAGACCACGTTGGCCACGTCGAGAGGCTGACATACTCGACCGAAGGGCGAACCGGCGTCGAGGGCACGGAGATCGTCCATGTCATGCTGACCGGTCATTGCTCGGGCGAGGCGGACTCCCATGTCGGTTTCGACGAGCCCCGGTGCCACGACGTTCACGTGAATCCCATGCGGACGTTCTTCCTTGGCCAACGTGAAGGCAAGAGCCTCCATGGCCGCCTTTCCCATGTTGTACGGAGCACCATTGGGACCCATGTGGGACGTGGCCACCGACGAGATCATCACGATGTCTCCTCGATCACGAGTGCGCATCGAAGGCAACACGCAACGTGCGAGATGATGGGGTGCGATGGCGTGAGTGTTGACGACGTTCACGAGTTCGGCCGGATCGGTGTCGGCCACGGCGCGACCCTTCGAGGCAATGCCTGCGTTGCAGACCAGGATGTCGACGTAGCCGAAATCAGACACGACCTGATCGACCATCACCTTCACGGCGTCGGCATCGTCGACCGACGCCGCATAGGCACGTGCCACACCTCCTGCTGATTCGATCGCCCGAACCGTCTCGTCAGCTGCTTCGGCATCACGTCGATAGTTGACCGCAACCGTCGCACCGTGAGCGGCCAACAACTCGCTGATACCGCGCCCGATGCCCCGTCCACCGCCCGACACCAAGGCCACCCGTCCCGTCAGTTCTCCGGCCATACCCGTCCACCCCTCGTCGACTCTTCGCTCATCGGTGCCGATCGCCCATTGTCGCACGAGTGTCGACGGGGGACGAAGTACCGCTAGGGTTGAGTTCACCAACGGGGAGCTCGCACGATCGGCGGGCTGAGAGGGTGACCGCGTCACCGACCCGCACACCTGATCTGGGTAATGCCAGCGGAGGAACATGGAATCGACACATTCGAATTCGCTCCCGTCGACCGTGCACCATGCTCTCGTGGTGACGGGCGGAGATCCGCCCGACCCGAGAGTCGTCGATCGTCTCGAACCTCATCACGACGTGGTGTGCGCAGACTCCGGATTCGATCACGCCATCGCGCTCGGTTTCGACGTCGATCTACTGGTAGGTGATCTCGACTCGGTGTCACCCGACGGACGGGCCCGCGCCGAATCAGGAACGACCCAGATTCACATCTCCCCCGTCGACAAGGACCTGACCGACACCGAACTCGCGTTGCAAGCCGCCGTCCACCGAGGTGCGACGTCGATCACCCTCGTGACGGGAGGAGGTGGACGGCTCGATCATCTTCTGGCCGTCATGGCCGCTCTGGCGGGCGACGACCTGGCACGACTCGACGACGTCCAGGCGTGGATCGGTCGTGATCACCTGCGAGTCGTTCACCCCGGTCGACCTCGGATCATCGACGTCGACGTCGGTCGCACAGTGAGCCTCGTTCCACTCTTGGGCACCGCGTTCGACGTACGAACGTCCGGCCTGCAGTGGGATCTCGACGGCGAAACTCTTCACGGCAATCGAGCCCGAGGCGTGAGCAACGTGGTCGCCCACCAGTCACCAACGATCGAACTGACCGCCGGGGTGCTCGCCGTGATCGCCCCCGATCACATCGACCTTCCACCCCGACGAATCACACGAGGAGGTGCATCATGATCGACAGACGAATCAGAACGACCATCGCTCTCGTATCACTGTCAGTCATCGCGCTGTTCGCGTCGGCTTGCGGAACGTCGGATGACTCCGCTCCCGACCGACTCGTGTTGCTGGCTTACGACTCGTTCACACCACCCGAGACCGCCTTCGATCTCTTCACCGCCGAAACCGGAATCAAGGTCGACATCGCCCGGGGCGGGGACGCCGGCGAACTGATCGCCAAGGCCGCTCTCACAGCGGGCAACCCGGAAGGCGACGTGCTGTGGGGCGTCGACAATACGTTGCTGTCGCGTGCGCTCGATGCCGATGTGTTCGATCCCTACGTGTCGACCGTTCATCCCCTTCGAGGCGAACTCGTGACCGCGGGCGCTGGTGCAGTGACTCCCGTCGATTTCGGTGACGTCTGCATCAACATCGACGATGGGGTACTTGCCGAACGAAATCTCGCTGCACCCGCCAGCCTCGACGATCTGATCGATCCGACCTACCGAGGGTTACTCGTCGTTTCCGACGCCTCGACATCGTCACCGGGTCTCGCTTTCGTTCTGGCCACGATCGATCGGTTCGGCGAAGACGGCTGGGCCGATTACTGGCGAGCCCTCATCGCCAACGACGTGCTCGTCGTCAGCGGCTGGAGCGACGCGTACTACACCGCCTTCACCCGCTATGGGGGCGATCGACCTCTGGTCCTCAGTTACGCGTCGAGCCCTCCGGCCGAGATGATCTTCGCCGATCCTCCGTTACCCGACGGCTCCCGGGCCCCCACCTCGGTGATGATCGACTCCTGCTTTCGTCAGATCGAATTCGCCGGAGTGTTGCGCGGAACGAAGCACCTCGAAGAGGCTCGCCGTTTGGTGGACCATCTCGTGAGCGTGGATTTCCAGCAGACTCTCCCCGAGAGCCTCTTCGTCTTCCCGTCGAACAGCGACGCCGAACTTCCATCGAGCTTTCTGCAACATGCGCCGGTCGTGACCGACCCGTCGACAATGGATGCCTCGCGAATCGCCGAAGGTCGTGCGGGTTGGGTCGAGGAATGGCTCACCCTCGTCTCGTGAGGCGTCCGTCGTCGCCGTCGACGATGTCCATGTGGTCGCCAAGTCTCGGACCTGCGCCGAGTGCTCTCCTCATCACCGCGGTCGTGATCGTGCCACTTGCAGTTCTCGTCGTCGAGACCGTCGACGACCCGTGGTCGGTCTGGTCCCGTCCCGGTGTCAGTCGTGCGGTCTGGTTCTCGATTTGGCAAGGAGCACTCTCGACGTTCATCACCCTCGGTGTCGGACTCGTGCCGACGTGGATACTGGCCCGGTATCAAGTGCGAGGGCACCCGATGCTGATGGCGGTGTTCACGGCACCGTTCGTTCTTCCGACCGTCGTGGTCGGCGCGGCGTTCCTCGCTGTGCTGCCGGCGTCCCTCGACCGTTCGCTCGTTGCAATTCTTCTCGCCCACGTCTTCTTCAACGTCTCCGTGGTGTTACGCACCGTTTTTCCCGTGTGGCGCTCCATTGACGAGAATCTGCTCGCCGCCGCGCGCAGCCTCGGTGCCGGCCCTCTGATCGTGGCTCGTCGCGTCGTCTGGCCACTGTTGCGTCCGGCGATCATCTCGGCTGCCTCGCTGGTTTTCGTGATGTGCGCGACGTCGTACGGCGTGATTCGCGTCTTGGGAAGCGGCTGGTCGACAGTCGACGTCGAAATCTACCGGCGCGCCGTTGCGCTTGGAGACGTATCGGGAGCGGCAGTCCTGGCTGGTGTTCAGGCTTTCGTAGTGATCACTGCTCTCACGTTGTGGAGTCGACGTTCGAGTGAATGGGCGGTGTTCTCGACCTCCAAGTCGACCCGTCGTCGACATCGTCGTCTCGAGATCGTGGTCTGGGTTCTCAGCTCGGCCTTTCTCGTCCCGATCGCCGCTCTCGTCGCCACGTCGCTGCGCTCCTCGTCCGGATGGTCGCTAGCCGGCTGGCAGAACCTGTTCGGACTCACCGAATCACGACTACCCGACACCAAGATCGTCGAAGCCGTCACCAATTCTCTCCTCTATGCGATCGTCGCCGCAGTTCTGGCCGTGCCGGCCGGCGTGTCACTCGCCCGGTCGGTGGCGCGTCGCCCCCGACGGTGGCTCGAGGCGATCGTGAACGCACCGATCGGCGTATCGGCAGTGGCCGTCGGACTCGGAATCGTGATCACCTATGACGTCGATCCGATCGATGTACGGGGATCGTGGTGGCTCGTTCCAGTCGTGCACGCAAGCGTGGCACTTCCCTTCGTCGTGCGCTCGGTGATTCCACTCGTCCGCAGCATTCCATCCGGTCTCGGCGAGGCGGCCGCCACTCTCGGCGCCTCCCCGTGGCGCCGTTGGGCACGCGTGGAACTCCCGCTGCTGAAGCCGGCTCTCGCCACTGCCTCGGCCTTCTCTCTCGCCATGTCTCTCGGCGAGTTCGGGGCCACGAGTTTCCTCACGAGACGTGACACGACGACGCTGCCGATCGTCGTGGAGTCACTTCTGTCCCGACCTGGTTCACTGTCCGTGATGACCGGTTCGGCCGCTGCAGTTCTGCTCCTCGTCGCCACCGCCGGACTGGTCGCCCTCGTCGACCGAAGGTCGCTCACATGAGCTTGTCGATCATCGAAGTCGGCATCGCCTTCGACGGCCGCACCGTGCTCGATCGGGAATCTCTTCATGTCCCGACTGGTTCCATTCTCGCCGTCGTGGGTGCTTCAGGGTCGGGAAAGACCACTCTGTTGCGCATCGTGGCCGGACTCGAACGACTCGATCACGGTCGAGTCGACATCGACGGCGAGGACGTGACCCACTGGCCGACTCATCGTCGGCGCGTCGGCCTCGTCTTTCAGGACAATCAATTGTTCCCCCATCTCGACGTGGCCGACAACGTTGCCTTCGGACTTCGCACCGCCGGCTGGACGCGACACGAGGTCGCACGGAGGGTCGCCGAACTTCTCGATGCCGTCGGTCTGGCCGATCGCGGCAACCAGTCGACCTCCACCTTGTCGGGAGGCGAGGCCAAGCGAGTTGCCCTCGCCCGCACCCTCGCCCCTCTACCGCGCGTGGTGCTCCTCGACGAACCCTTCGCCGGGCTCGACGACGAGCGGCGTCTCCATCTGGCCGGAGTCGTCAGGCAGATGTTGCACGCGTCCGAAACGACCGCGCTCCTCGTTTCGCACGATCAGTCCGACGTGACCGCAGTCGCCGACGGCGTTCATCGTCTCGGAACGCACCAGACAGTCACCGTCGTGTCGGTCCCCGTCGAGACGATCCGCCCACTGCGACGAGAGGTGTTACGAGCGGGCATGGTCGATCAATCGGTCGAGTTCGACGGTGACAACGACCCCGATACCTTCCATCTGGCGGCCTTCGACCCGTCGGGGCGAGTGATCGCAACCAGCACGTGGCTTCGACGCGGGTATCCGTCGTCACCACGCCGAGCCGCCTACCAGTTACGCGGCATGGCGACCGCCGTCGACCAGCAGAGCCGTGGCCTCGGCGCGCGGCTGATCGACGAAGGCCTCCGCCGTCTCTGCGATCGTCACATCGACGTCGTCTGGGCCAATGCCCGAGACGCGGCGCTCGATTTCTACCGTCGACTGAACTTCGAAGTGATCGGCGACGGCTTCGTTGAATCGGTGACCGGCCTCCCTCACCATGTGGTGATGCGATCGGTGGCCGCCGACGCCGGTGGCCTCAGCTCTTGATCGGCACTTCGGTGGCCAACAGGAAAGAACTGGCTGGATCGGGCTGCAGGATGATCTCGAGCAGCCAGTCCCCTTCTTCCAAAAAGGCCACGCGGCCCACGAAATGATTCGGGCCGGCGCCACTCACGGCGACGGTGAGTGGCGCTCCGTCACCGTCGGGTGACGAAGCCCGCATCTCGATCGACGGGATGCGCTCCAGGGCGCCACCCGGTGGAGTGACGACCACGTGAATCTCGTTGTTTCCGACCAGCCCGGGAGTCACCGTCACACCCACGATCGTCGAACCCTGTGTGAGCGTCGTCGAGAACACCGCCGGGGTTCGAGCGACGACGGGTGACTCACCGACCACATAGGCACTCACCCCGAGGACGACGAGAGCGAGGATCACTTCGACGGTCACCAGTCGACGAACACCATGCGTTCCCCGTCGGACAACCAGTCGCGCCACACCTCCGAGCGCCACCACGACAACCACGACAGCGATCTTCAGGATCATTCCTCGCCCCCAGGTGGTCGACGCGAGTTCTCCGAGACCGCCTCCGATACGCCACGTCTGCCAGAGTCCGGTGACCACGGCTAGGGGAGCTGCCACGACGGCGAGGCGCGACAACTGCTCGACGACGCCGTGTCGTCCTCGACCAGCCAGAAGAACGACGCCCAGACCCCCGACCCATACGGCGATCGCTCCGAGGTGGATCACGTCGACCGCGACGGCGACACCGGCGAGAGGAACGGCACTGGCGTGACCTCCCGCGGCAAAGGTGACGAGTACACCGGTTGCCATGAGAGCCGTCGACGACTGCCACCACGACGTGGCGACTCTCTCACGGGCCCGACGAACGTCGTTCGACGGCACCGCGAGGACGAGCGCGACGAGGACGGCGACGAGAGCCAGACGAACCACGAGACCGAGTCCGAGACGAGTCGACCATGTCTCGCTCCAGGCGTCGGCGTCGAACGACGTCGACCAGTCGCCAGCGGTCAGATACACGCCCTGAACGACGAAGTGGGCGAACGTCGACACGGCCAGAACCACGAGCGACACGAGGCTCATCCAACCAAGACGTCCGCGATCGACATGCGCATTTGCGTGAAAGACCAGCGCACCGAAGGCAACAACGACCGCCAAATACGACAGCAATCGAAGAACGACGAGAACTCCTTCCACTCCAGATGCACCTGAGCGTGACGAGAGCACCTGACCGACCAACGCTCCGATGTCGACATCACTCACGATCGACGAACCGACGGTGAAGGTGTACGCGCCCTGCACGAGGTGGCCATCACTCGACACCACCCTCCAAGCAACCGCGTACACGCCGTCGGGCAACGGGGGCAATCCATCGAGCACGATCGACGAGGACGACTCGCCGAGACGAGCGTTGGCAGTTCGTATGGGATCACCATCGGCGTCGTGCAGGATCACGGCATCGGGGGCAGGAGCCACCGATTCGGTGAACTCGAGTCGGATGGAAGTCGGCGACACTTCGAGAACAGCCGAAGGTGCGGGATCGGACGATTCGAGTGAGGCGTGAGCCGACGCCGACCCGACCGCCACCCCAATCATTCCGAGCGTCGCTACCACCGTGGCGATCAGCACCCGACGGACGCGTGACTTCATGCCATGACACCCGCTGCGGCAAGTCCGTCCACATGAAGGCGTCCGAGCAGCCAGGCCAGACGCTCTCGCGGCGGGCGGGTGGCGATGGGAGATGGAAGGTCGGTCAAACCCATCGAGCCACGCGACTTCCACTGCATCGTCAGCACGAGGAGATCGTCGCGCACGTAGGCCTCCGACCAGGCTGCCGATCCGGTCGGCCCCAATTCTTCGAGACCGAGATCACCGAGGTGCACTTCGACCTCGCGCCAACGGCGCACGGGCAGATCGACGATCGGGATCTCGACACCGGTAGTCGAACGACCGAATCCGTACCAACCCTCACGAGCTCGAGCGAAGGCACCTTCGAGTTCGTAGATCGACTGACGAGTCTGTCGACGATGTTCGTCGGCACTGCGTACGGCGAGCGACTCGATCGCCGCCGAACGAGCCTCTGCCCCACCCGGGTACATCTCAGCGACAGCACCGCCCTCGGCAGCCTCGACCATGTGCGTCATGGCACGAGCGTTCTGTTCGAGGTGCGCGAGAACGTGACCGACTGTCCAACCGGGGAGCGACGATTTGAGTAGGACCATGTCGTCGACAACGT
>CBFHWN010000019.1:0-30407 GCA_965659595.1 uncultured Ilumatobacteraceae bacterium | reverse complement strand
ATTCTCGTCGTCCATGATGCGCAGGTTCCACAACTTGTCGGCCAACTTGCGAGCCGTCACGACGTCGTCGGAATGAGTCACACCGACCAGCGCCAGGAGACCCGGGCCGATACGGCCGGTGGTCGTCGAGACACCGTCGAGGATCGACACCACCGACGCTTCGTCGACTCGCTGAACGAGAACACGCACCCGACGATGGTGCCACACACGTCGGCCCCCGTGAAATGATGCCGATGTGATCGAGTTGACGTCTGGTCGAGCCGTCGTTCAGGTCGATCCGTCGTGCGGTGGCCGAATCTCCCACCTTGCGGTCGACGGCGTCGACCTCATCGTGGCCGGCGATCCACGTCATGACGACCCGCTCGACTGGGGGCTGTATCCCATGGTTCCATTCGCCGGTCGACTGCGAAACGGAATTCTCGAGTGGAACGGTTCCACCTACGAATTACCGCGGCTCCGACCACCGCACGCGCTCCACGGCACCGTTCACGACAGGACTTGGCGAGTCGATCACGACGACATCTCGTCGTGCGTTCTGTCGATTCGACTCGCGAATCCGTGGCCGTTCCCCGGACGCGTCACCCATCACGTGGCCCTCCACCCCGACCGACTCGAACTTCGACTCACACTGGAGGCCGATGCTGCGATGCCGGTTCAGATGGGCTGGCATCCGTGGTTCCACAAGCCCGATTCCATCGGTTTCACCCCCGCTGCCGTTCATCGTCGCGATCTGGACGGCATCGCCGAATTCCGATCCGAACTGTGCGCACGGCTCACGTGGGGTGAACTCGACGACTGTTTCACCGACGTTGACGAGAACTTGACGATCACGATCGGCGGCCGAGCACTACGCCTCCGGAGTTCGTGTCACCATTGGGTCGTGTACGACCGACCCGACCATGCCACCTGCATAGAGCCTCAATCCGGCCCTCCGAACGCCCTCAACATCGACCCGACGATCGTGACCGCCGGGTCGTCGACCACTGAATGGTTCACCCTGTGGTGGGGCGAGTGAGACCGACGACACCAAGAACTTCGGGCAAACTTTCTGCCAGATCACGGCCGTTCGCTTCTCTCGAACCCCGTGGAGGCGAACACCCATGACCACTCTCACGACCGACGCACGTCTCGTCGCCGACTACTTGTCGGGCGACAAGAGCGCGCTCGCCGCGATCTACGACCGGTACGCCCCGGGTCTGTACGACACGGCACGAGCGATGCTCTCGGATCGTCACGACGCGGCCGACATGGTGCAGGACGTCTTTTGTGTGGCCGCCGAGCGACTCGGACAGTTGCGAGAACCCGATCGATTGAAGCCATGGCTCTATTCGGTTCTGCGACACGAGGTGTATCGACGAACCAAAAAACGCAAGCGCGCCGTCCCGGTCGACTTCCAGGACGAGGGAACGCCTGACGTGGCTAGCGGATACGACCCCCACGAAGCCGGTGAAGCCATCGCTCACGAGGAACTGGCATCGCTCGTTCGCTCGGCGGCCTCCGGACTCGACGAGCGAGATCGACTCGTTCTCGAGCTCTCGGTTCGTCAAGGACTCGCCGGTGCCGATCTGGCCGATGCACTCGGAGTCACACCCGAGCAGAGCTACTCGCTGGTTCATCGCATGCGTGAGCGTGTCGAGAAGAGTCTTGGTGCTCTGACAGTGGCCAAGGCCGGCCGGCGCGACTGTTCGCAATTGGCCCAGATCCTGTCCGGATGGGACGGCGAGCTGACGATTCTTCTTCGTAAGCGCGTGAATCGACACATCGAGGAGTGCGCGACGTGCGACCGCACACGCAAGAAGTACGCCCCCCTCGCTTTGTTCGGTGCCGCACCGGTGTTCGCGATGCCGTTCGGACTACGCGAGCGTGTTCTGGCAGCCGCGATTCCGGGTGGTTCCGGAGGCGCGTCGACCGACTCCGGAGGTTCGTCGTCAACATCGACCACATCGAACCCGACATCGAGTACGACGTCTCGCACCATTCGCTTCGACGCCCACAAGGGTTTCCCACGTGCCGTACGCGCTGGCCGCCACGTGGCGGCCTGGGCCGCGGCGGCCACCGCCGTCGCCGTCGTCGGTGGAGCCGTTCTGGTGGCCACCATCGGTGACGACACCGGCGACTCGAGCGCGGTATCGGTAGCGGTTGCCGACCCGACGGGCGCCACCGAGACACTCGTGTCGGGCGACGATCGACAAATCGTGTCGGGAGGCGGATCGGTGATCCAGATCGTCGGCGACGACGACTCACCCGACGAGGTGACGGCGACGACCGACGGAAACATCGGTGGCGCTGGCGATCCGGCTTCGGGACCACCTCCGCCCTCGTCGAACTCGTCCGTACCGTCGACCCCGAATGCGCCGATCGTCCCCGTGGTGCCGCCAACCGACGTGCCCACCACATCGGAGGCTGCCAAAGCGACACCCCCGAGCTCGACCACGGAGGCTCCGGTCGTCGTGCAGTCGATCCAGGTGTCGAGTACCAAACTCGACTTCGGAGTCGACAGAACCGCTCTCAAGGTCGCGCTGTTCAACCCGAACCCGTTCCCGGTGTCGTTCACGACCGCTGTGTCGTCGTCGAAGTTCACGACGTCACCGGCGTCGGGAACACTGGCGGCCGGCCAACAAGCATCGCTCACCGTCGACTTCGATCGAGCCGGTGCCGTGGCCGACACCAAAAACTTCCCGACCGGTACCTTCGATCACACGCTGACTTTCACCACCACGTCGACCGAATCGGGAGCGTCGTCACCCCCTCGTACCGCCTCGATGTACGGAACGATCGAGCGGACCACCCCCACAACGACCGCGATCACCATCTCGGTGAACAAAGTTGCCGGCGTGAACCTCCAGTGCTCGAACGTCGGGCTTCGCGCCGAGGTCACGACCAGTGGCAAGATCGCAACGGGAACGGTTCTGGGAGGCGCCGAGTTCTTCAACTCGGCCGGCAAGAAGATCGGCCCGTCACCCACTCTCAACATGACCCGCGGGATCGACGGCCTCTGGCGAGCCTCCACTCCACTGCCCCTCGGTACGACGAATGTCCTGATCAAGGTCACCGCCGAAACCACGACCGGCCAGAGCGCCGTCGGTTCGGCCACCCTCACCACGGACTGCTGAAAGTGACCCGACGGTAGGATTGTCCTCCTATGTCGTCAGTCCTCGATGCCGACGCGCCGCTGCGTCTGGCCTACCTCACCTACCGAGGAAAACCGCACGTCGGAGGCCAAGGCGTCTACACCCGTCATCTCACGAAGGCCCTGGTCGACCTCGGCCATTCGGTCGAAGTTTTCGGTGGTCAGCCCTACCCCGTCCTCGACGATCGGGTCCCCCTCACCAAGCTTCCGAGCCTCGACCTCGTGAACGACCACTACCCCTTCCGACTCCCCGCCATCTGGGAGCTGAAAAAGCGCGAAGACTGGCTCGAACTCGGTCTCTTCCTCACCGGCCAGTTCGGCGAACCCACGGCATTCTCAGCTCGAGTGAGACGTCATCTCGCCTCACGCACGCGTGACTTCGATCTGGTGCACGACAACCAGTGTCTCGGCCGTGGCATCCTCGGCGTCGAAGAGATGATCCCGACGATCGTCACCCTCCATCACCCGATCACACGCGATCGTGCTCTCGAAATGGAGCACGCACCCAACTGGTGGAAGCGACTCGGCGTGTCGCGCTTCTACTCGTTCGTGAAAATGCAGGGACGTGTGGCGAGCAAGATGCCGCGCATCGTCGTCGTGAGCGAGAACAGCATCAAGGACATCAACGCCGATATGGGCGTGTCGCTCGATCGCATGCGACTGGTACCCGTCGGAGTCGACCCGAAACTCTTCGCGCCCCAGCCCGACGTTGCGCGCACGCCGGGCCGTCTCATCACCA
This sequence comes from uncultured Ilumatobacteraceae bacterium, assembly GCA_965659595.1. Taxonomy (GTDB): domain Bacteria; phylum Actinomycetota; class Acidimicrobiia; order Acidimicrobiales; family Ilumatobacteraceae; genus Casp-actino8. The sequence continues at coordinate 26,538 of CBFHWN010000019.1, read as the reverse complement.
CGGCCTCGGCCGACGTGGCTCTCAAAGGCCTTCCCTACTTGCTCGAAGCCATGGCCAAGTTGCGCACCGAACGAGATGTGACTCTGACCATCATCGGTAAGCCGAAGCCGGGGAAGAGCATGGATCTCATCCAGAAGCTCGGACTCGAACCGCACATCCAGTTCGTGTCGGGTGTGCCCGACGAGCGCATCGTCGAGCTCTACGCCGAGGCCGAACTGGCCGTGGTTCCATCCCTCTACGAGGGGTTCAGCCTTCCCGCCATCGAGGCGATGTGCACCGGGATCTGCCTGGTGGCCACCGATGGCGGTGCTCTCCCCGAAGTCACCGGCACCGACGGCGACACCGTCCTGCAGTGCTCGGCCGGTGATGCCGAGGCCCTCGCCGCCACCATCCGCCGCGGTCTCGACGATCCCGAACTTCGGGCCCGAGTGGGCGCCAACGGCCGCCAACGCGTGATCGATCGTTGGACATGGCGCCGGTGTGCCGAACTCACCGTCGATCAGTACCGAGAAGTCCTGTCGATGCCACACAACGTCGAGAAGCTCAAGCGCAACGGCCGGCTCAACTGATGCTGACGGTTCGTTTCGAGAAGTTGGGGCTGCTGCCGGGTGATCTGGTTCTCGACGCTGGCGCCGGCTTCGGACGGCACGCCTACGAGGTGGCCCGACTCGGCGGACGAATCGTCGCCCTCGACTACGCCGACGACGAGGTACGCACCACGCGTGCCACCTTTGGTGCAATGCTCGAAGACGGACAGATCTCGCGCGACTCCTACGTCGGCGCCCTGCGTGGCGACGCCACCCGGTTGCCTTTTCCCGACGACACCTTCGACCGAGTGATCACGTCCGAAGTGCTCGAACACATCCAGGACGACGTGTCGGCCATCGCCGAACTCATCCGTGTTCTGCGTCCGGGTGGATCGTTTGCGTGCACCGTGCCGGCTTGGTGGCCCGAGAAAGTCAATTGGTCGTTGTCCGACGAGTACCACGCACCGAAGTCGGTAGGTGGGCACGTTCGCATCTACAGCCGCACCGAACTGGTGGCGAAGTTACGAGCCGCCGGACTCGATGTCCGCGGTTCGCACCACGCCCACGCCCTTCACTCGCCCTACTGGTGGTTGAAGTGCGCCGTCGGTCCGCGTCGTGACGACCATCGACTCGTCAATGTGTACAAGCGCTTTCTCGAATGGGACATCGAGAAGCAGCCGCGCATGGTGAAGGTCGTCGAGAAAGTCCTCTCTCCCGTGATGGGCAAGAGCCTGATCGTCTACGGAATCAAGAAACCCGCCGTACGAGAGGGTCGCAACATGAAGGCCGCCGCATGACGACCGTTCCCCACATCGAAGGTGTCCTCACCGCCGACGACATCGTCCGCACGGCCGAGTCGATCGCCGCCCTTCAACTCGACTCCGGGATGATCCCCTGGTTCGAAGGCGGCCACTGCGACCCCTGGAATCATGTCGAGACCGCCATGGCCCTCGACATCGCCGGGCTGCACCGAGAAGCCGAACGGGCCTACGAATGGCTCATCAACACGCAACACCGCGACGGCTGGTGGTTCAACTACTACCTGCCGGGCGAACTCGTAGAGGAGCCCAAACTCGACACCAACGTCTGCGCATACATCGCAGCCGGCGTGTGGCATCACTGGCTGTGCACCTGGGATCGAGGTTTCGTCGACAATCTGTGGCCCACCGTCGAACGAGCCGTCGACTGGGTGCTGTCGATGCGTCGCCACGACGGAACCGTGTTGTGGGCGCGTGAAGAGCACGCATCGCCGTGGGACTACGCACTCCTCACCGGATCGTCCTCGATCTGGCATGCGCTCACCTGCGCGGTCGAACTCGCCGATTTGGTGGGCGAAACCCGACCCGACTGGCAAGACGCCGCCGACACCTTGCGCAACGTGATCATCGAACGGCCCGATGCCTTCGAACCCAAGGAACGTTGGGCGATGGACTGGTACTACCCGGTGCTCACCAACGCCCTCGAAGGAGACGTGGCACGCGCGCGACTCGACAGTGGCTGGGACAGTTTCGCCATGCCGGGCAAGGGGATCCGCTGCGTGAGCGACGAACCCTGGATCACTGCCGCCGAGACCGCCGAGTGCTCACTTGCGTACTCGGCCGTCGGCGACGTCGAACGGGCCACCGATCTGTTGGACTGGACTCGTTCGCATCGTCATGACGACGGGTCGTACTGGACCGGCGTGGTGTATCCAACTCGCGAGAACTTCCCAGCCGGTGAACGCACTGCCTACACCGGAGCCGCAGTGATCCTCGCCGCCGACGCAATCGCCTCGGCATCGCCGGCATCACGACTGTTCATTCCGTCGCTCGTCACCGACTGACGTCGCCGAGGCCGCAGTGTTCACACCCTCGTCGTCCGCCGAGATTCGATCCCTCGTCGACGGCATCCTCGATCGCCTCGGCGCCTCGAACATCTTCCGTGACGGCGATGTCGTGGCCCGTTCGCCGATCACCGGTGCCGGATACGGGACACTCGCGCGCGCACTCTCGGCCGATGAGGCAGCCGACCGATCGGCCGACGTCTTCACGTCGTGGCGCGACGTCCCAGCCCCTCGCCGCGGTGACATGGTACGTCGTCTCGGCGACTTGCTCCGCGTACATCTCGACGATGTGGCCACGCTCGTGCAGATCGAGGCGGGCAAGATTCGCTCCGAAGCGATCGGTGAGGTTCGCGAAATGATCGACGTCTGTGACTTCGCGGTCGGACTCTCGCGCCAGTTGCATGGACTCTCCATCGCCTCCGAGCGACCTCTCCACCGCCTGACCGAGACATGGCATCCCCTCGGCCCGATCGCCGTGATCACAGCCTTCAATTTCCCGGTTGCGGTGTGGTCGTGGAACGCAGCCCTGGCCCTGGTGTGCGGCGACCCGGTCGTGTGGAAGCCGTCCGATCACAGCGCGATCACGGCTCTCGCATGCAACACGCTGGCGCGACGGGCTGCGGTCGAATGTGACCTCGACCCTGACGTCTGCCAAGTCGTGTTCGGAGGAGCCGACGTCGGACGTGACCTCGCCGTTGACGCACGCTTTCCACTGGTGTCGGCAACCGGTTCCACACGTATGGGACGCGAGCTCGCACCGGTTGTCGCCTCTCGGTTCGGCCGTTCGATACTCGAACTCGGCGGCAACAACGCGGCGATCGTGACCCCGAGCGCCGACCTCGACATGGCGGTGCGCGCCATCACTTTCGCCGCCGCCGGCACCGCCGGACAACGCTGCACGTCGCTTCGTCGACTCGTGGTGCACGAGTCGGTTGCCAGCGAACTTTCCGAACGAGTCGAACGAGCCTTTGCCGGACTCCGTGTCGGTAATCCGCTGCACGACGACCCGTTGGTCGGTCCACTCATCTCGGTCGACGCTCGCCGACGTATGTCGGCCGCGCTCGACACCGCCCGAGCCGACGGTGGTTCGGTCATCGGCGGCGAGCGAATGTTCGAGTCCGAAGCACCGGAGGCGTCTTTCATGCGACCGGCCGTCGTTCGGATGCCGGCCCAGACCGAGATCGTGTGTACCGAGACGTTCGCGCCGGTTCTCTACGTGATGACCTACGACGATTTCGACGAGGCGATCGCCCTCCAGAACGGAGTTCCGCAAGGACTCGCGTCGTCGATTTTCACCACCGACCTTCGGGAGGCCGAGCGATTCACCGGACCGTCGGGCAGCGACTGTGGTATTGCGAACGTCAACATCGGGCCATCGGGTGCTGAAATCGGTGGAGCGTTCGGCGGCGAGAAGGAAACCGGCGGTGGACGCGAAAGTGGAAGTGACTCGTGGAAGGCATACATGCGACGATCGACCGCCACCGTCAATTACTCGAACGAGCTTCCCCTTGCGCAAGGTGTCGTGTTCGAATAGGCGTCAGACGCCGGTGATCTCACCGGTGTCGGAATACGTGTCGGGGACGGGATTGCGATCCACGAAATCGACGAGTGACCGAACCATGTCGCCGACGATTCGGTCGAGTGCTTCGACCACCTCGTTCGCCGTGCGCTCCGAACCCTGTAGGTACACCGACAGGACCACTCCGTTCACGCGATCCACCAAATCGGCACCGCAACCGCTCAGATCGGCGGCCCGGTAGCAGTAGCCGAAGAGATCGCCGTCGAAGACTTGCCCGTCGTGTCGACGTTGCACGTCGATGGTCACCTCGATGCCGGACTCGTAGGCGTCGTCGAGCAAGAAGTCGCGATACGAGCTACTGGGCACCCCCGACACCGAAAAACCGACTGCGGTCGGACCGAAGCCGTCGTCGGGGTCGCTCGTGACGAAACACTGAATGATGGCCGGGTAGCCGTCGAACCTCTCGTAGGCGTCGGTGTAGACGGCGCCGTCGAGCACCGACATCGAGACGTCGACCACACCAGACACATCACGCGCGAGTTCACGGGCATCGCCCACCGGACACGACTTCAACTCGACGTAGCCGTCGTCGCCGTAGTCGAGCGAATCGTCCAGTCGGCCGAACGCCTCCGCCACCGCCTCGCCTCGCTCCGCGTCGTCGTCTCCACCGAGGGTCACCGATGCCACCACAACGACGAGGATCGCTACGACCAGAGCGATGACCAGACTCGTCACGAGTGGCGCACGCGAACGTCGAGGCGGATCGACCCAAGGTGGAGGTGGCGGCGGGAACTCGTCGGAGGTCACACAGCGAGGGTAGAGCCCGACGAGAGACCGACTCGAAGGCACCCGAATCGAGATCGGCCTGCCGGGACAGGCACTTCGGTACCGCTGTAACCTCGGGGCATGGAGCGTCATCCGGCTTTCGAGGAGTACTGCGAGTGCATCTTCGAACTGCACGAAGACGATCTCGACGTGATCCAGGCCCGCATCGCCGAGCGGCTCGAGGTGAGTCGGGCATCCGTGTCGCAGATGATCGACAAGCTCACGAAGGCCGGCCTTGTCGAGACAGTCGACAATCGTATTCAGCTGACGGTTGACGGAACTGACCTGGCCACCACTGTGGTGCGCCGCCACCGGCTGGCCGAGCGATTTCTCACCGACGTTCTCGGACTTTCGTGGGCCGAGGCTCACCACGAGGCCGGGAAGTGGGAGCACGTCATGAGTGATTCGGTCGAGGGGGCCATGAACCGCCTCCTCGGTGCACCCACCACTTGCCCACACGGCAATCCGATTCCCGGCTCGTCGTACGTCGATCCCGTCAGTCGCCCCCTCGGCACTCTCGTGGCCGGCACCGAATTCACGGTGTCGCGCATTCCTGAAGAACTCGAGTTCACACCCGGTCTCCTCGAATTTCTCGAATCGTCCAGTATCCAACCTGGACGTCGGGGCTGTGTCTCGTCCATCGACCGTGACGGGTCGATGGAGGTCGACGTGGAGGGTCGACGAGTTGCGGTCGATGCCTTCGCGTCGGCTCGCATTCTGGTGACTGCGTGATCATGCGGCGCTCGCTCGGCCTGACGGCCGCGACACTGGTCCTCGTCGCATGTGGATCCACCACGTACGACGAGACCGTGGCCACCTCCACGGTCGTTGCGACCACGACCACACTCCCCGAAGGCACCGCCGTCGAACTCTTGCCCCGACTCGTGACCGGCCTGTCCGATCTGTCACTCCTCATCGGACCGGTCCCGGCTGGATTCGACCGCGGCGACATCGACAAGCGGTCACGCCTCGCCGAGATCGAAGCCCTGTGGGCGGCCGTCGAGCGAGAAGTGGTGGCCGACGATCCCGACGTAGCGGACGCAATCGTTCGCATGCTCGACCTGGCCCGATTGTCCGTCGAGCGAAGCCGGCCGGCCGATGCCGACAAAGCGGCCAAGTTCGTGGCCGACGTCGTGCGCGACTATCTCGCCAACTTGGCCCGCTGACGTCACTCGCCGAGCAGCGGAGCCGGGAGATCTTCGGCGTGAACGATCGACAGCCGTTGCGTCGAACGTGTGAGTGCGACGTACAGCGAACGCATGCCCTGCGACTCGCCGCCGACGATGCGTGACGGCTCGACCACCACCACTGCGTCGAGCTCGAGTCCCTTCACGAGACCGACCGGCACCACGGTGACTCCACTGTCGAGCGCCGAACGATTGGCCCGGCCATGCTCGACGCCACGAGACGCGAGTGCCTCGCACATCTCGTCGACCATGTCGTTCGGCGTCACCACGGCGACGTTTCCGCCACCGACCGCGGCAACGAGAGCGATCGTCTCGTCGACCGTACGATCGAGCAAGGAGTTCGGCGTCGCCGACACGAACGATGGCGGAGCCGGACCCAACCGGACGGCCGACGGCGCCCGAAGCCCGGGAGTCGCGACTGCCATCACCCGATTGGCGAGTTCCATGATCTGTCCCGGGATCCGATATCCGACCGAGAGCCCGATGACTCGACTGAGTTCGTCGCGTCCCGAGCGCGGCTGAGGCAGGTGAGCCAGAACATCGTCCCATGACGTCGGCGCGTGCGCACCCGTCGCCTGGGCGATGTCGCCGACGATCGTCATCGAACCCGACAACGAACGACGGGCCACCATGCGCAACTGCATCGGCGAGAGGTCCTGCACCTCGTCGACCACGATGTGGCCGTAAGTACGGATCTCGTCGCTCTCGTCGATCTTTCCGTTCTTACGCGGACGCGGGCCGAGAACGACGAAGGCCTCGTCGAGGAGAGCCACGTCGGATTCGCTCCACCTCACCGAGTCGGCATCGGACGACCGCTCACGGTGGAGCGATTCGATCTCGGTGGCCGACAGATACTTCTGACCCGCCGACCGCAGTAGCGCACGTGACCCGAAGAGGTCGTGCAGAAGTTGCGCTGGAGTGAGATAGGGCCACATCCGTTCGAAGGCCATCCGCATCTCGTCGGTGCTGCGCAGTGCCTCTCGCAGTTCACCCGGTCCGGCCCCGCCCTCACGCCAGGTGGACGCGATCGACGACCAGACCTCGGTCTCGACCCACTTGCGGCCGGCGTTGTGGCGGCGGAATCGACGGCGAGCCGCCTTCACGATCCGTTCGGACTCGGTGGCGGTGAGTCGCACATAACCGGTACGGAACGGCAGGACGAGATCATCGCGAAGCGGACGTTCGCGGTCGAGGACCGCCCGGTCGATCACGTCGATCATGCGGACGTCACCTTTGACCCGAGCCGCCTCTGGGGATTCGCGAACGTCGTGGCCCACAGCGACGTTGTCGACGAGGTCGGCGAGGACGACTTGTTCGACACCTGCTTCACCGAGCGAGGGGAGTACACGTTCGATGTAACGCAGGAACACCCGATTGGGACCGACGACGAGAACACCCTGATCTTCCAACGGGAAGCGGTTGGTGTAGAGCAGATAGGCCGCGCGATGCAGAGCGACCACTGTCTTGCCCGTTCCCGGACCTCCTTGCACCACGAGAACTCCGGCCTGCGGTGAGCGGATGATCTCGTCCTGTTCGGACTGGATGGTCGCGACGATGTCACCCAACTGACCGGTACGGCCACGCTCGATGGACGCCATGAGTGTGCTGTACCCGCGCAAACCGCTCGAGTGCGCGATTCCGCCATCGGCCCCATCGAGGCCGTCATCGTGTCCGATACCGAGGTGGCCCTCACCGAAAAGTTCGTCTTCGATACCGACAAGCGTGGGGCCGTCGACCACGAAATGTCGACGACGAGCCAGACCCATGGGTTGGCGACCCGTCGCTCGGTAGAACGGCTCGGCAACCGGAGCTCGCCAGTCGACCACCACCGGATCGCGGTTCTCGTCGGCCACTGCGAGCCGCCCGATGTGGAAGCTCTCGATGTCGCCGGGTGTGTCGGCTCGAGCGTCGCCCTGCCCATCGAGCTGCCGATCGATCCGGCCGAACACCAGCGCCGCGTCTCCGAGATCGAGGTCGGTGAGACGTCTGATGAGCTGTTCGTCGATGGCGTTGCGCTCGAAGCGGTTCTGGAAGGTGCCGCCCACACCGGCCTCGGTGAGTCCCCTGACCTTCCAGGCGTCCTCACGGCTGCGCTCCAGGCACGCGTAGGCATGCGAGATGTACGCCTGCTCGTCGTCGAAATCCGGGTGTTGAGCCGTCATAGGTGCCGCAAGGGGTCCATGAACTCTAGCGTCGGGACCCGTACGGGAACCGGACGGAGCAATGACGGTATACATGGCCGAGAGCGATGAACGGTCGACAATGATGAATGGTCGGGCATGAAAGGCGCGACGCCGGCCATGGTCGCCCTCGAACGGGCAGCCATCGACTACCAGGTACACCATTTTGCCGACGGGGACGCTGGCGAAGCGGCTGACCTGGGCTACGGCAAGGCGGCCGCTCGGGCACTCGGTGTCGACGAGGGTCGAGTGTTCAAGACCCTTCTCGTGTCACTTCACGGAGGATCGATCGCCCAGGCGGTCGCCATCGTGCCCGTTTCGGGTCAACTCTCGTTGAAAGCCGTGGCTCAGGCATTCGGCGCGAAAAGGGCCGACATGCTGGATCCACGAGCAGCTGAACGGCTCACGGGCTACGTGGTCGGAGGGATCAGCCCTTTCGGCCAACGCAAACTCTTATCGACCGCGATCGACGAAACGTGTCTGCTGTACGAGACGATCTTCGTCTCGGGTGGGCGCCGAGGGCTCGATATCGAGATCACACCGGGTGGTGTGATCGATGCCGTTCGAGCCGTCGTCGCTGCGATCGCCGCGTAACGGCGGACGACTCAGAGGGGGCGAACGTCGCGGGCTTCGTCGCCCTTACGGCCGGGGCCGACTTCGAACTCGACCTGCTGACCCTCATTCAGGGTCTTGTAACCCTGTGACTGGATCTGCGAGAAGTGGACGAAAACGTCCTCTCCGCCTTCACGGGAGATGAACCCGTATCCCTTTTCTGCATTGAAGAATTTCACGGTGCCGATGGCCACGGCGGTACTCATTTCTCTAGAAACGCCGGACGGTGTGCCCGACTCCCCCCACCCTACGGCACCGAATCGCACTTCGTGCGCACGGGCTACCTTCGTGGCGTGACTCGGGACATTTCCACCCAACCCAGCGATTTCGCCTTTCGGCACGACATCCGAGTTCGCTTCGCCGAAACCGATGCCATGGGCATCGTGCATCACAGTCGATACCTCCCGTACCTCGAAGAAGCTCGCGTCGAGTACCTGCGTGCGATCGGCCATCCGTACGACGCCGAGCGAGCCGACGGTGTCGACTACGCGGTTCTCGAGGCTCACGTCGCCTACCGCCAACCGCTCCACTTCGACGACGTGGTCTCGGTTCACCTGGTGCTGTCATCGGCCACCCGCGCCACGTTCACGATCGACTACCTGTTGACGGTCGGGGATCCGGCCGCCGACGGCGCCATCCGCTCGACCGCCCGGACGGTTCACGGATGCGTGAATTCGAAAGGCCGCCCGGTGCGCCTTCCGGCGTGGCTGAAAGAGATGGTCACCGAACTCGGTTGATCACACGGCGGCTTCGATGAGCCGTGGCCCGCGCTGATTCATCGCCGCAGCGAAAGCGTCGGAGAACTCGCGCACTGTCGACACTCGCGCCGCCTCCACGCCCATACCTTCGGCGATCTTCACCCAGTCGAGATCGGGACGGGACAGATCGAACATGTCGAGAGCCTGCCGGTCACCTTCGGCCATGAGATCCTTGGCGCCGGTTCGACTCATCTCGACCTGAAGAATCGCGTAAGCGCGATTCGAGAAGATCACCGTGGTGACATCGAGGTTCTCGCGCGCCTGTGTCCAAAGCGACTGCACGGTATACATCGCGCCGCCGTCCCCGTGGAGACATACGACTTTGCGATCAGGGCAGGCCACCGCCGCCCCACCGGCGAGGGGAAGTCCTTGACCGATCGAGCCTCCGGTGAGCGAGAGATGGTCGTACGGACGGGCCGTCGCCAGCGCGAGGCCGACCCCCAATCCGTTGGTGGCTGCTTCGTCCGACACGATCGCGTTCTCGGGAAGATGACGCGCAACCACCTGGCCGATCGTGAACTGATCGAGTCGTCCGTCGGGTTCGTCGGGAAGTGCGAGTTCCTGGCGAAGGGGCATGACAGAGAAGGCCGATGCCACGGCCTCCAACGCACCGACCCCGTCCTCGTGCTCGTGGGCCAGATACGCGATCGACGTGCCATCGGCCGTGCACCAGCTGGGCTTGCCCGGGTAGGCGAAGAAAGAAACCGGCGGCTTCGTCCCGACGAGAATCAGTGTCCGAATCGTCGACATCGTCTCGACGATCTGTTCGGCGAAATACGGCAGTCGTTCCACGGCGACCCGTCCGGCGCCGCGTTCGAGACGCGGCGCGAAGGTGTCGCACAGCAGTCGAGCTCCGGTCGCGGCCGCGATCCGACCGGCCGCCTCGAGCCCACGACCTCGTAGCGAATCCCCTCTCATCAAGATGGCCGTACCCGAACCTGCGGCGCGCACGGCCTCGACGACCTCACCAACCACCCGATCCGACACTGCAGCTGGACCGAGCACATCCAACGATTCCGACGGTCCGTCCGATTCGTTCCAAGCCACGTCAGCCGGGAGCATCAAGGTGGCGATTCCTCCAGGGGCCTGACGGGCGGCCTGAACTGCGCGGGCGGCATCGGACCCGACCGTCAGCGCACTCGTGGACGAGTGCACCCACGACGACACCGGACGGGCGAAGCCGACGATGTCGGAAGCCAGAGGCGCGTCGAACTGCGCATGAGTCGTCGCGTGATCACCCACCACGTTCACGATCGGGGTGGACGCACGACGAGCGTTGTGCAGATTGGCGAGACCGTTGGCGAGACCGGGTCCGAGATGCAAGAGCGTGGCCGCTGGCTTCTCCGCCATGCGCCCGTAACCATCGGCCATTCCGGTCACGACACCTTCGAAGAGTCCGAGCACCGCACGCATTCCCGGCGCCCGATCGAGAGCGGTGACGAAGTGCATCTCGGACGTGCCGGGATTGGCGAAGCACACCTCGACACCAGATGCCACCAGAGTTCTGAGCAGACTCTCGGCTCCGTTCACGACTCCCCTCTCGCCTTGCGACGATGAGACCGTAGTTCACCCGACGTATGTGCCTTTCTCGTAGTCGGTACCTGCGTGTGACACGCCCGAAACATCGGCTTCGTACCGTCGTCGGCACACACGCCAGACAGAGACGTGAAAGGGGCCGATATGAACAGCGAAGTTGTCGTGGCGATCAAAGGTCCTCGGGCAACCCGTTACTGGACCGTCCGTCTCGACAAGTACCTGCGACCAGTCGCGGTCGAGGCGGTAGTCGACGATTCCGTCGTCGAATGTTTCGCAACGTACGACGTGTCACAACCGATGCCGGTCGCCTCGGAGGTGTTGATGATCGTGCGTCGAGACTTCATGTACTCGCATCGTCGTAGTGCGTGATGCACGAAAAGTAGAGACGTCGTGAGACGCCACTCATGAGGATGCGTACCTTGGAATCATGACGATGATGGTGGTGGCGATCACACGCGATGAAGCACGTGTGTGGCGACGCGGACTCGACAAGGGATCGGATCCGAAACGGCTCGATCGACCGAGCGAAGAGGGCCAACATCAACGAACACGCCAATCGCAGAAACATCGGGGACACGACGTCGACCACGACGACCCGAGATTCTTCGAAGAGGTCGTCGGCAAGATCGCCGACGCGACCGAGATCCTTCTCGTCGGCCACGGCGACGGTAAGGCCGACTTCAAGGATCGGTTTCAGGCGCACCTCGAGCACCGCCACCCCGACATCGCAGCCAAGGTGGTCGGCAACGTCGACAGCGATCTGAACGCCCTGACCGAGAACCAGATCCTGTCGCTCGCCCGAGACTGGTTCGACCAGTACCACCGCTGGGGGTTCGCCCCCGACGACCCATGGGTCCGGAACTGGTGACCCCGACCCCGGAGTGATGTGTCGGGTGTCGCCGTCCGGATAGCCCAAAAAATAAGGGGTATCCACCACCTGCCAAAGACCGACAACTATGTTTCGCCCCATGAAGAAACGTGAACTCATCCAAGCAGTTGCACTCCACACCGATGTCGACAACAAGACGGCAGCCAAGATGGTCGAAGGAACCATCGACGTGATCTTGGCCACCGTTGCGAAGGGCGAGATCGTCAACATTTCTGGTTTCGCCAAGTTCGCGAAGATCAAGCGCCCGGCGCGCATGGCTCGCAACCCAGCGACCGGTGAGACCATCCGCGTGAAGGCCAAGACCGTCGCCAAGATCACGGCGCTCAAGGGCTTCAAGGACATCGCGCTCGGAGCCACTCCTGCCCCCAAGCTGAACACCAAGCGCTCGGCTCCGGCCAAGCCGGTGGCCAAGAAGGCCGTTCCGAAGAAGGCTGCCAAGAAGGCCGCTCCGAAGAAGGCCGCCAAGAAGGTCGCCGCCAAGAAGGCTGCACCGAAGAAGAAGGTTGCCAAGAAGGCACCGGCCCGCAAGGCCGCAGCCAAGAAGCGCCGCTAGAACCCCGGCGGCTCAACCGCCTCGAACTCCCCGAACCCCGCCCTCGTGGCGGGGTTCGGTCGTTTCGGACCCTGACGTGATCTTGACGCTTGAGCGCTTGCGCTGTTCCGGGGTGACGGATACTGTCGAATCCAATTCGATTTAGGAGGACTCATGTCTCGCTCTGCCCGCCGTCTCACCGCTCTCGTCGCGGTGTCCCTCGTGCTCGTCGCCTCATGCGGTGGTGACGATTCGTCCTCGTCGGAAGCCGATGCTCTCCGCGCTCAGTTGGCCGAACTCCAGCAGGAGCTCGCTGACGCTTCCGGTGCGTCCGACACCGACCTCGCAGACAAGCTCGCCGAGCTCGAGGCACAAATTGCCCAGCTGGAAGAAGGTTCCGACGCCCCGAACACCACGGCGGGGTCGGGTGATTCACCGTCGACCGACGGAGGTATCACCTCGATCGAAGAAGTGAGCGAGCCGCTCGTCGAGTCGGATGACGGCTTGTACGACACCGCTGAAGAAGCCGAGGCGGCAGCCGAGGCTACTGGTTGCGAAGGGTCACATCAGATGGGTGACCAGTACATGCCGTGCGGCGAACACGGTGAACTCGACGAACTCGCCGCCGAGGCCGAGGCGGCGCCGGCACCCGAAGACGCCCCGGTCGACGTGGCCGTGTCGTACGCTCCGCCGGCCGAGGAGGCAAGCACCGACTCCGCCGTCGACGAGACTCCCGAGCCGATCGTCCACGACATCCAGCAGCGACGTCGCAACTCGAGCACCTTCGACGTGACAGTGAATACGAAGGCCCCCGGACTGACTGACTCGCCCTTCGGTATTCGTTCGGTCTGCATGTATCAGTACAACGAGTACGGCAGTTCGGTGAACGGCGATCCGAAGACACCGTGCTCGGGTCGCGGCCGCAAGGTGGCCGTGTACGACCAGTACTCGAAGGTGTGGAAGATTTCGGGTTCCTGCGGGTTCAACAACTCGACGAAGGACTACTACGACATCGGCATCGTCGCTCACGACGGCCGGAGCGTCTTGGTACGAATCAGCGACTCGCCCTGCTGATCCCTCTGGATTAGGGTCTCGACATGCCCAAGCGCTCGAAGAAGTCCGACGAGATCGGATACGGCGCCTCCGGACAAGCCATCCTCGACGCCGTGGGCAAGGTGCTGGCCACCCAGGGTCCGAGTGCCGTCATGGTCGGTGAAATCTGCAAAGAGATCGGGGTCGCCCCCAGCCTCGTGAACTACCACTTCGGTGGCCGTGAGCGCCTGCTCGCAGCGGCCGTGGTGCACGAATTCGAAAGTCTCGTGGCCGAGATGAACCGGATCACCTACACCACCACGACGTCGGCCGAAGATCAGTTGCGCAACCGGATCGGGTACCGCCTCGAGTGGACCGCTTCCCATCCGGGTATCGACTCGATGATCAACTACTCGCACATCATCGATCCGGTCGGCAACGTGATGCAGGGTGAACTCGACACCCGTATCGGCCAGTCCACCATCTCCGACATGGTCGGACTCCACACCTCGGTCTACGGGATGTACACCGGACAAGTGCTCGATCGTCCCGTGGCCACCGATGAGTCCGATCAGTACCCCGAACTCTTCGAGATCACCGGCTATGTCGCCCTGTCAGCCCTCGGCCTCGCCACCTGGATGACCGGGCACCACCCAGCGAACCGTTCAGTGGCTGACGAGCGACCCGAGACTATGACCCATCTCGCCAACACCTTCGTCGAGCGACTCATTCGCAACGTTCGCCACGAACTCGACGACCTTCGCACTCAGCGGGCCGACGGGCGATCCGTCACGTTCTGACGACTCAGTCCTCTCGTGGAGGAACCAGTGCCACGAGGCGCTCGCCTCCCTTGACCGAACGACGGCGTCCGGCCGCCAACACGTGGAGACGCTTCTTGCCGTCGATCACCGCCAACGGCACCCCGTCGACGTGCTGTTCCTTCCAGTCCCGCACTGAGAATTCCTTCGTGATGTTGGTGGCCGACACCTTCCATCCTTCGAGTAGGAGGTCGTCGAGACGAGTGGCCGTCACCTCGATCGCGAACGCCGACCGGCCGAACAGTCCGAGGGAGATCTTGCCGATCTCCGAATCAGACGGACGCGACGGCGGTAGCTGGAAGACATGACGTCGTTCGAGCGTCTCGGCGGCCATTCGGCAGGCCAGCGCGTTGAGTTCGTCGTTGCTCGTGGCGGCGAGGAACACCGACGCACGATCGAGGCCGACCTCGTGCACGTCCTGAGCAGAGAAGATCGAACCGCTCCACGAGTCGAGACCACGCATTCGGGCCCGTTGCGAATTGAGACGGTCGGCGTCGACCAAAGACGCCGACACACCCTCGCGTCCGAGAACCTCGGCCAGTTCCATCGTGAAGTCGTTCGAGCCGACGATGACCACATGAGCACCGTCGTCGCCCAGAAGTCCGAGTCGGCGAGCGAGGGGGCGCGCCCCGAGACCGCTGAGCAGAACGGTGCCGACGATCACTGTGAATGTGGCCGACAGCACGATCTGAGCACCGGGCACACCCTCTTCCGACAGGCGTAACGCGAACACCGACGCGATCGACGCGGCGACGATGCCGCGGGGAGCGGTAGCGGCGAGGAAGATCCGCTCGGCCCGATCGAGTCCGACACCAACCGTTGCGCCGGCCACCGACAGCGGGCGGACGACCACCACCAGGACGACGAGGAAGAGAATGCTGCGCCACTCGAGGTCGGTGAGAGTGGCTCGATCGATACGAGCGGCCAACAGGATGAACAGACCCGAAATGAAAAGAACGCGCAGCGTCTCGTTGAAGTCGAGGATGTGCCGCACCGACACACGCTTCTGCGATGCCAGGAGGAATCCGAGCACGGTGACGGCCACCAGACCGGCTTCGTGCGCGTAGTGATTCGACACCGCGAACGTCGACACCACCACCGTGAGCGTCAGTACTTGATGCAACTCATCGGGGATGAGCAACCGTGAGAGGACGAACACCAGAATCGCCGCGCCCAACAATCCAGCGCCAACGCCGATACCGAATGTGGTGAGCAGTGTTTCGGCGACCGAGGCGTCCGATGATTCGAAGAAGCTCTGGAAGACGACCACCGTGGCGATGGCGCCGATCGGATCGATGATGGTGCCTTCGGCTTCGAGGATCATCCCGAGGCGACCGTGTAGCCCGAGCGACTTCACGATCGGACCGATGACCGTCGGACCGGTCACCACGAGTACGGCGGCCAACAGGTAGGCGACCCGCCATTCGACGTCGAGCACGAAGCGAGCCGCCACCGCCACTCCGGCGAAGGTGATCACCGAGCCGACGGTGAGCAGGGTGATGGTCGTGCGGCCCGCGGTGCGGATGCCGGCCACGCCCATAGCGAGAGAGCCCTCGAACAAGATGATGGCCACGGCGATCGACACCGCGGGAAACAGGGCGTCCCCGAACACGTCGTCGGGGTGCACCAGATCGGTGACCGGTCCGGCCAACAGCCCGAAAGCGAGCAGGAAGACGATGGCCGGTACTCGCAGACGCCAGCCGAGGATCTGGGCGACGAGTCCGGCGGCCAAGACGCCGGCGATCACCAGGGCGACGTCGGAGTGCACGGGACCACCCTAGGTGAGTTCGATTCACATCCTGACCATTGGTCGAAACACGATCGAAACATCGACCGAGTAGAACATCGGCGTGCCGCCGGTCGACGAATTGCTCCTTGGCGACCAACCACGCCCGACGATCGAGTCGCTGTGGTCGTCGATCACCGACATCGGCCCCGAGGGACTCGTGCAACGCGGCGTTCAACGCGACCAATACCTCGCCGTCCAAGGCATCACGTTCACGTTGTCTGGACACGAACGTCCCTTGCCGATCGACCTCATCCCGCGCGTGATCGAGGCCCATGAATGGCGCGTCGTCGAGACGGGTGTGGCTCAGCGCGTGCGAGCTCTCGAGGCGTTCCTCGATGACGTGTACGGACCACAGAACGTCTTTCGCGACGGTGTGGTCCCCCGTTCTCTCGTCACGAGTTCCGAGCACTTCCATCGAGCGGCCCACGGAATCGTTCCTCCGAACGACGTCCGTATACACGTGGCTGGAATCGACCTGGTGCGCGACGACGCCGGGGTGCTCCGCGTCCTGGAGGACAACCTTCGCTGCCCCTCGGGCGTGAGCTACGTCCTCGAGAACCGGCGAACGCTGGCCCACGTGGCACCCGAGCTCTTTCGCGACTACGCAGTGCGCTCGGTGCAGGAGTATCCGGAGAAACTGTTCCTCGCGCTGAGCAACGCTGCACCAGAAGGAGTCCCCGATCCGATCGTGGTTGTCCTCACTCCCGGTGTGCACAACTCGGCCCACTTCGAACACGCCTTTCTGGCCCGTCGGATGGGTGTCGAACTCGTCGAAGGCCGCGACCTCTTCTGCAAGGGCAATCAGATGTTCATGCGCACCACGTCGGGGCCGTCTCCCGTGCACGTGATCTATCGACGCATCGACGACGACTACCTCGACCCCATGCACTTCCTGCCCGACTCACTTCTCGGAGTACCCGGACTCCTGAACGCCGCCCGCTCGGGCAACGTCACGATCGCCAATGCGGTCGGGAACGGAGTCGCCGACGACAAGGCGCTCTATCGCTACGTTCCCGATCTCATCCGGTACTACCTGAGTGAGGACGCGATCCTCCCCAATGTCGACACCTACGACCTGCAGGATCCCGAAGCTCGCCAGCGAGTGCTCGACGATCTGCCCAACATGGTCGTGAAACCGGTGGCAGCGAGTGGTGGCTACGGCATCGTGATCGGCTCACGAGCCACATCTGCCGAGCTTGCGCAGGTGAAAGACGTCATTGCCGCCGACCCTCGCGACTGGGTAGCCCAGCCCATCGTTCAATTGTCGACCTGCCCGACGGTGACCGACGACGGTTCCGTGGCGCCACGTCACGTCGATCTGCGACCGTTCGCCGTCAACTGTGGCGACCAGGTGTGGGTGTTGCCCGGCGGTCTCACACGCGTCGCACTCGTCGAGGGAAGTCTGGTGGTGAACTCCAGCCAAGGTGGAGGCTCGAAGGACACCTGGGTACTCGCCGAGTCGAACAACCATGCAACCGGACCGATCACCCGCCCGATCGTCGTGACCGACGCCGTCGACAGCGACCCGGTTCCCCGCGAAGTCGGTCCGAACGCACTCCCCGACCTCCGTCTCAACCAGCAAGAAGAACAGCAACAACAGGGGCCGTCGTGCTGAGTCGCCTCGCCGAATCCTTCTTCTGGATGGGTCGCTACATCGAGCGAGCCGAAGGGACCGCCCGACTCGTCCTCGAAATGCATCAACTTCTCGTCGGTGAGAGCACCGACGATCAGCGACGGGGCGCCTCTTTGGTTCTGCACGGACTCGGCTTCTCCGACGATCCGACGCTCGGGCTCATCGATCTGGTGAGCATCGTGTACGGATCACCCGAAGATCCGAGTTCGATCCACGGTTCTCTCGACTACGCACGGACCAACGCCCGGTCGGTGCGCGATGCCCTGCCCGCCGACGTGTTCGAAGTGCTGAACAAGGCCTACCTGCGGGCTTCGGTACGACCCAACCCGTTCTTCCCGGGCTCCGATCTCCGCGATGTGGTGGAAGGGCTCACCGTCGTTCACGGAACGTTCGACTGGGTGTCGCCACGCGACGAGGCCTACTCGTTCTACGAACTGGGAGGTTTTCTCGAACGCATCGACCAGGTGGCTCGACTTCTCGACATGCGCATCGAACGCGGGTGGCCCGAACAAGGGCCAGCGACGGTTCTTCGAGCTGTCGGTGGGCTCAACACGTTCCTGCGTCATCACGACCGGATGAACGAGGACTCACTGCGCCATTTCCTCCTCGTCGACCCCACGTTCCCGCGGTCGATCCTTCGCTCGGTCGTCGCCGCTGAGGCGTCGTTGCGCGACATCGCCCGCTTCACGTCGAGCCGCGCCGAGCCGGTCCTGCGAGCGATCGGCGTGCTCCGCAGCCGTCTCGAATTCGGTGCCGATCTTCTGTCGCCGGCCGAGAGCGACGAGCTGGTCGTCCAAGCTCGTCAGGCCGTCGAGTTCACGAGCCGGGCTGTTCAAGAGAACTACTTCCGCCCGCTCGGGTCGATCGTGTGGAGCCACTGAGATGACCTGGCGACTGGCAGTGGTCCACGAGACCTCGTACGACTACGAATCCGAGGTGGTGGCGTCGTTCAACGAGGTCCGCATGACACCCTCGTCGGGGGCCGGCCAGCTGCTGGTGCACCACCGCACGACCGTGCAGCCGTACGTGTCGCTGTATTCGTATCGCGACTACTGGGGCACGACGGTCGAGGCTTTCGATCTGCACACTCCGCACGCTCGTCTCTCGGTCACATCCGACAACGTGGTCGAGTCGTGGTCGGCGCCACAACGCGACGAATTACCGTCGTGGTCGGTCTGGGAGACCTCTCAGGTCGACGATCAATACGTGGAGTTCCTACGGCACACGAACCTCGCCCCGGCCCTCGCTGGCAACGAAGATCTGCTCGCCGATCTTCGTTCGGCTGCCACTCCACTCGTTGCCGCCGAGGGCTGTGTCGATCTCGTGCGACAGGTCATGACCTACACGCCCGGCGCCACTCACGTGCACACGCGAGCCGACGAGGCCTGGACGAGTCGACGTGGCGTCTGCCAGGACTACAGCCACATCACGATCAGCCTTCTGCGATCGCTCGGTATTCCGGCCCGCTACGTCTCGGGCTACCACTACACCGGATCGGGTGAGATCGACGAGCCAGTGATCGTCGAGTCCCATGCCTGGCTCGAAGCGTGGGTCGGTGACTGGATCGCCTTCGACCCCACCAATGGCGACGACGTCGGCGAACGCTATGTGACCGTGGCAACCGGACGTGACTACTCCGACGTCAGCCCCATGCGCGGGATCTTCAGCGGGGGCGCCAGTCGCGCCATCGACGTGAAGGTCACGATGACGCGTCAGGCCCGCTGACTCGCCAGACTCGGTCTGATGCTGTTCGAGAACTGGGGAGCCACTCGCGACGAGATCGACGGACCGGTTGTCGGCGACGCCCTCTGCCCCGATGCGCGTGTGATCGCCACGCGCTCGATCACATTGCTCGCTCCGCCACACGACGTGTTTCCGTGGTTGCGACAGATGGGCTTTCGTCGCGCCGGTTGGTACAGCTACGACTGGCTCGACAATCTCGGCCGGCGCAGTGCGACGCGCATTCATTCCGAATGGCAGGACGTCGTCACCGGTTCAACAGTGCCAGCGGGTCCCATGTCGTTCGATGCCGCGATCGTCGAACCGCCGCATGCCTTCGTGTTGCGCGTTGGTTCGAACGAGAAGCCTTCCAGGCGACTGCACTTCGTTCGTGCCTACGAACTGCGAGAAGTTCCCGACGTCACTCGGCTCGTCACTCGCGTGCGTATCCGCGTGAACGTTCCTGGCGGTCGACTGATCGAACGATTGCTCGGAGCGGGTGATGGTGTGATGGTGAGACGGCAGTTGCTGAACCTGAAAGAGCGAACTTCATGAATCGGACCGTCTCCCCCGCCCTCGCCGTCGTCCACCTCATTGCCGCCTGGTTCATGGTGGGTCTCATCTGGACGATCCACTTCGTGCACTACCCGCTCTTCGCCGAAGTGGGTGAGGCCACTTACGTGGCCTACCAAGCCGCCCACGTCGATCGCATCGGCGTGGTGCTCGCACTCCCTTGGGCCGTCGAAGGAATCGCCGCCGCCGCGATTCTCCTGGTCGCCTTCACCTCTCGTGATCGCCAACTGCTCCCTCCGGCCCTGATCGGGGCCGTCGCCATGGGCGTGATTTTGCTGATCAGCGGCTTCTGGTCGGCCCCGGCTCACGGCGAACTGGCCGACGGGTTCGACCCCGATGTGCATCAGCGACTCATGAACGCCGACCTCGTGCGCACGATCGCCTGGACAATCAGGGGCGTCACCGCCGCGTGGATCGTCGCCGTGGTGTGGCGGCGAGCGATGAGTGCTACTCGGCCGTCCTGAATCGCAGATTCAACTTCAAGGTTCCGAGCATGATGCCGGGCTGATGCAGCCAGTCGTTGCCCTCGCCGTATTCGATGCTCTCGATACGGTCGAGCAACACTCCCCACGCCACTTGCTGTTCGATACGCGACAGGTTCGCCCCCGGACACTCACGTGGTCCGGCCGAGAACGCCAGGTGACGGGTGAGTCCGTCCCGCTCCAGATCGAGGTCGTACGGACATTCGAATTCGTCGGGGTCGACGTTGCCCGCCGCGAACCGTAGGTGCAGCAGCGAACCAGCCGGCACGGCCACTCCCTGGAACACCTCATCCTGCGACGTCATGCGGGTCGACAGACCGTGAGTGGGTGAGCGCAACCGCAGACTCTCCTCAGTGAAGGCGCGCACCTGCGATCGATCAGCACGCAACAAGTTGAACAGACCCGGGATCTCGCACAGCAACTGCGCCTGTTCCTCCAGCGCGTACTGCGTGGTCTCGAGAGCACCGATGATCATGGCGTGCACGATGCCGGCGATCTCGAGGTCGGTGAGTTTGCGATCGAGCGCGTCGTAGTGCACCTCGCACAAGAAACTCACCATGTCGTTCTGCGGGTCGCGTCGCTTGCGGCGGACGTGCTCGTAGACGTAGTCCTGGAATCCGTCGAGACGGGCGAGCATCTCGGCGGTTCGCTCGGGGGTGAGTTCGTGCTTCAGTCCGGTTCCGTGCACGAACGGTGTGACGATGGCATCGCCCCATTCGGCCAGTTGCGGGATGTCGTCGAAGGGAAAGCCCAGAATCGTGGCGAACACCCGCTGCGGCAACGGACGCGCAAACCGACTGATGAACTCCACTTCGCCGTCATCGACCCACTCGTCGAGCAGATCGTTGGCCAGCCGCGTGATCATCTCGCGATGTCGATGAGCACCGGTTCCGACCCACGGATCGGTGAGTTCCTTGCGATGCTTGATGTACATCTCCTGGGTGGGACGCAACGACACCATCGATGCGGTCATCAAGTTGCGCGAGACCTCGTAGGCCCGCTCAGCGGTCATCCCTTCGTTCGCCCAGTCGGCAAGTCGCCGTTGGCCCATCACCGTGAAACGTTCGGGATCCTTCACCACCGTGGCGATATCGGAATGTTTGGTGAGCACGTAGGCATCGGTGCCGGGGCGCAGTCCACCGCCGGGAATACGCAATACCGGGGCATTGCGGTGCAGGATCTCGTACATCTCGTACCAGTGCTCCTGCGCGCCGGCGCCGAACAGGTCGACCGACGCCAGATCGACCGGACACCGCATCGGTCCGAGATCGTGGTTGACGTGGCGAGGGGACGAATCCATGTGCGTCGTTACAGCACTCGATACACGTCGTAACGCACTTCGTTGGCGCCCGGAGCGCCGACCGCGATCGCCTGGATGCCGTTGAGCCACGTGTACCGCTCGTCGCCGACTTCGAACAATGGCGCCGTCACGATGCGCGGACCCGAGTCACTTGGCGCCATCACACCGAGATAGCTCATGTGGATCGACGCACCGTCATCGGTGGTCACGAGGGCCCGCACATCGAGCTTGGCCGTGCCGTCGGAGCGCATCGTGAGCCCGTCGGCGCCGAGGTGCGCCACGGTTCCGTTCACCTTGGGTCCGGTCACGGTTCCGCCGTTGACGCCCACGATCACGCGGGTGCCTTGCGGGCCGTTCGGGATGACCACCGGTGCATCGAGGGTGGCGTGCATCGTGAAGAGGAATTCGACGGGCAGGGATGTGAGATCGCTCATGGGCGAACACTAGGTGACGGCAATGGCACACTGGGCCGGTGGGGGTTCCCGAGAGATCAGGACTGTCGGACGACGAGATCCGGAGTCGCCATTTCCCGGGCGGGCGCTACACCATCGCCCACTGGGAGAACTACCTCCTCACCGACTGCACCACATCGAAGCAACTGTCGGACGGACTCGCCCACCCGGTGTGTCTGTTTCACGTGTCGATCCTCGGATCGGGAGTCGACATCGCCGAACTGTTCGCGATCTGCGGAGCCGAAGGACCGGGGTCGGTGGGTCTCGACGGCTACGACTGGGAGTTCTTCTCGCCGTTGTGCATCGACACCGAATACGTCGTTCAGGGTTCGATCGTCGAATGGGAGCACCGTCTCGACCGACACGACAATCCGTACGACTCGATGAAGTTTGCCATCGAACTGCGCACAGCTGGTGACACACCGAACCTCGTCGCTCGCGCCACGAATACTTGGCGCTTTCGACGTTCGCCCGAAACGGAGACGCACCTTCCGGCACCCGACGCTCGAACGAACGAAGACGGCGAGACCATCCCCGATTTCGTGGTCGAGTCGGTGGATGCACAACGTATGAAGACGATGGCAGCGATCCTTCGCGACCCGTACCGGGTGCACTGGGACCGGGAGGCGACTGCGGCCATGGGTCTCGGCGGACGCGTGATCAACCAGGGTCCGCTCAATCTCTCGTACATCGTGAATGCCTTGCACGACTTCGCCGGCGAAGGGTGTATCCGGCGACTCACCGTGTCGTTTCATCGGCCGGTTTTCGACGGCGATCTCGTGGTCGCCAGCGGACGACTCGTCGGAGGTGAAGGTCGGGCGGACGTGTGGCTCGAACGCCACCGAGCGGGAACCACCGAGATCGTCGTCTCGGGGACCGCGCTGATCGCCTGAAGGTCAGATCACGGTGTAGGTGTTCTCGAACTCGTCCTGAAGAACTCGAGCCATCTCACCGGTCGTGTCGCAGACGAGCTCGCCGTCGGGAATGCGGATGCGATACGTCCAACCGGCCGGCAACTGAAGGCGCGAGCCGAGCGTGTCGAGCACGCCCTCATCGTTCATCGTCGGATCGACACCGATGCACAGGGCTTGCATCGTGTACACAGTGCCGTCAGCGGCCACCAGTTCGTACACCGGCTTGCCGGCATCCCAGAAGAACTGCGCACCCCGATCGACACGGCGTTCGGTGTACGGAACCGAACCCGACAGCTGACCGAGATCGACGAGAGCAATCCGACGAGTCAGCAATCCGTTGAACTCGCGAAGTACCGGTTCGACGGGGGCGACCTTGGTGCCCAAACCGTCGAGAACCCAGTGGCGTGGCCCGTTCAACTTCACGTACAGCGCCCCCATCTCGGCGGCGATGCCGTCGGCCTCCAGGGTGTCCCACAGTTCGGCCGGGCAATCGTTGAGCAACTGCGTGCCGTACACCTCAGCTTCGAGACGTCCCTCGCGGTCGAATACGGCCAGGACTTCCCCGTAGCGAACCCCTCTCATGTGGTCGATCAACCGGGACGGGCGTGACGTGGACATAGGCGAACCCTAGGGCCCCGTCGAGCCCGATCGAGAGCCTGGCACGATCCCGGCTGACGCGCCCCCGGCAGGGATCGAACCTGCGACCTGCGGTTTAGGAAACCGTTGCTCTATCCACTGAGCTACGGAGGCGAAGAGAATTCGGTACGCGACTCGACATCCGTGTCGAGCACCTCATCGAAGGTCGAGGATACCGCCCGTTGTCGTCGCACCGAATGCCCGCAAGACCACCGAAACGATCGCCGCTGACCGAGCGCGGTACCCTCGATCAGATGACTTCCGGAAACATTCGCGTCGGACTTCTCGCCTACGGAGCGATCGGACACGAACACAACCTCGCAGTCCAGAACACAACTGGTCTCGAATTGGCCGCCGTGTGCGACATGAACCCCGATCGAGTGGCAGCTGCCCTCGAGCTGGCGCCGGAAGCGAAGCCGTTCGGCGATGCCACCGAGATGCTGGATTCTGGCCTTCTCGACCTCGTGGTGATCTCGACCCCGCCGAACACGCATTATCAGTGGGCCAAGGAGTCGCTGTCACGCGGCATCCACGTGGTGCTCGAGAAACCGATGGCTCTGACCGTCGATCAATGCGATGAATTGATCGCGCTGGCCTCGAACAAGGGGCTCCTGTTGGTCGTGTACCAGAACCGCCGATTCGACGACGACTTCGTCACGATGCGCCAGATCATCCGAAGCGGCGAGATCGGCGAGGTCTTCCACTACGACAGCTTCGTCGGCGGCTACTCACGCCCATGCGACTACTGGCACTCGAACGCCGAGGTCTCCGGTGGAGCGATCTTCGACTGGGGAAGCCATTTCCTCGACCAGATTCTCGACGTCATCCCGGACGAGATCGCTCATGTGAGCGGGATGAATCACAAGCGCGTCTGGACCCACGCCACGAACGCCGACCACTCCCACGTCACGGTCACCTTTGCAACCGGCAAGCAGGCGACGTTCGTCCATTCCGATCTCGCGGCTCTCCGAAAGCCGAAGTTCTACGTTCTCGGAACCAAGGGAGCGATCATCGGCGACTGGGACCCGGCGGCCGAACCAGCGGTCGCCGACCTGCCGGCGATCCTGACCGTTCGACTGGCGGACGGATCGTCGCGCATCGTGCCGCTGCAGTCGCCTCCTCCCTACAGCTTTCATCGCTCTGTCGTCGCCTTCATCAACGACGGAACGACCATGGAGGTCGAGGCGACGCAATCGCGTGACGTCGTGGCGATCATGCAGGCGGCCGAGCAATCGGCGCAGCAAGATGCTCGGCCGGTCGTCCCGGCGATTCCGCGGCGTACCTGATGTCGGTGAACTGGGGCTTTCTCGGCGCCGGTTTCGTCGCCAGCCGTGGTCTCGCTCCGGCCGTTCATCAGTCTCGGGGAGCGAACCTCTATGCCGTGGCGAGTCGCGACGAGGAGCGGTCGGCGACCCTAGAACCGCAACGAGTTCACGCCACCTACGACGATCTCCTGATCGACGAACGGGTCGACGCCGTCTACATCAGCCTGTCGAACGTGCAGCACCTCGAGTGGGTCACGAAAGCTCTCGACGCCGGCAAGCACGTTCTCTGCGAGAAGCCGCTCGGCCTGAATGGAGCGGAAACTCGGACGATGTTCGACTGTGCGACTCGGAACGACCGCCTTCTCGTCGAGGCCGTCTGGAACAGATGGCATCCACGTCATCGACGCCTGGTCGACATCGTCACCTCCAAGAGCATCGGGGTGCTCGAGCACATCGAAACGGCCTTCACCTTCACCTCCGACATGACCGACAACTACCGCTTGAACCCCACGATGGGCGGCGGGGCTCTCCTCGACGTCGGCTGCTATCAGGCTCAACTCTGGGTCGCACTTACCGAAGGTGCGAATGACCTCCAGATCCATGAACTGTCCCGAGTCATCGGACCGACTGGCGTCGACCTGACGACCGACGTCTCGGTTCGTATCGACGAATCGATCACGGCCCGCTCGGTCAGTTCATTCGCCATGCCGAGCCAGCAGCAGATCGTCATTCGAGGATCCGAGGGTCAGGTCAGTACCGAAGCCGGTGAATCCTTCACGAGCTGGAACGAGGAATGTTCACTGCGAGTCGACGGAACACTGGAAGAATTCGCCACCACCAACGCATTCGTCGAGATGGTCGAGAACGTGAGTCGAGTCATCGAGGGTCACGAAGGCTGGCTGGTCCCACCCGAGGATTCGATTCGCGTCGCGGAAATTCTCGACGCCATTGCGAACCACTCGTGAACGACGAGTGAGGTGACTCAGACGGTGGCGATGCCGGCGGCACGTCGCTCGAGCAGTCGCTCAGCAACCCGCGCACTCTTCTCCATACGGCGCATGAGTGCTTCACGAGCCCGGTTGCCCAACTCACCGAGCCCAGTCATCGTCTCGACCGCCCACTGGCGAAGCACAACCGGCACGAGGATCTGCTGGTAGTGCACGGCGAGGTCGTAGATACCCGCCGACGCGATTCGACGCGCGTGAGCCGCGAAGCCGGGAATCCCGACACCGGGCATTTCGAAATTCGTAACCTGACGCTGCACCGCCGCCATCATCTCGTCGGGCTGAAGCGCGAAAGCCGCCGACGCCAAGTCTCGATAGAAAAGATGGTGAAGGTTCTCATCGGCGGCAACGCGAGACATGACGCGTTCTCCTGCCGGATCACCGATCATCACTCCAGTGGTCCGGTGAGCAATACGCGTGGCGAGCTCCTGGAGTGAGAGATATACCAACGCGTCGTGTGGCGTCTCCGGGGTCGGAACGATCCCACCCGACACTTGCGCCATCCGGTCACGTTCGAGAGAAACCGGATCGACG
>CBFHWN010000018.1:0-32328 GCA_965659595.1 uncultured Ilumatobacteraceae bacterium | reverse complement strand
TGCGCGGTCAAGCGGCCGACATCGCCATTCAGGTGGAGCAGATCACGTTCACCAAACGCCGTATGGCCGAACTCACCGCTCTGCACTCGGGTCAGCCGCTCGAGAAGATTCAGGCCGACGCAGAGCGTGATCGCTGGTTCACCGCCGAGGAAGCCAAGGCCTACGGCCTGGTCGACAAGGTCATCTTGAAGCGCGGCGAAATCGTCTGAGACCCTGCCGGCGTCGGACGACGCCGCAAATCTCTCAGGGGGTCGACGCCTCCGGCATCGATGGATCGGGCATCGGGGGCAGGGTCGGCATGGTGGTGGGAATGCTCACCGGGACGCTTCCCTCCACTCCCACCACATCGGGCATGAGCAGACCGCACGTGGTCTCCACCCAGATTGCGACGTCACGCGCCGAGCGTTCTGCTTTGTACGCGGTGTCGGCCAGTTGCTGTCGAGAATCCGGATCGCCGACGTCGACCTCGGAGGCCATCCGCACCAATTCGGTCAGCATGCTCCATTCGGCGTCGATGGCAAGGGGAGTGAGACGGTCGAGCCGTTCGTAGCGGTCGACCAGGTCGTCGACATCACCAGCGTCGGTGAAGGGTCCCGAAAGAAGCGGAAGATCGACGGCTAGCTCTCCGCAGAATCGTGACGCGCTTCGATCGGGATCCGAACACGCCAGGACGCCGAGCGAAGTCGCGGTCAGCACGATGCCGAGCGCAAGCGGGCGACGCCAGCGAGGAATCGGTTCGGTCACCGGGCGAATCATCGGGGTGAGTTTCGCATCTCGGTCCGACGCCGTGGCGTCATCCCCGATGCCCACATGGGGCACGTGCTTGCCAATGTTCGAACTGCCAGTGTGATCGGAACCCACGGAGCCCCGGTCGTCGTCGAGTGCCATGTGGCGTCGGGGCTGCCGGGATTCACGATTCTTGGTCGACCCGACGACGTGTGTCGAGAGGCTCGTGACCGAGTGCGCTCGGCTCTTTTGTCGTCGGGTTTCTCATGGCCGAATCGCCGCGTGACAGTCAATTTGGCACCGTCGACCTCGCGCAAAGTCGGCAGTGGGCTCGACGTGGCGATCGCCCTGGCAATTCTGGCGGCCGACGATCAGATCGAGACCGACATCACCCGTCAACTCGAATCGCACGCCTTCGTCGCCGAGCTGTCGCTCGACGGTCGGCTCCGGCCAGTCGTCGGCGTGTCGCCCATGGCCATGAGTCGGCGCGATCACGTGATGGTCGTTGCCGACGAGAACTATCACGAATGCAAACTCGTCGAACCGCGTCATGTCCGCGTGGCGCGCGACTTCCGCAGTTTGGTGATGCATCTGAGCGGAACTTTGCCCTGGCCCGAGGCGCCCGATGCACGATGCGAGTCGTCGGGTGACGAGGTTCCCGACCTGTCCGACGTTCGAGGTCAAGGTGCGGCGAGGCTCGGACTCGAATTGGCAGCTGCCGGTGGGCATCATCTTCTGCTCGTCGGCCCGCCAGGATCGGGCAAGACGATGTTGGCGCAACGACTGCCCGGTCTCTTGCCCCGTCTCGATGCCGACGATTC
The DNA here is from genome assembly GCA_965659595.1 of uncultured Ilumatobacteraceae bacterium. Taxonomy (GTDB): domain Bacteria; phylum Actinomycetota; class Acidimicrobiia; order Acidimicrobiales; family Ilumatobacteraceae; genus Casp-actino8. The sequence goes on along the minus strand of CBFHWN010000018.1, from coordinate 30,781 downwards.
ACTCGACGCAACGATGGTGCGGTCGGCGGCCGGTGAGCCGTTGCCGAGTACCGGTCTGGTCACGATCCCGCCCATTCGCATGCCTCACCACTCCATGAGTCTCGTGGCCATGGTTGGGGGTGGCAGTTCGGCGTTGCGTCCCGGCGAGGTGAGTCTCGCCCACGGAGGTGTGTTGTTTCTCGACGAACTCGGGGAGTTCGCGCCGTCGGCACTTGATGCACTTCGACAGCCGCTGGAAGAAGGCGTGGTGCGACTCAGTCGGGCACACGCAACCGCCACGCTGCCGGCGCGTTTCACGTTGGTAGGTGCCACCAATCCGTGTCCCTGCGGTGGCGGGCCTCCTGGATCGTGCGAGTGCGACGAGACGGCCCTGGCCAAGTATCGACGACGTTTCTCCGGGCCGCTGCTCGATCGCTTCGACGTCAGGGTGGTGACCCATCGACCGGGGGCCGACGATCTCCTCGGCGGCGAGAGTGGCGAATGCACGGCGGTCGTCCACGAACGAGTGCAGAGGATCAGAAACGTGGCTCTCGAGAGGCAGGGAGTGCTGAACGGCCGGTTGACCGGAGCCGATCTGGATCGACATGCACCAGTAACTCACGAAGCCACTGCACTTCTTCGGCATGAACTCGAGACCGGACGCCTCACCGGTCGAGGACTGCATCGGATCCGTCGAGTGGCGCGGACTCTGGCCGACCGCGACGGTTCGCTCGGCACCATCGGCGACGAGCACGTCGCCACCGCACTGGCTCTACGGGCTCGTATCGCTCCGCATCGCCGAGGATGAGGGGATCGATGAATTCGTCGATGTTCGGGCACTCGGCCGACCATCTGGCGGCTGTCCGTCTGCTCGGTCTGTCGGCCCTCGGCCCACGTCGCCTTCTGTCGTTGATCCGGCGTGATCGACCGACCGACATCATGACCTCGATCTTGGCTCGGCGAGTCGCCCGACCCTTTGACGAGTTCGTCTCGACATGGAGAACGGAACTCGAACGGGATCTCAGTGGGCGCTCCGACGAACACATCGTCCAGCAGTTGGCCGACACTCACGTGGTCTTGTTCGGCGACTCGTCGTATCCGCCGAGACTGCACCACGATCCTGATCCTCCGCCCGCTCTCTTCGTGCGGGGCGACGTTCGACGTCTCGGGCGCATCGGCGTCGCCGTGGTCGGGACCCGACACGCAACCGAGTACGGCCGATCCGTGGCGAGTGAGCTCGGTCGTGACCTGACTGTGTCCGGAGTCGACGTCGTCTCGGGTCTGGCGCTCGGAGTCGACGCCGCCGCCCATCGGGGAGCCCTCGCCGCCCGCCAAGGAGTTTCCGACGGTCGCGGTGTGCCGGTGGGTGTCGTGGCATCGGGGCTCGACGTCGTGTACCCGCGAGCGAACGGCGGACTGTGGAAGGCAGTGGCCGACGACGGTCTGGTGATCGGCGAATCGCCACCCGGTACGTCGCCCGATCGTTTCCGCTTTCCGCTCCGGAATCGAATCATCGCCGGTCTCGCCCATGTCGTCGTCGTGGTCGAGTCGCGTGCGTCGGGAGGTTCGATGATCACCGTCGACGAAGCGCTGAAGCGAGACGTCCCAGTCATGGCCGTTCCCGGCGCAACCACCACTCGTGCGAGTGACGGAACCAATCAGTTGTTGCGCGACGGTGCACTCGTCGCCACATCAGCCGACGACGTCCTCGCTGTGCTCGGGCTGGAGCTGGTGGGATCTCCGGATTGCGTTCGTGATCTGCGTGTCACGCCACGGGGCCTCGACGCCGAAGTCTTCGCCGTATTCGACGCGTCACCTCTCGACCTCGATCAAGTGGTGCAGGCGTGCTCGCCGCGAACACTGGGTGAGGTTGCCCTCAGCCTCGGCCGACTCGAGTCGTGGGGTTGGCTTCGACACACCAGTGGTTGGTTCGAGCGCATCACTGCCCTCTGATCGAGAGTCGACCCGAACCGGATCGACGATGTCGGTACTGTGATCCCGTGTCGCGAGGTGGTCCCAACTCATGGATGATCGACGAGTTCGTGGCCTCGTTGACGCGAGCGTCCGAGAACACCGTCGAGGCCTATCGACGTGACGTGCTCGACTTCGTCGACGTCATGGAAGGTGATGGTGTCGAGTCGCCGACCGACGTCGATCGCTTGCATCTGCGCCGTCATCTCGCTCGACTCGGAGCCGAGGGATATGCGAAGCGATCGATTGCCCGAAAGGCATCGGCGCTGCGCCGCTATTTCGGCTGGGCCCGTCGAACCGGCTTGATCGCCACTGACCCGTCTCGAGGGTTGAAAGCACCATCGGGCGAAGGTCGATTGCCTCGCGTTCTCGATGGCGGTGAACTGCGCGACATGCTCGAGCCCGACGACGTCGCGCCCGAGACTCCACTCTGGAGGCGTCGGCGCGATGACGCGGCACTAGAACTTCTCTACGGAAGCGGTCTACGCGTGGGTGAGCTCTGCGGTCTCGACCTCGACGGGATCGACACGAGGCGCGGTGTGGTCACCGTCTGGGGCAAGGGCGGAAAGGAACGTCGAGTTCCCATGACCAAGGCGTCACTCGATGCGATTCGCATCTGGTTGAAGAGTCGCGCCGAGGTTGTTGCAGAGTCGTCGGGATCGGCACTGTTCCTGAACGGTCGGGGCGGACGCATGGGAGTTCGTGACGTTCGTCGAATAGTCGACCAACGAAGTCCCACGCCGACGCACCCGCACGCCCTTCGCCATACTTTCGCCACCCACCTCCTCGACGGCGGAGCCGACCTGCGCATCGTGCAGGAGTTGCTCGGTCACAGTGACGTCGCCACGACCCAGAGATACACACATGTGAGCAAGGAGCGTCTACGGTCGGTGTACACATCGACCCACCCTCGTGCCTAGATCGCTCCCTCACACATGCCCGAAACCGACGACAAGCCGTCCCGTGACACTCCGGCCATCCATCGGGCCTGGGATCGTTGGACGACCGAACGCGACGCATCGGCACGTGATCAGCTCATCGTGCACTACTCACCCCTCGTGAAGTTCGTGGCCGGTCGAGTTGCGGCCGGACTTCCAGCCGGTGTGGACACCGGTGAACTCATCGGCACTGGCATCTTCGGCCTCATGGATGCAGTCGATCGATTCGAACCAGATCGTGGTTTCAAGTTCGAGACGTTTGCGGTCCCTCGTATCAAAGGAGCGATTCTCGACGGCCTGCGTGCGATCGACTGGGTTCCTCGTACGGTGCGTCAACGCTCACGTCAGATCGAACAGGCGATCTCGTTTCTCGGCAACGAGTTGAAACGAGCCCCCGATGACGTCGAGATCGCCGCCCACCTCGGCATCGACGAAGAAGAACTGCAGAAATGGTTGAGCGCCGTGGCCGTGGCAAATGTCGGACCGCTCGATCACGTCGTGGCCGGTGACGGCGAGTCGCGGCAATTGCCGGCATCACCTGAACAAGGTCCCGACTCGGTTCTGGAAGATCGCGAGGTTCGGTCGGCGATGCGCGCTCAGGTGCGCGAGCTGCCTGAGCGCGAGCGCATGGTCGTCGCCCTGTACTACGACGAAGGCATGACCTTGTCCGAGATCGGCGATGTCCTCGGTGTGACCGAGAGCCGTGTCTCGCAGATTCATTCCAAGGCCGTGATCATGCTGAGATCGCGCCTCACCACCGCCGGACTGCCGTGATGGCTCCCACTCTGTGGGAATGTTCGGTGGAATTCTTCCTCTCGTCGCCTCGTTGTGCCTGATTCCGCCGGTCGCCGGACCGATCGAGCGCCCGTTCATGGCCCCCGCCTGTCGGTTCTGCCCGGGGCATCGGACTGTCGACTTCACGACTCGACCTGGGGAATCCGTGGTCGCCTCTGGATCAGGAGCGGTTCACTTCGTCGGACAGGTCGCCGGAATCGGCTACGTGACCGTGGACGTCCGGGGGACGAATCTCGTGACGGGGGAGACCGAACGGCGTCTCGTGACCGTGGGAGGAGTCCAGTCGCTGTCCCCCTCTCTGGCCCGGGGAACCGAAGTCGTCCAGGGGAGACGGCTCGGTGAAGCGGCTGGAGCCTCCGTGTCGCTCAGTCTGCGAGAGGTCTCCCCGACGGGGGAGGCGGTCCACGTCGATCCCGTGCCTCACCTCGGCCGCCTGCGCCGTCGGCGGGCTCGCCTCGTGCCACTCGAATTCCGCCGTCCGACGTCCTCGGCTCGCCGTGGTGTCTGTGCTCTGACCAGGTAGTCTGCCAGACGGCCCGGAAACGGGTCATTCATCACTGCACGTCGCTCATCTGCGGTCGTTTCCCCCGGGAAGCGCGAGATGGCGTGCCGGCAACCGCAGAACAGGAGGACAGATCACCATGGCCATCGTCACGATGCGTCAAATGCTCGAAGCCGGAGTTCACTTCGGTCACCAGACTCGTCGTTGGAACCCCAAGATGAAGCGTTTCATCTTCGGCGAGCGTCACGACATCTACATCATCGATCTCGAGCAGACGCTCGACCGCATCGAAGTCGCCTACGCATTCGTGCGTGACCTGGCGGCCAAGGGTGGCGACGTGTTGTTCATCGGTACGAAAAAGCAGGCTCAGGATCCGATCGCTTCTTACGCCGAGAAGTGCGGCATGCCCTACATCAACGAGCGTTGGCTCGGCGGCATGCTCACCAACTTCGAAACTATTCACAAGCGCGTGCAGAAGATGCTCGAACTCGAGCGCAGCAAGGCGTCGGGCGAATTCGATCTCATGCCGAAGAAGGAAGCGCTCCTCAAGGATCGCGAACTCACCAAGTTGCAGAAAAACCTGAGCGGTATCCGCAACATGACCCGTCGCCCGCAGGCCGTCTTCGTGCTCGACACGAAGAAGGAGCACATCGGCGTGACCGAGGCCAACAAGCTCGGCATCCCGGTCGTGGCCGTGGTCGATACCAACGTCGATCCCGATCTCGTGCAGTTCCCGATCCCGGGTAACGACGACGCGATTCGCGCCAACGAACTCATGTGCAAGGTCGTGGCCGAAGCCGTGATCGAAGGTCGCTTCATCGCCGGTAAGGCTGGCGGTGCGGTGGCTGAGCGCTCGGCTGAAGAGCAGGCGGCGTTTACTGCGAGTCAGGCCGACGCCCGTGCCCAAGCCGCCGCGGCGCAGGCCGAGCGTGAAGCACGTCTGGCTGCGAGCAAGACCGCTCCGGCTGCCGACGCAGCAGCTGCGACCTCCGAAACAGCGAACGAGGGAGCCGAAGCCTGATGTCGTTCACTGCCAAGGACGTTCAGACGCTCCGACAGTCGTCGGGTGCCGGCATGATGGATTGCAAGAAGGCCCTCGAATCGACCGATGGCGACATGGAAGCCGCCAAGCAGTGGCTTCGTGAGAAGGGGCTGGCCGCGTCGGCCAAGCGCGACGATCGCGAGAACACTCAGGGTGTCGTCGCTCTCGTCGTGAAGGGCAACGTCGGTGCCATCGTCAAGTTGAAGTGCGAGACCGACTTCGTGGCCGGCAGCGATCAGTTCAAGGCCGAGGCCGAGGCTCTGGCCGAACTGGTGGCCGACAAGGGTGAGGCGGCTGTCGCCGAGCGCAGCGCGACTCTCGAAGATCTGAAGATCACGCTGAAGGAAAAGATCGAGCTCGGAGAAGTCGCGCGCATCGAAGCGGCGGCCGGCAATGTGCTCGACAGTTATCAGCACATTCAGGGTGGGCGCGGTGTGAACGCCGTTCTCGTCGAGATCGCCGGCGGCAACATCGACTTGGCTCACGACATCGCCGTGCACGTCGCCTTCGCTCGTCCGAAGTACTTGAAGCGTGACGACGTTCCGGCGTCGGAGGTCGACAAGGAGCGAGCCACGCTCGAGACGATCACGCGTAACGAAGGCAAGCCTGATGCTGCGATCCCGAAGATCGTCGAAGGGCGAATCAACGGTTTCTTCAAGGATGTCTGCCTCCTCGAGCAGCCGTACGCAAAGGACGACAAGCAGTCGGTCCAGCAGGTGCTCGGTTCGGCCTCGGTCGTGTCGTACGCACAGGTGGAAATCGGCTGATCCTGCGATGACCGACGGAGCGACCAGCCGAGCCAGCGAGACTCGTCCCCGCTGGAAGCGGGTCGTTCTCAAGTTGTCGGGTGAGGCGCTGGCCGAGCCCACCGGGTTCGGCCTCGACACCAACACGCTTCAGCAGGTTGCGACCGAGATCAAGGCGGTGCGCGACGACCTCGGCGTCGATGTCGCAATTGTGGTCGGCGGTGGCAATTTCTGGCGTGGTCTGAAGGGTGCGGGCCAAGGCATGGATCAGGCGCAGGCCGACTTCATGGGAATGATCGCCACGGTCATGAACGGTCTTGCGCTGCAGGATGCCCTCGAGCGGGTCGGCCAACACAGCCGCGTGATGACGGCAGTTGAGATGCCCAAAGTGGCCGAGCCCTACATCCGCCGTCGCGCCGAACGGCACATGGAGAAGGGTCGTGTCGTGATTTTCGCCGGCGGAACAGGTAACCCGTTCTTCACCACCGATACCGCTGCTGCGTTGCGAGCGGCTGAGATCGACGCCGAAGCCATTTTGAAGGGCACGCATTCGGGTGTCGACGGCGTGTACACCGCCGACCCGAAACTCGATCCGACCGCAACTCGTTACGACCGGGTCTCTCACAAAGAGGTGATCGAGAAGGAGTTGCGGGTCATGGATGCGACGGCCATCGCGTTTTGCCGTGACAACCGCATTCCGATCGTCGAGTTCGACGTCAGCACGCCGGGCAACATCCGATCCGTTCTCGAGGGTCGACCCGTCGGTACTCTGGTCGGATGATCGACGAGTCGCTCCTCGAAGCCATCGAGAAGATGGACAAGGCAGTCGGGCACGTCCAGTCCCAGTTCACCACGGTGCGTACCGGACGGGCTACGCCGGCCCTGGTCGAGAAACTCATGGTCAGCTACTACGGGTCCGACGTTCCCCTTCAACAGCTGGCCGGGTTTCAAGTGCCCGAAGCTCGCATGCTGGTCGTGAAACCGCACGACAGAGGTGCCCTGGGCGCTGTCGAAAAGGCGATTCGTGACTCAGATCTCGGGATCTCGCCCACCAACGACGGAACCGTGATTCGGCTGAACTTTCCGGCCCTCACCGAGGAGAGGCGCCGCGACTACGTGAAATTGGTGAAGAATATGGCCGAGGATGGACGAGTGGCCGTACGGAACGTACGACGCGATGTCCGCAAGAGCCTCGAATCAGCAGAAAAGGGTGGGGAGATCTCGGCCGACGAACTCGAACGAGCCGAGAAGGAACTCGAGAAGATCACGCACGACCACGTCGACAAGATCGACCAGGCCGTGCAGAAGAAAGAGCAGGAACTGCTCGAAGTCTGAGAGCGGGAGGAACCGATGAGCGACGACATGTGGCGCCGTACCGGCGACGGGGGACACGGCGAGCGCGACGACGCTCCCGACGACGATTTCGGTGAACTTCGATTCTCCGACGACGAGCCGTCGAGCGGTTCGTCCGATGCCCCGCTGAGTTTCGGGACCGAGACCGGGCAGTTGCCCCACTGGACCGAGCCGGCCACCGGGGAGTTGCCGCGGCTCTTTCCCGAGTCGCCATCGGGGTCGCGTCCGCGCCCTCGTCCGACGGACGAGCCGACTGCACCCGTGTCATCGGGAGGATCGGGATCCTCCGGTGACGACGACGTCGACATCTGGGGTTCGTATTCGGGAACGGCGCCCCGTCCGATTCCGGATCGTCCGGCGTCGAGCGAGCCAGTTCGCGAAACGGGGTCCGACGTGCGTCGTGACGACACGAGCGGGAGTCGTCCACGAGTCCGACTCGGCGAGCCAACCGGCAGCGTGCGTCGCGATCCGTCGGGCGGAGTACCTCGTGACCCGGCGAGACGTGAACCATCAGGCGGGGTGCGTCGGTCCGGCGACACCACCGAGACGCGCCGGGCCCCGGCGGACGCACGTCGTGACGACACCGGAAGCCGCCCGACAGGACGCCCTGAGCGCGGATCGCGCCCGACTTCTCGTCCGGCGGCGTCGAAGGCAAATGCGCCGAAGACCTCAGGATCCTCCCGCGGGACGGCTGGTCGCGACATGCCCACAGCGGTGGCGGTCGGACTCATCATCGCGGCGGCTTTCATCGGCGCTCTGCTCTGGAAGCCAGTCGCAGTGTTGGCGATCGTGGTACTGGTGTGCGGTCTCGCCGCCATCGAGTTCTTCGACAAGGTCACCGAGCGCGGTTACCGTCCGGCCACCATCATCGGAATTCTTGCCGCGATCGGCGGACCATTGGCCGCCTACTGGGTCGGCGAATCGGCATTGCCTCTCGTCATGGTGCTGTCTCTCATGGCCGCTGGAATCACTTTCATCGGCGGAGAAAGTCTGCAGAGCCCCATGCCGAACATGGCAATCACGTCGCTCGGTGTTCTCTGGATCGGGCTCATGGGATCGTACGCCGCGTTGCTGGCCGGCGTTTCGAATGTTCCCGGTATCCCGCACGTCGGAACCGACACTTTGTTCATTCTCGCCGTGGGTGTGGTGGCCAATGATGTTGGGGCTCTCTTCGTCGGTTCGGCGGCTGGTCGCACACCGTTGCGCGAATGGATCAGTCCCAACAAAACCCTCGAAGGGTTCCTCGGCGGAGCAGTGGCCACGATCGTGGCGGTCTGGGTGGTCAGTCTGCAGAGCGACACGTGGAACGACCTCGGTGAAGCCCTTCTGCTGGCCATCGTGATTCTGATCCTCGCTCCGGCTGGCGACTATTTCGAGTCGATGTTCAAGCGCAACCTCGAAATCAAGGACTTCGGCACGATCGTCCCGGGCCATGGGGGAGTGCTCGATCGCTTCGACGGATTTTTGTTCGTCCTGCCAGCGGCCTATTACCTGCTTCAGGTTCTCGAGCCCTACGCGTCCTGATTTCACTCCGTTCCTGCGAGAATGGGGACGTCATGGACGTCACGCAGGTCGCCATTGCCGGTTCGTCCGGCTCGATCGGGACCCAAACTCTCGACGTCGTCCGCGCTGAGCGCGACCGCTACGACGTCGTGGCTCTCAGCGTGTCGTCGTCGATCGATGTTCTCGTGCAGCAGGCACGTGAATTCGCTCCGCGGGTAGTGGCGGTCGACGACAAGTCTCGACTCTCGGAAGTCGAGGCGGCTCTGCCAAATATCCAGGTCGTCGAATCGCTGGCTGATGTCGTCGGCGATCCGACTTTCGGTTGCGATGTGGTGGTCAATGCAGTCGTCGGTTTCGCCGGATTGCCGATCACCATGCGCACTCTCGGGGCCGGACGTCGACTGGCGCTGGCCAACAAGGAGTCACTCATCGCCGCCGGGCCCGTCGTCCGGCCGTTGCGCACCACACCCGGGGCCGAGATCGTTCCGGTCGACAGCGAGCACTGCGCAGTGCACCAGTGTCTGCGATCGACCGTTCGACCTGGTGTCGAAGTGTCGCGCATCGTGCTCACGGCGAGCGGCGGGCCGTTCCGTGGCCGGTCCCTCGACGATCTGTCGCAGGTGACTGTGGACGACGCTCTGGCTCATCCCACCTGGAGCATGGGTCCAAAGATCACCGTCGATTCGTCGACGCTCATGAACAAGGGACTTGAAGTGATCGAAGCCCACGAATTGTTCGACGTCGATTACGACCGCATCGATGTCGTGGTGCATCCGCAGTCGATCGTGCATTCGATGGTCGAGTTCACCGACGGGTGCACGATGGCTCAGCTGAGCCTTCCCGACATGCGCCTTCCCATCGGTTATGCGTTGGCGCACCCTGAGCGAATCTCGACGCCGTTCGGACGTATCGATTGGTCGCAGTTGTCTCGGCTCGATTTCTCCGAACCCGATGTGGCCACATTTCGCGGGCTGGCGTTGGCCGGCGCCGCCGGCCGGCGTGGTGGCACTGCGCCGGCGTTCATGTCGGCCGCCAACGAAGTGGCCGTCGAAGCCTTCTTGGCGGGGCGTCTTCGTTGGGTCGACATCATGGCCACGGTCGAGGCTGCACTCGACGAGCACGACGAGAGAGGAGTCGGGTTGCACGAACTGACGGTCGATCACGTGATCGACGCCGATCATCGAGGACGTGAGGCCGCCGAGCGGGTCCTGGCCCGGGTGACAGCATGACTCTCTACAAGTCCTTCCGCGACGAGATGATGGCCGGAGGCTCGACCGAGGACCGGCCGGAGGAATCGTCGTCGCCCCGATCGACGGCCGTCGTGTCAGGTCTCGTGATCTTGGCGTTGCTCGTGTGGCTCGGACTCTCGAATCCATGGAGCCTTCTGCTCGTGTTCGGGCTCTTGGTGTCGGTGTTTCTGCACGAGGTCGGCCATTTCGTGACGGCCGGCTGGGCCGGCATGAAGAGAACTCAGTTCTTCATGGGTTTCGGTCCGCGACTCTGGAGCATGCACCGCAACGGCGTGGAATATGGGGTGCGCGCACTGCCTCTCGGGGCATTCGTACGCATCGTCGGGATGAACAATCTCGATCCCGTCGAAGATGGCGACGAAGACGTGGCCTACGTGAACAAGCCGTACCGCTGGCGCATGCTCGTCATCACGGCCGGGTCATTGATGCACGGGATCATCGCCGTCCTCTTGTTGCTCGGTGTGTACACGATCGGTGGTCGGTTCCAGGAGACCGGTGACGTGCGCGTGACTGGTGTGTCGGCCGAGTCTCCTGCCCTGGCGGCCGGCATCGCGATCGACGACGTGATTCGTCGAATCGACGGACTCGACGTCACTACGACTCAGGGAATGCGCGAGTACGTCCGATCACGTTCGGCCGGTGACACGATCGTGGTCGACGTCGAACGAGACGGCACGATGGTGGCCACGTCGCTGACCCTCGCCGACGTTGGCAATCCCGATGCCGGCTCCACTGCCGAGCAGGCGGCCCGTCCTGGGTTCATGGGTGTGGCATCCGACGACTTCGCACGCGAATCGATGCCGATTTGGGAGTCGGCGCGCTACGTGGGCGGCGATCTGGTTCGCGGTGTGTGGGCCACTTTCGAAGGTATCGCTACCGTCGCCAACCCGTTCAACCAGATCGAACAACTCACCAACGAGGATGCTGATCCGACAACTCGACCCACCACGGTGGTCGGTATCACCATGATCGCCGGCGACATCGGCGAGGAGTACGGGTTGTGGGCCGTTCTCGAGATCCTCGCTTCGATCAACGTCTTCGTCGGGATCTTCAACCTCTTTCCGATGCTGCCTTTCGATGGTGGCCATGCCGCGATCGCCACATACGAGAAGATCCGATCCCGAGGTGGACGGATCTATCGCGCCAACGTCGAGAAGTTGTGGCCGGTCACCGTGGCCGTTCTCGGTATGTTGCTCTTCTTGACGTTCACCGGTCTCTATCTCGACATCACGAGACCTTTCTGAATCGAGACGAGCGGGAACCACGATGGAATTCACCTCACAGCGTTACGAACGAAAGCCGACGAATCAGATCCTTGTGGGCAAGGTCGCCGTCGGCGGTGATGCGCCGGTCTCGGTGCAGTCGATGACGATCACGAAGACCGCCGACGTGGAAGGAACGCTTCAACAGATCTATGCGCTGGCCGCAGCCGGTTGCGACATCGTGCGCTGTACCTGCAATGAGATCGAGGCCGCCGAGGGGCTGGCTCACATCGTGCCGCGGTCGCCGATTCCGATCGTCGCCGACATTCATCACCAGTACAAGATGGCGTTGGCGGCCATGGAGGCTGGGGTGCAAGGTCTGCGACTCAACCCGGGCAACATTCGCAAGCCAGAGCACATCAAAGCGGTGGCCAGCGAAGCACGCGATCGCGGCATTCCCATCCGTATCGGCGTGAACGGTGGATCGCTCGATCCCGAGCTCTACGACAAGTACGGGGGGAAGGTGACTCCTGAGGCCATGGTCGAGTCGGCCCTCCGCGAGATCGCCTACTTCGAAGAAGTCGACTTCAACCTCATCAAGATTTCGGTGAAGGCCTCGAACGTCCCACTCATGGTGGAGGCCTACCGGCAGTTGAGTGAGGCCACCCGACACCCGTTGCATCTGGGTGTGACTGAAGCCGGCCCTCCGCCGGCCGGCTTGGTGAAGGCAACCGCAGGTATTGCGACCCTTCTCATGGAGGGCATCGGCGACACGATCCGTTACAGCCTGACCGCCGATCCGGTGGAGGAGGCGCGAGCCGGTCGTCAGCTGCTCGAGTCGCTCGGGTTGCGGGAGCGCAAAAATGTCGACCTGATCGCCTGTCCGAGTTGTGGCCGCGCCGAGATCGACGTGATCGACGTCGCCAAGCGGGCGATGGACGCCTTCGGTGAACGTGAGATTCCATTGCAGGTTGCTGTGATGGGGTGTGTGGTGAATGGGCCCGGCGAGGCCCGTGATGCCGATCTCGGAATTGCCGCTGGCAACAAGCGCGGTCATTTGTTCGTGAAGGGTCGCAATGTGGCCGTGGTTCCCGAAGTTGAAATGGTTGACGCTCTGGTCGAGTGGGCCGAGTTCATCCACGAACACGGAGCCGACGCGGCGATCGCTCGGGCCGACACCGCTCGAGCCGAACGGGAGGCGGCCAAGGATCGTTCGCAGGCGCTCGACGACAAGGGCGACGACGTCAACGATGCGATGACCAAGATCGTTTCCATTCGCTCGAAGTCCTGACAGGACAGAACTTCGACCTCGTTCAGCCGGACGACCAGAAAGTCGTGGCCAGATCGTTCATTCGCACGACATCTTCGAATCGATAACCGGCGTCGGTCCTGCAGTGGTCGCGCAAATGGGCCATGAGATCGCCATCGGCAGGCACCTCGAGGGCTCGTCGTAATCGCGGAATGTTGTCGACGGGGATCGTCTTGTACCACTCGTACTCGTCTCTACCGAAAATTGCCTCGACTTCGGAACCGAAGTCCTGTCCGTGAATCAACAGCGATCCATCGGGCTGCACCTCGACATCGAGGATTCGACCACTGCTGTTTCGCAGGACGACTTTGCTTCCCATCAGTCCGACAACGAACGCACTGCCCTCACTCGTGACGAATTTTCAGCCAGAGTCAGCAGCTCACCAGAACCGGGTCAGGGTTCGGTGATGCGAAAGAGGGTGACAGGTGATCCCGAGCCGACCGGGGTGAGCGTCAGCTCTTCACCCGGCATGAGACAGGCCACTTCGCCTTGCTGTAGGCGATCGGTCGACCCGATGCCGCACACCGTCAGTTCACGGGCGCGGGCCCTGATGGTTTCCGTGCCGTCGATTCGATGCACGTACAACGCGAACGGGGCGTCCAGGGTCGGGAACCGCCAGAGTCTTCCGGCACCGGTGCGCGCCACTGGCTCGGCCCTAACCACGGGATCGGAGAGTGGTTCAGCGACGACGGTCGCCAGTAACTCGTTGACGTCGACATGCTTGTTGGTGAGTCCGCACCGCACGACGTTGTCGCTCGACCCCATGACTTCGATTCCCATACCCGAGAGGTAGGCGTGCAGATTGCCCGGTCCGAGATAGAGGGCTTGACCGGGTTCGAGCACGACGTGGTTCATGAGCAATGTGACGAGAACCGATACGTCGTCGGGGTACTTGTCGCCGAGCTTGGTCGCCCACTGGGCACTCGGTGATGGGTGTTCGCAACAGGCGGCGATGGTGTCGTGCAGGATCGGTAGAAATTCGTCGCGATGGGTGAAGATCTGGCGGACCGTGTGTCCGAGATCGTGATCGGCGAGCATCGTCGCCAGATGTGATGCTCCGCCACCGATCTCGTGAAGGAGATCGACGGTCCGCGTGGGTTCGCGAAATCCGCACAAGGCCTCGAAGCGACCGAGCGCGCACACCAGCTCGGGCTTCGCAAACGGATCGCGGTAGATGCGCCGCGAATTACTCACCGGCACACCGAGTCGGTTCTCGCGTGCGTAGCCGGCTTGAGCCTGCTGTTGCGACGGATGCGACTGGAGACTCAACGGTTCGGCGGCGGCCAAGAACTTCACGAGGAAAGGAAGTTCACCCGACACCGACACCAGCGGCGTGGACATGCCGTGCGTGTCGTCGGCGGCGGAGTGCGGGCGATCGGTTGCGTCGTCGGCCACCTCGACGAGTCGTGACGGTCCACCGAGATGGGTGCCGAACCACAGTTCAGCCCACGGCCGACCATCGGGCTCGAGACCGAGCAGGCGCGGAATTGCCGTGGGATGACCCCACGGGTAGTGCTGAACGACGCCACGAACCAGTCGCACGTCAGCCCCGGCAGATGTCGACCAGAGTCGCGAGTGCGTCACCGACCGGCACGTCGCGCCGTTCGCTGGAACGACGGTCGCGCACTTCGATCACGCCATCGGCGAGTCCCTTGCCCACGACGACGATCGTGGGGATGCCGAGCAGCTCGGCGTCTTTGAACTTCACACCGGGGGACACGTTCGTACGGTCGTCGATCAGAACCCGAACCCCTGCCGACTCGAGATCGGTGGCCAGATTCTCGGCGGTCGTCGAAATGTCGTCGCCACCTTTGCTCGCGATCACGAGATGTACGTCGGCCGGCGCCACCTCGCGTGGCCAGCAGAGCCCGATCTCGTCGCAACTCGACTCGGCGATCGCGGCCACGGCACGCGACACGCCGATGCCGTACGAACCCATCGTGACGACGACTTGCTTGCCGTTCTGATCGAGCACTGTGAGATCGAGGGCTTCGGCGTACTTGCGACCGAGTTGGAAGATGTGGCCGATCTCGATGCCGCGAGCCATTTCGAGAGTTCCCGAACACGACGGGCACGCGTCGCCTTCGCGCACCTCGGCGGCTTCGATCGTGCCGTCGGCGGTGAAGTCGCGCCCGGCGACGAGGCCGACCACGTGACGACCGGGCTCGTTGGCTCCGGTGACCCAACGCGTACCAGGAGCCACGCGCGGATCGAGGAGATAGCGAATGCCCGCATCGGCTCCGAGAATCCCGGGTCCGATGTAGCCCTTCACGAGCGAGGGATGTCGAGCGAAGTCTTCGTCGGTGAACGGTTCGGGTTCGGCCGGGCTGACGCTCGCTTCGAGTCGCTTCATGTCGACGTCGCGGTCACCGGGAACTCCGACGGCGAGCGGTTCACGCGTACCGTCGGGGTGGCGCAACATCACGATCACGTTCTTCAGTGTGTCGGCAGCATTCCAAGTGCGTTCGCCGTGCGCGAGATCGGGACGTCCGTTCAACAGATCGACGAGGCTGGCGATGGTGGGTGTGTCGGGTGTGTCGCACACGACAGCGGCCGGAAGATCGGTCATGTCGACAGGGACGGTCACCGGAACACTGACAGCCTCGGTGTTGGCGGCGTACCCGCACGACGTGCACCGCACGAAAGTGTCCTCACCGACGTCGAGCGGAGCGAGAAACTCTTCGCTTTTCGATCCGCCCATCGCCCCTGACATCGCCGACACGATCACGAAGGGCAGCCCGAGTCGATCGAAGGTACGGATGTAGGCGTCACGGTGGGTCTCGTACGACGCAGCGAGACCGGCGTCGTCGATGTCGAAGGAGTACGAGTCTTTCATGACGAATTCGCGACCACGAAGTAGTCCGGCTCGCGGTCGAGCCTCGTCGCGGTACTTCGTCTGGATCTGGTAGATCACGAGCGGAAGGTCCTTGTAGGAGGAATACAAGTCCTTCACGAGGAGAGTGAACATCTCTTCATGTGTGGGTCCGAGCAAGTAGTCGACGCCACGACGATCCTTCAGGCGGAACAAGTTGTCGCCGTACTCGGTCCAGCGGTTCGTGGCTTCGTAGGGCTCCTTGGGAAGGAGGGCGGGAAAGTGCACCTCTTGGAAGCCGGCCTCGTTCATTTCGTCGCGGACGATTCCCTCGACATTGCGGTAGACCATCCAACCGAGTGGCAGCCAGGTGAACCCACCGGGGGCGGCGCGGCGGATGTACCCGGCCCTGAGCAGGAGCTGATGACTTGGCACCTCCGCATCGGACGGGGTTTCCCGCAGAGTGCGCACGAACAGCGTCGACATCCGCAACATCGGTCGAAGGTTACTGGTGTGCCCTGTATGCTGGAGGTGTCTTGATCGCTCGAGTTCGCTCGGGTCCGTGGAAAGGCGTGGGAGAAATCCCACGTCTTTTTCAGTCTTAGGGCCCGATTCGCGTTCGGCGATCGGACCGAGACGGAACAGACGAGCAAGAACCACGAGGAGGTGCACATGAGCGACGGATCCGCCATCGAGCGCCGATTGCACGAACTCGTGGGCCCGATCGTGGCAGACCTTCAACTCGATCTCTACGACCTCGAGTTTGCTGGTGGAACCTTGCGGATTACCGTCGACACACCTCCCGGGTCGCCTGGTGGAGTCGATGTCGACGCACTGTCACAGTGCACACGGCTGATTTCACGCGAACTCGATCACATCGATCCGATCCCCGGTCATTACACGCTCGAAGTGTCGAGTCCGGGCCTCGAACGCACGCTGCGCCGTCCTTGGCACTTCCAGCGCGAGGTGGGCAAGAACGTGAACATCCGTCTCCGCGACGTGGAAGCGGGTGAGCGACGACTCACCGGATTGCTGGTGGAGGCCGACGACACGACGTGCACCGTGCGCGCCGAGTCGGGGGATCGCACCATCCCTCTCGACCAGATCGACCGGGCCCGGACGGTGTTCGTGTGGGGGCCGACCCCCAAACCCAAGGGTCCAGCCAGCAAGTCGGGCAAGCCAGGCGCCAAATCCGGGGCCAAACCCGGTGGTCAAAGGAGTAAGCCGGGCAAACCTCCGGCAGACTCAAGAGCCCGAAAAACCGATCGATCCGAACCCTGACCAGCCACTCGACACCCGAACCCATTCACCCAGGAGTCACGCCGACATGAGCAACCTCGACATGGCCGAAGCCGTCCGCCTGCTGGCGGCGGAGAAGAACATCTCGGTCGACGACCTCTTGCAGGTTCTCGTCGATGCGTTGGCCACCGCTTACAAGCGCCGTCCGGGTGCTGCCGAGGAAGTCGAAGTCGGCCTCAACCCCGACACTCTCGAGATCACCTTCACGGCCTACGACATCGATGAGGACGGGAACTGGGTCAACCCGCGCGACGACACGCCCAACAAGGGTGAACTCGGACGCATTGCGGCTCAGACGTTCCGCCAGGTCATGGGCCAGCGAATCCGTGAGGCTGAGCGTGAGCGCAAATTCGAGGAGTATGCGAACCGCGAAGGCGACATCGTCACCGGCATCGTTCAGCAGACCGACAGCCGTTTCGCTTTGCTCGACCTCGGCAAGGTGGAAGCGCTCATGCCACAGAGCGAGCAGGTGCCGTACGAGCGTGCCAACCCGGGGGCCCGGATGAAGGCGTACATCGTCGAAGTGCGACGCACGCAAAAGGGTCCGCAGATCATCGTCAGCCGTACGCACCCCGGCCTCGTGAAGCGCCTCTTCGAACTCGAAGTTCCCGAGATCGCCGATGGCGTGGTCGAGATCAAGGCCTGCGCTCGCGAACCAGGTCATCGCACCAAGATCGCCGTGTGGTCGAACGACAACAATGTCGATCCAGTTGGCGCCTGCGTGGGTGCCCGTGGTGCTCGTGTGCGCATGGTGGTGAACGAACTCAACCAAGAAAAGATCGACATCGTCCCCTTCAGTGAAGATCTGCCCGATTTCATCGCCAAGGCCTTGTCGCCGGCCAAGGTCACCGAAGTTCGCGTGAGTGATGACGGAACCCAGGCCGACGTGATCGTTCCCGACTTTCAGTTGAGCTTGGCCATCGGCAAGGAAGGTCAGAACGCCCGTCTGGCGGCCCGACTCACCGGCCTACGTATCGACATCAAGAGCGAGACCCAGGATCGCAATGAAAGGGCTGGTATCTACGTCGACTCCGAGGAGTACGCCGAGGGTGCCTGGGTGTTGAATTCCGACACCGGCGAACACGAGTGGCATGCCGCTGACGGCACGATCATGACGGCGGCGGAAGTCGAAGCGGCCAATGCTGCTCGCCTGGCCGACGACGCTGGTGAAGCTCCCGCTGAGGTAAGCGCTGAGACGACGTTGGAGACCCCGGCCGAAGCTTCGGCTGAGGCGCCCGCTGAGACCTCGACCGAGGAGCCGGCCTGATCCGATGACGCATCGACATTCCGTCCCTCCGACCCGCACGTGCGTGGGTTGCCGCGAACGCCGTTCGGCGCGCGCCATGGCGCGCTGTGTGGCGCGCGACGGTGGACGAGTGGCGACGGGTTCTGATGGGCGGGGAGCATGGGTGTGTTCGGTCGAATGTTTCGATCGGGCTGCGAATGGCTCGGGTTTCGCCCGCGCCTGGCGGACCTCCGTCGACCGAGATGGTCTGGGGCGCCTCCGCGCGCCGGTGTCCGAATTCTTGAAGATGAACGTGACGACTGTGAAGGATTGCGACTGAGTGGCTACGGCGAAGATCAAAGTCAGTGAACTAGCGAAGAAACTCGGCATGTCCAATGCCGAGGTGGTCGATCTCGCCAAGGCGAACATGATCGATGTGAAGGGTCCGTCCTCGACGCTGGTTCCGGCCTTTGCCGACATCATCGAAAAGAAGGCGGAAGCGCAGGGACTCGTACGCGAAGTGCAGCCCGAAGAGCCCAAGGCGGCGAAGAAGACGGCGGCCAAAAAGGCGGCTCCGAAGAAAGCTGCGACTCCCAAGACTGCGACGGCGAAGGACGAAACTCCGGCGGCGGTTCCGGTGGAGGAAGTAGCCCCGGTCGTCGAGAGTCCGACATCCGCCCCGCCGGTCGTCGAGACTCCCGCTGTGGAGACCCCGGCGCCTGAGGCTCCTCCGGCTCCGGCCGCTGAAGCTCCGACTCCGACCCCGCCAGCCCCTGGTGCCGGCTCCCGGGTGATTTCGGGCCGCGACACCACACAAGGGATCACCCGTCCGGTGCCGCGCCCGGCCCCTGAGTCGCGACCGGCCCCCGAATCGCGACCCGCCCCTGAGTTGCGACCCGCCCCTGAGTCGCGTCCGGCTCCCTCGGCGCCGCCGCCTGCAGCACCGGCGGCCAGTGCCCCGGCTGGCGCACCTCCGCGACCGGCGGGTCCGCCGCCCCGTCCGATGAGTCCGTCTGGTCGTCCGGTTCCGCCACCGCCTGGCCGTCCGATGAGTCCGTCTGGTCGTCCGGTTCCGCCGCCCCCCGGTGGCCCCCGCACGGCTGGTCCGCGTCCGGGTGGTTATTCCACCGGCCCGCGTCCCGGTGGTGCCGCTCGACCAGCAGGTGGTCCGCGTCCGGGTGGATTCGGTGGCCCGCGTCCCGGTGGTGGCCCTGGCCGTCCCGGTGGCGGTCCCGGCGGTGGCCCGGGTCGTCCGGGCGGTCCTGGTGGTGGCCCTGGCCGTCCTGGTGGCGGTCCCCGTCCGTCGGGCGGACGTCGTGCTCCTCGAGGGCGACGTCGCCGTCGTGGTGAAGAAGAGCTGCAGCCCGGTGAGATCCGTTACACCGATTCGACGGCACCGGTGCCCGAAGGCATTGTCGTCATCGAGCGTGGTGTGTCGGCTCAGGAGTTCGCGCCCCGTCTGAATCGCACACCCGCCGACGTCGTTCGCTTCCTCTTGAAGAACGGTGAGATGGTCACGGCGACCATGACGCTGGCCGACGAGCAGATGGAGCTCTTTGCGCTCGACATCGGAGCCGAGATTCTTCTCGTCGAGCCAGGTCAGCAAGAGGAAATGGAACTTCAGGCGCTGTTCGACGACAGCGACGACATCGACGAAGAGGCTCAGCAATTGCGCCCGCCGGTGATCACTGTCATGGGCCACGTCGACCACGGCAAGACCACCCTCCTCGACCGCATCCGTAACGCCAATGTCGTGGAGGGCGAGGCCGGTGGCATCACTCAGCACATCGGTGCCTACCAGACCGAGCAGAACGGCAAGAAGGTCACCTTCATCGACACTCCTGGTCACGCGGCGTTCACCAAGATGCGCGCCCGTGGTGCGCAGGTGACCGACATCGTGGTTCTGATGGTCGCCGCCGACGACGGAGTCATGCCTCAGACCGTTGAAGCCATCGCACACGCTCGGGCCGCCGAGGTGCCGATCGTGGTGGCTGTCAACAAGGTCGACAAGGAGAACGCCGACGTCCAAAAGGTTCTCGCCCAGTTGGCCGAGAACGAACTGGTCCCCGAGTCGTGGGGTGGCGACACGATCTGTGTCGAGATGTCGGCCCAACAGGGACTCGGTGTCGACGACTTGCTCGAGCAGCTCACGCTCGTGGCCGAACTCGAAGAACTCACGGCCAATCCGTCGGGCCGCGCCAAGGGCATCGTGCTCGAGGCGAACCTCGACGTCGGACGCGGTCCGGTGGCCACGATCCTGGTCGACAAGGGGACGCTGAAGGTCGGCGATCCGATCGTTGCCGGAGCGGCCTGGGGTCGCGTGCGCGCCATTATCGACGACAAGGGTCAGCAGATCAAGGAAGCCGGACCGTCCACACCCGTTCAGGTGCTCGGATTGTCGAGCGTTCCGAACGCCGGTGACGAGTTCCGCGCGGCTCCCAATGAGAAGACGGCCCGCACGGTGGGTGATGCACGTGAAGCCCGTCAGCGCGCCAAGAGCCAGCGCGGTGACGCTCGTGTGCAGAAGGGCGTCAAACTCGAGGACGTCTTCAGTCAGATCCAAGCCGGCGAGGTCGCCACACTCAATTTGGTGATCAAGGCCGACGTGCAAGGTTCGCTCGAAGCGGTGAGCGAGAGCCTTCGTCGTCTCGAGCGTGACGAAGTCAAGCTCGCTTTCGTGCACCGAGGCGTCGGTGGAATCACCGAGAACGACATCACCTTGGCCAGCGCCACCAACGCCACGATCATCGGTTTCAACGTGCGTCCCGATCGCAAGGCCCGAGATCTCGCCGAGGGCGAGAAGGTCGAGATTCGAACCTACGAAATCATCTACAAGCTCCTCGAAGACATCGAGCAGGCCATGCTCGGCATGCTCGCTCCCGAGTACGAGGAAGTGGTCACTGGCGAAGCCGAGGTTCGCGAGATCTTCCGCGTGCCCAAGATCGGTGCCATCGCCGGTTGCTACGTGCGAACGGGTCAGATCACGCGTGGATCGAAGGTGCGATTCCTCCGCGAAGGTGTGATCATCTGGAAGGGAAGCATTCAGTCGCTGCGCCGCTTCAAGGACGATGTCCGCGAGGTTCGCGACGGCTTCGAGTGCGGTATCGGGTTGTCCGACTTCCAGGACCTGAAGCAGGGCGACCTGATCGAAACCTACGAAGACAAGCTGATCGTCCGCACCTGAGCTTCGACGAGCCTGATCCGCTGCAAGAAGGGAAGCCACCCGTGAGTGATCTCGAGTTCTTCTTCGATCCGGTGTGCCCGTGGGCTTGGCTGACGTCACGATGGGTGGTCGAGGTGCAGGGCCAGCGCTCGTACGACGTGCGTTGGCGGCCGATCTCGCTCAAGTACCTCAATCGCGACAACAAGGCCGACTGGTACGACGACACCTACAAGCGTTGGCACGCCATGGGTCACGAAGCCTTGCGTGTCGCCTTGCGTCTCGACGACGAGTTCGGTCCAAAAGGTGGCAACGACGCAGTCGGACGTTTCTACACCGCTCTCGGCACCGAGGGTCATGTGAAGGGTCGACGGGACGATTTCGCCGCCAGCACTGAAGACTTCGTGGGCGAATGCCTCGAAATCGCCGGCTTCGATCGCTCGTTCGTGTCGTCGGCTTTCGACAACTCGTTCGATATTCGTATCGAAGAGAGCACTGAAGTCGCCCTGTCTCGCGCGGGCCGTGACGTCGGGACTCCCATCCTCACGTTCCGCCCCGAGGCAGCCGATGAGGGTTCGTTCTTCGGTCCGGTGATCGCCCGCATTCCACGTGGGTCCGAGGCTCTGCGTCTGTGGGACGCCGTCGAAGTCGTGGCCACCACGCCTGGAGTGTCGGAATTGAAGCGGTCACTTCGTGACAAGCCGAATTTCTCGTAGTTAATTCTCGTAGCCTGAGGCTGTGCCCCGTCCCCAGAAATCGTCGCGTCGTGCACCGTCACGCGGTTCCTCCCGTGGTTACCCGCGAGCGGTTCGCCTCGGGGAATCACTGCGCGAAGTGATCGCCGACGAACTCATCCGTATCGACGACGAGCGTCTGTCGTTCGTGACCATCACTCGCGTGGAAGTGGATTCGGAAATGAATCGAGGCGTGGTGTACTTCGACTCGTTGAGTGGCGAAGACGGGGATGCCGCCATCGTGGAGGCTCTCGACGAGCATCGGATTCGCCTCCAAGGTGCGGTCGGTCGTCAGGTCCGGGCCAAAAAGACGCCGATCTTGTCGTTTCGCGTGGACGATGTCATCCGATCGGCTGAGCGAATCGAGAAGATCCTGCGGGATAATCCGAGCCCGGCCCGCCACGAAGAAAATCCCGACGAGAACTGATCCTTCGAATGGCTCGGCGGAAACCGGCCCAGGTTCACGGACTCGCAGTGGTCGACAAGCCGGCTGGCTGCACGAGTCACGATGTAGTCGACCGTCTGCGTCGGCGTCTCGGTGAACGCAAGATTGGCCATGCTGGCACTCTCGATCCCGATGCCACAGGTGTTTTGGTGCTGGGGGTGGGTGACGCGACGCGGCTCATGAGATTCATGGATCTCGTGGTCGAGGATGGAGTGTCGTCGAGCCGTAAGTCGTACACCGGCGATGTCGTACTCGGTGCCGAGACCACGACTCTCGATGGCGCCGGAGAGGTGACCGCCACTCACGACATGCGTGAAGTCCTTGAACGTATTGCCCGACCCGATGGTCGAGAGTTCGTGCAGCAGGTCGTGAACGCCAACTTGCTCGGCGACATCATGCAGGTTCCCCCGATGGTCTCGGCAATCCGGGTCGATGGTCAACGACTCCACGAATTGGCGCGTGAGGGCATCGAGATCGAGCGCGAAGCACGTCCGGTCACGGTGTACCGCTGTGAAGTCACGAAGATCGACGTGGTCACCTCGGGCGGTGGACTCATTTCGCTCGACGTCGAATGTTCGTCAGGGACGTTCATCCGGTCGATCGCCGCCGATCTCGGTCACCTGCTCGGTGGAGGTGCGCATCTCACCAATCTGCGTCGCACATCGGTGGGAGCGTTCACATTGAGCGACGCCGGAACGATCGACGAGGCGACTCTGCATCCGGTGGCGACCGCTGTTCGTGGTCTCACGCGATGTGAGTTCTCCGGCGACGAGGCCCGGGAGATTTCCGAGGGATTGATGACTGGCCGAGTCATCGAGGCGCACCGTCTTGGCTCGTTCGGCCCGGCTCCCTGGGCGGTGTTCGTCGACGATGGCCGTGAGTCACGACTCGGTGCGGTGTTCGAACCCTTCGAGAACCCCAAAGTGGGTCAGGGGATGGCTCGACCCGCGGTCAATCTGTGGGGCAATTCACCTGGCTGAACATTCGGCTCAGTGTTCCGAGCCCGTGATCCGTCCCTGATGGTCAGTAGCGTTTCCGACGTGCAGATCATCGACGACTTCGATCGGCCCGGCTGGTCGGACGGCTCGCGAAGCGTCTGCACCATCGGCGCCTACGACGGGTTGCATCTTGGCCATCGCACCGTGATCGAGCACGTGCGAACCATCGCTGGCAACACATCGGCGCGCAGTGTGATCGTGACCTTCGATCGCCATCCGGCAAGCCTGGTTCGACCTGAGTCAGCCCCCCGTCTTCTCACCGACCAACACCAGAAGATGGAACTACTCACCGACACCGGTGTGGATGCCGTGGCTGTCGTTCGATTCGACGAGGCTCAAGCCTCCGAGACCCCCGAAGATTTCGTCATGCGTGTCTTGGTGCGTGCATTACGAGTCCGTGCCGTGGTGGTGGGCGAGGACTTCCACTTCGGTCGCGGTCGGGCTGGCAATGTCGAACTTCTCCGACGCCTCGGAGAGGAACAAGATTTCGGTGTGGTGCCGTACACGTTGATCACTCATGCGACGCCGGCTTCTCGAGATCTGGTCGTGAGCTCCACGGCGATCCGCACCGCCCTGACGGCAGGAGATGTGAGTGCGGCCAACGAGATGCTCGGCCGTCTGTATGAATTACGTGGGGTGGTCGCCGATGGCGACAAACGAGGTCGGACGATCGGATTTCCGACGGCCAATGTCGAGGTGCCCTCGGCTATGTGCGTTCCGGCCGATGGCGTGTACGCAGCTTGGTACGAGCGCGATTCGGGTCCGCGCGCCGGTGCGGTGTATCCGGCGGCTGTCAACATTGGCCGACGTCCGACGTTCTACGACGATCAGCCGGTGTCGATGGTTGAGGCTCACGTGATCGACAACGGCCCCGACGACCATCAGCCACTCGACCTGTACGGAGAGAGTGCCCGTTTGCGATTCGTGGCTCGCCTACGAGGCGAGCAGAAGTTCTCGGGAGTCGACGATCTGAAGACGCAACTCCAACACGACATCGAGAATGCTCGACGTCTGCTCGAACCGGGCTGACTGATTCGAGATCTCCCGTTCCGGGTTCGGGAGACTCAGCTCGTCTGGATGATCTTGTAGCCAGTGCTTCGCTGAACGAGAGTTCTACCGAGCGGTGCGGCCAGGGCACGGAACGAGTCCTCGGACATCTTCTGACCGTGGTTGGCGCCGGCGGCACGTGAGATGTTCTCGTCCATGAGGGTTCCGCCGAGGTCGTTGCATCCGGCCCGTAGCAACTGTCGGGCTCCGGGCACGCCGATCTTCACCCAGCTCACCTGGACGTTGTCGATGAGGCCGTCGTAGACGATGCGGCCGATGGCATGCATCAGCACGGTTTCACGGAACGTGGGACCGCGACGAGACTTCCTCTGCAGATAGATCGGTGAGGCCATGTGCACGAAGGGCAGAGGAATGAATTCGGTGAATCCACCGGTCTCCTTCTGCAGATCTCGGGTGCGAACCATGTGCTCGGCCCACGATTCGGGTTCCTCGATCGATCCGAACATGATCGTGATGTTCGAGTGCAGGCCGACTCGGTGAGCGACGCGGTGACACTCGAGCCATTCGTCGGCGTTCACCTTGTCGCCGCAGAGAATCGCACGGGCCCGGGTGTCGAGAATCTCGGCTGCCGTACCCGGCAGCGATGCCAATCCAGCCGCTTTCATCTTGCGGAGGTAGTCCTCGAGGTCTTCGCCGTTGCGTCGAGCGCCTTCGGTGATCTCGAGGGCGGTGAAACCGTGCACGTGCATGTCAGGAACGGCGTCTTTCACTGCTTGCGTGACGTGCAGGTAGTAGTCGCCGTCGAAATCGGGGTGAATACCGCCCTGCAAGGTGACTTCGGTGGCCCCCATGTTCCAGGCCTCCTCGGCCCGACGAGCGATGTCGTCGAGGGTGAGGAGATACGGCGTGCCGCGCAGGTTGAGCGAGAGCGGGCCCTTCGAGAAGCCGCAGAACTTACACTTGAACGTGCACACGTTGGTGTAGTTGATGTTGCGGTTGTGCACCCATGTGACCACGTCGCCGACGGCTCGCTCGCGAAGCTGGTCGGCGTATTCGGCGATATCGGCGACTTCGCGGCCACGAGCCCGGAACAACGTCACGATTTCGTCGTGGCCGAGTTCTTGCGCCGCCCGATGGCCATCGATGATTTCGTGGATTCGCGTACGACCGTGTGAAGTCCTCGTCCCGCGAGTTTCGGGAATCAATGAGGGAGGTGCGTTGTTGGCCCCGCTGTACCACTGGGTGCTGCGATGGCCGACCAAAACGACTTCGGCACCGTCGTGAACCACGTCGGCGGCCGTGACCTTCTCGGGCCAGACTGCGCCGGGATCGTCGCGACCGAGCCCCTCGGCGTCAGAGCGGTCGAGAACGGTGAACCTCAATCCGGCGTCGATCCACACGGGCTCTGTCGTGGTGAGACTGAGAGAGTTCTCGCCGGTCACGAACTCGGGATACACCGTCAGTCGTGGCGCGAGGTTCATGCCGCGGGACTCTGTGATCTCGCGCAGTCGGTCGAGATCGGGCCACGGGCGTTCGGGGTTCACGTGATCGGCGGTCACGGGTGAGACGCCACCCCAGTCGTCGATTCCGGCATCGAGCAACACGCCGAAGTCGTCCGACAGATTGGGCGGCGCCTGGAGATGGATCTCGGGTGGCAGGACGATGCGCGCGGCGGCGATCGACCACAGGAACTCGTCCTGCGGACAGGCCGGCTCGTTCTGCATGCCCGTGCGCGGCTTCGGCAGGAAGTTCTGCACGATCACTTCCTGCACGTGTCCATGTCGACGATGTGATTCGGCAATCGCGGCGAGAGCATCGAGTCGATCGGCTCGCGTTTCACCGATACCGACGAGGATGCCCGTGGTGAACGGAATCTTCAGTTCGCCGGCATGTTCGAGGGTCGCCAGTCGTCGCTCGGGGGTCTTGTCGGGTGCACCGCGATGGCAGGCGAGGTCATGACGCAAGGTCTCGACCATCATTCCCTGGCTCGGACTCACGGCGCGCAGTCGGTTCAGTTCCTCGGCGTTCAGTGCTCCGGCGTTGGCGTGGGGGAGAAGTCCGGTTTCCTCGAGGACGAGACGTGCCATCGCGACCAAATAGTCGACGGTCGACGCGTAGCCATGTGTGTCGAGCCATTCGCGTGCCACGGTGTAGCGCTCCTCGGGCGCTTCGCCGAGGGTGAAGAGGGCTTCGTGGCAACCCATTTTTGCGCCACGCTTCGCAATGGCAAGAACTTCGTCGGGGGTGAGATAGGGGCTGTCGAGCCGAGCTGGCGGTTGGGCGAACGTGCAGTAGCCACACGTGTCTCGGCAGAGCATCGTGAGAGGGATGAACACCTTGGGGGAGTAGGTGGCACGTGAGCCGTGATGACGATCGCGGATTTGGCGAGCCAGCGACATCAGATCGTCGAGTGGGGTATCGACGAGATGCTGGAGCTCAGGATGCTGGTTATCCGGATGAGAAAGAACGACTCCCGAGAGGGAGACTGGAATGCTCTGGCGAGACATGATTGAACCTCGGAACGTGAGGGCGGAATCCGCCCGTTGATTCAGTTGTTGCCAGAGCACGACGGGATACGAACGGATGTGAGACTGCCCTTCGGACCCCACCCTGTCGTGCTGAGCACAGACTAACCGTTCGAGTGCTTGCGGAACGCCTCGAGGACATTGGCCGTGGACACGCCCACCCGGTGGCCTGTGCGGGAGATGAAGCCGACCTGCACACCGGTGGCGTGATCGCGGGCTGTGAAGAACTGCTCGTGGCCGTCGTCGTCGACCACGATGCCCGTGAGTTGGGAGTCGGCCGATCCCGAGAGTGCGGCGTGGGCGTAACCGGCGTTCAGGACATCGATCGAGACGTGATGGATGCCGGCGCCGTGCGCAGCGAGGTGACGTGCTACGTCGTCACTCGCGTCGGGTCCGACGAGCACGATCGTGACTCCGCCAGCCGAGAGGACGCGCATGCCCCGATGCTTGGGGGAGGCCTCGTCGACATGGAAACCGAGTCGCTCGGTGAACGTCGCGCTCGCTGTGTCGACGTCGTCGACGGCGATCACCACGTGGTCGATTCGGCTGGCGACGGTGTCGATGGCCGAGCGCGCGCCCTCTGGTGACGCCGTCTTGTCGGGTGCGGCGTCGGGCCGGCGGCCGGCGACCTCGATGCGGTGAGTCTCGGAGAGCAGCACGCGCACGATCTGTTCGGCGAAGTCGGGGTCGATGCCGGCTTCGATGGCCCACTGGCGACGACCCGACACCACGTCTCGAACTCGATCGGGCTGGATGATGGCGATGTCGGACGATTCCTTGACTCGGGCGACCTCGTGGCAGACGGCCAGTCGTTCGGCCAAGATCCGGATCAGCTCACGATCGAGTTCGTCGATGCGGGACCGCAGCTGCGACAGGTCGGGAGTCACGTCGGCAACGGTAGTCGGGAGCGTCGGTTCGCGGGGTCTGGAATGCCAGCTCCCTCGTGTCGGGATCGAGTGACAGGGTCCAGCCACCCTCGTGAGCGGCATGGTGATGTCGGGCACACAAAGGGACCTGGTTGGAGAGGTCGGTGCGACCGCCGTTCTCCCAATAGTCGATGTGGTGAATCTGACATCGATGAAAGGGGACATCGCAATCTGGAACAGCGCAGGTGGAGTGGTGGGCTTCGAGCGCTCTTCGTTGATGAACTGTGGCCAGACGTTTGGACCGTCCGACGTCGATCGGCACGCTTCGTCCGTCGAGGACCACCGGAATGATGTCGGCCTCGCAGGCGAGTCGGCGAACTGTTTCGACGGGTAGGTCGGCTCCGAGAGATGTGCGGCAGGTTCGCCGGTAGTCACTGAGCGTGTTCGTGTTTCGAGTCAGGGTGGCGAGGTCGACGTGAACAACAACTTCGGCACGGGGGTGGCCGGAAGTTGCTTCGGAGGTGGTTGCTGAGGTCAGTCGCTCAGTCAAGGCAAGGGCCCGGCGGTGGTCGTTCGGCTCGATGCCGGGAGCGACGTGGACAGGGACTTCGTCTCCGCTGTGGAACATCTGCTCGACCCGACGTTCGAGGACCGAGGTGATGGCCGCACCTGACACGGGATCGAAGCGACCTCGCAAATTGGTCATCCCCTCGTCGTCGGTCCAGGTGCGGAGGTACGTGCTACGACGCTGGCGCTCGAACGTGTCGAGTCCATCATCTATCCGCACGGCTGCCACCGTGCGATCGACGAGATGGCGGAAGTCGCGCACGTTCAAGGTGGCTGCAGCCTCGGCCAATTCGGATGTGTAGGCGAGAAAACCGTCGATATCGCGACCGGCCTTGGAGATGCCCCGACCGACGATGTCGAGGTAGGCCGTCGTTGTGAGTCCGGAGGCGAGAGCTTCGGCGAATGCCGGTGCTGCTTCGGCGACGTGTGAACGCCCCACCACCTGGCGGGCTTCACGTGAACTCATGCCGGCGTGGGTCATCAGTTCGTATTCGGGAACGACGTAGGCACGGTCGGATTCGGCGCTGAGGAGGGCTTCCATGCGAGCGACCAGAGCGATTTCGCGTGCGGCGAGACGAGCCTTCTCGGAACGGGTGACCTCGAGCTCCCGACGAACATCGCTGATGTTCATGTTCGGGATGTGGAGCAGTTCGGCGTTCACGATCGCGAACGTACACAGGGGGTGTGACACGACAATCGGAAGTCGACAGTTCCAATCACACTGAGTTGGAGAAATCCCGAAAACCTCAGGAACGCAGTCGATCAGCCGTCGATGTGAGGCTGAACCAAACGCTCGATGTGCTTGGCGAGAACGTCCATCTCGAGATTCACCCGCGAGCCAGCGGGCCGAAAGCCGAGTGTGGTCACCTCGGCGGTATGAGGAATCACTGCCACGCGAAATGTGTCGTCGGTGAGATCGAAAGCCGTGAGACTGATCCCGTCGACGGTGATCGAACCTTTCTCGACGAGATATTTCATGAGGTGCCGTGGCACGCGCACCACCAGATCGGGAGCCGGTGATACCACCTCGCCGACGGCGTCCACATGACCGAGGACCATGTGACCACCGAGCCGGTCGCCGAGGGCCATCGGGCGCTCGAGGTTGACGCGATCTCCGGGCTTCAGCGAACCCGTCGTGGTGCGCTGAAGGGTTTCGTCGCTCACGTCGGTGTCCCACCACGGTGAGCCGCCGGCAACTCCTTGGTCGACCAGGGTGAGGCAGCAGCCGTTCACGGCGATCGACGCGCCGAGTTCGGATCCTTCCAGCACCGTCGAGGCCTCGATCCGCAAACGGACTCCGGGTCCCCATTCGGTGGTGACCGGCGCCGACGACACCACGGTGCCGAGTTCTTCCACGATGCCGGTGAACACGTGGTCAGGGTATCGGGGCCGAGTTCGGCCGATCACCCTCCAGACGAGACCCAGGAGTCGAAATCAGCGCTCTGCAGATATTCGACGAAGGTGCGGTTGTAGTCGGCGTATAGGGGCCAGCGTTCGGCGAGCCAGGAGTGGGCCTCGCGCTCGCTGCATCCAGTTTGCGCCATGTGCCACGCCTTCAGGACGAGTCCTGTTCGGCTGCGTCCACCGTGGCAGTGCACCACGACCGGACGACCTTCGCGCCGAAACGCCTCGATGGCGAGAACTGCGTCGCGAACGGCGAAGTCGAGTGATGCGTTCCGATCGCCTTCCTTGTCGATCATGTACACCTGTCGACGAGCCTCGTGAGTGGCGAACAGATCGTCGGTGCGACACATCGACACCACACCCCAGTCGGACGGCACCGTCCCGGCACCGAGCAGGTTGGCCGCATGGACCCCATCCACCATTTCCACCGGTCCGGCCGGTGACTCACCAGGTGCCCCTTCGGGAAGATCCATCCCGAGTAGCTGATGGCCGAGTTCGAGCAGTCCGGCGTAATCGAAGGAACGAGTTCCCGACGGCAGATCGACTCGGCCGTGAACGTAGGTGGTCCAGCGAGACGGGATCGTCTGGATGCCGTGGATGGCACCGGCCAGTGCCCCGGCGACGCATGCCACCGTGTCGGTGTCGCCACCGAGGTCGATGGCTGCCACGACTGTTGCTTCGTAGTCCGTGGAGTGGCGGGCCGCCCAAACGGCCTGTCCGAGGCACGTCCAGACGTTGCCGTTACTCCGGTCGTCGTGATCAGGACGCCATGTCGGGGAAAGGACCGCAGCAAAGGGTTCACGCAGATCCTCAGGCAGGTAACTCAGCTGGCGGTCGATCTCACCGAAGGGATCCTGTCCCTTGATCGCAACACGCATCGCAGAGACGGCCAGCCACGCACCCCAGCCGGCGGCGGGATGGTGATGAGAGAGAGACGCCTGATGCAACACCACGGCGCGCGCGGTGTCGTCGTCGAGACCGAGGGTCGCAAGGGCAACGGGAAAAGCGCGCATGAGAGCGCCGTTCGCAACCGTCGATTCGATCCGAGGGTGTTCGACGTCGCGCCATGACGAGTGCGACAAAGCGTGAGACGTCGTGATTCCGACGTCCGAAGCGGTTCGGCGCCATGCTCGCCACGACTCCCAGAC
>CBFHWN010000017.1:19558-34391 GCA_965659595.1 uncultured Ilumatobacteraceae bacterium | reverse complement strand
GAACCGTCCGTACGAGGACGGGCAGTTGTGAACCGTCCGTACGAGGACGGGCAGTTGTGAACCGTCCGTACGAGGACCCGTCGAGCCTTTCCCACTAGGTTGGGGTCGTGACGGAACGTCTTCGGCGCCAACTGTTGGTCCGTAGTTCCCGTCCGGTCGACTTCGACGAGTGGCCGTCCGACGAGACGTTCGGATGGAACAAGGATTCCGCCAAGGGGGAGCTGTCCAAGGTCATCGGAGAGTTGGCCTTCATTCAGCGTCGCCTCATGGCCGAGGCTTCCCAGAGTCTGCTCGTCGTTTTGCAAGGTCGCGATGCCTCGGGCAAGGACGGCTTGGTCCGCCATGTGATGACTGGACTCAATCCGGCTGGGGTGCGGGTCGTGAGTTTCAAGGTTCCCGCTGGCGCCGAGAAGGATCACGATTATCTCTGGCGCTGCCACAAGGCGGTTCCGGCTCGTGGTCAGGTGGGGGTGTGGAACCGCAGCCATTACGAGGACATCCTCGTGCCTCGAGTGAAGGGTCTCGTGACCGAGGACGTCTGGCGGCGCCGCTACCGACACGTCCGCGACTTCGAACAGCTGCTCGCCGACGAGGGCACTCGGGTACTGAAGTTCTATTTGAACGTGTCGCACGAGGTGCAGCGACAGCGCCTTCAGAAGCGGATCGACAATCCCGAGAGCAGTTGGAAGCACGATCCGAGCGATCTCTCCGACCGTGAGATCTGGCCGTTGTACGAAGAGGCGTATGCCGACGTGATGCGTGAGACGTCGCGTCCCCATGCTCCCTGGTACGTGGTGCCGGCCGACAACAAGTGGGTGCGCGATCTGGTTGTCGCCCGAATCGTCTTGGACGAATTGAGCGACATGAATCCGCAACTTCCCGTTCCCGAAAAGACGTTGAAGGACACCAAGGTCGTCTGACCCACCGTGTCGAGGGTCTCGGCGATGAGTTGCCGTTGATTTTCCGTACGTTTTTTCGTCCGTCGAGGCGCCCGGGTCTACATTGGGTTCAGGTTCCGGCGAAGTGAGGTGCAGTCATGTCCGACGAGCGTGAGATCATGTCGTGGGAAATCTTTGGGGTGGCGTCTCGGGCCTTGGCTCAGGCCGTCGCTGACGACGGTTACGAACCCGACATGATCTTGTCGATCGCTCGAGGCGGTCTTCTCATCGGTGGAGCACTCGGTTACGCGCTGGCTGTGAAGAACGTATACACGATGAACGTCGAGTTCTACACGGGGGTCGACGAACGCCTCGAAGTGCCGCGCATTCTTCCTCCGGCCCCCGATTTCGTCGATCTCGCCGACGCGCGGATTCTGATCGCGGACGACGTCGCCGACACTGGCCACACCTTGCGAAGCGTCCAGGATTTCTGTGCCGGCAAGGTCGGTGAGGTCCGAACGGCTGTCTTGTACGAGAAGCCGCACTCGGTGGTGCAGGCCGACTACGCCTGGAAGAGGACGTCGCTCTGGATCAATTTCCCGTGGAGTGACAAGGAGCCGGTCATCGACCGAGGTGTACGCGACTTCTGACGAGGTCCTTCCCGAGACTTCGGCAAGTCGTGAGATCTGGAATTCTCACATCGAGCGCAGAACAGCCGTGGCGCAGTGTCGTCCGCTCGCCCCCCAGATTCCGGCGCCCGGAAAAGTGGCGGCCCCGCACAGAAAGAGGCCCGGAACCGGCGTCGTGTACCGGGTGAGTTCGCGAGGTCGACCACGAAGCGCGGCCATTGGTCCGCCGGCAAAGCTCGTGGCGTGGCCCTCGGGCATGTGGAACTCCGACTCGTAGCGGTCCGGAGTCATGGCACGCCAGGCGACGAGTCCGTCCATGAAACCCGGTTCACACAGAGTGGCGAATCTTTCGAGCCAACGTCTCGGTTCCGGCGACGACGGCCAACCCCCGGGGTGGTGGTACGGAGTGAACAGCACTTCGAGGCTGAAGACGTGTTGCCCGGGCGGTGCCATCGACGGGTCGAGAATTGTCGGAACATTGGCGAACATGACCGGCCGGTGCGCCACTGCTCCGGACGGGATGTCGAGATAGGCCTGGTGCATCTCGGCGACGCTCGGCACGATCATCGTCGATGGGACGAGCGTCGAGGTCATGTCGCCGACGCGGTCACCGGTGAAGTGAGGGGCGTGTTGCACGACGGCGTCGATCTTGCTCTCGTATCCTGGCTGGTGCGGCTGATTCCTCCATCGTTCGATCGTGGGTCCGGCTCCGGCGGGAGGATGCTTCAACCACTCGAGCAGGGTGCGGCGAGGATCGGCGGCCGACACGACTCGTTGCGCTCTCACGACGTCACCGGTTGATGTTCGAATTCCGATCGCGCGTCCGTTCTCCATCACGATCGACTCGACGAGAGTGCTGGTGTGCAGACGGCCGCCGCGCGTCACGAACGACGAAGCGAGCGCCCGACCGAGGGCGCCGCTACCGCCCAGCGGACGACCGACCTGGGCCACGTGTCGGAACGCGTAGGTCAGGGCGCCGAGTCCAGTGCCAGGCAGTTCGGGGGACAGTCCCCACACCACTGGACCAGTCGCGAGACCCGGGGCGTAAACCCGTTCGTCGCGGAAGAACGATCGCATGACTGCGGCGGCGCTCATCGAACTCCACGACAGCAGTCGTCGGACGCCGCGACCTCGCCGCTCGGCGACGGTGCGCAGGAGCGAGGAACGCCACGGCCCGGCCGCGGCGGCTTCGAGGACCAGGCGAGCAACGGGGATGGCCGCTTCTGCGTATCGCCGATAGTTGTCCGCTTCGTGCGGATATGTGCGTCGGAGGTGGTCGACGGTGTCATCGACCGATTTCCACACCGCCCACGCCGGACCGGCGTCCCACGTCAGGTTCAACTGCGAAGGTTCGACGTCCAGATAGGTCAGACCGGTGTCGGCGAGGCCGAGTTCGTCGAGCACAGGTGTGGTGCGGAACGTGATGTGATCGCAATTGCAGATGTTCACCGTGCATCCGGCGAAGGATTCCGAGGCCGAACAGCCTCCGACGTCTGATCGCGCCTCCACGAGCACCACGTCGAGGCCGGCTCGACGCAGGTAGTTGGCCGCCACGAGTCCGTTGTGTCCGGCCCCGACCACGATCACGTCGCATGATGACGTGAGTGCGGAGTCGACGCGACCATTCATTGGCAAAAGTGTGTCACGGGTCCGATGGAGGTGTCGGTTCGTGACGGGGATCTCAGGTTCGATGAGTGCGCGCCCCGGAGCGATCTTGCGGCCCCTGGTACCCTTGCTGAAGAGCGGGGAGGTACCATGAAGGTTGGAGCGTTCTTCTTCGGTGGTGTGGAGATGGACGACGCTGGGGCCGGTCCGCCGCATCCGATGGATCGTCGCTTCTCCAACGACCACATGTGGAAGGCGACACTCGATTACGTGAATTCTGCGATCGAAGCCGATCGGCTCGGATTCGACTCGTTCTGGACCACCGAACACCACTTTCAGTACGAGGGTTACGAGGTGATTCCGAACGGCTTGCTCATATCAGCCTGGATCGCCGCGCAGACGAAGCGCATTCGTCTCGGAGCCATGTTCAACGTGGTGCCGCAATGGAATCCGCTGCGTTTGGCTGAGGACTTCGCGACCTTGCACAATCTCTCAGGGGGACGAGGCGTACTCGGCGTCGGGCGGGGAACCGTCCCGCGTGAAGTTCTCCACCTGAACGACAAGGGTGTTTCGATCGGGTCTCACGACAACCCCGACCAGGCGGCCGACGACACGTTGAACCGTGAGGTGTTCGAGGAATCGATGGAGATCGTTCGTGGCGCGCTCGACAACGAGAGCTTCTCCTTCTCGGGCAAGCATTTCCAGATCCCGATCCCGGGTATCCCTGACCGCGGCAGCACGGTCCAGCATCTGACTCTTGTGCCGCGTCCGATCTACCCCTACGAGATCTGGCAGGCGGTCACCAGCCCTCCCACTCTCGACTATGTCGCGAAGGTCGGTCACTCGGCGGTTTTCTGGAATCAGCACTATTCCTTCATTCAGCGCTTCTGGAACCTCTACGCCGAGAAGTACGAGACCACACACGGATCGGCGCCGGCACCCCACGAGAAGCGCATGCTCGTGATCTCGGTTCGTATCGAAGACAGCTACGAGAAGGCGTGGGCCTCGGCCACTCCGGGTCACGACGAGTTCTGGAAGTTCCTCGGCCCGTACGGCTGGAGCCGTGGCTACATGGGAGAAGACGGCAAGCCGGCCCGGCCCGGTCTCATTCCAACCCTGCAGGAGTCGGTCGACAACAAGACGATCTTGCTCGGCACGCCCGAGCAGGTCGCCGAAGGTGTGCAGTTCTACAAAGACTTGCTCGGCCTCGATTACCTCACGATCTTTCCCCACATGCTCGGCGACTCGTACAAGAAAGCGGACGAACAGATGGCCCGCTTCATGAACGAGGTCATGCCGCTCGTGCGATGACCGAGCTGAGCGACGTGATCGCTCGCTTTCGTCCGAACGATCCGTCTTTCGTCGACGATCCCTATCCGGTTCTCGCTGCTTTACGTGAGGCCGCACCGGTGTTCCGGAACGACGACACCGGCCAGTGGACGATCACTCGCTTCTCCGACGTGCATGAAACCCTGCGCGATCGTCGACTCGGTCGCAGCTACACCCACTTGTTCGGCCACGACGAAGTCGGTCGCCCCGAACCCGATAGTCGGTGGGCCTCGTTCCTGCAGCACGAGCAGTGGTCGTTGCTGTGCCTCGAACCACCCGACCACACCCGCATTCGGCGTCTGGTGTCGAAGGTCTTCACGCCACGTGCTGTGGCGGCGTTGCGACCGGCGATCGAGGGGCTGGCCGACGAATTGCTCGATCAATGTGTCGATCGTGGACGTTTCGACCTCATTGCCGATTACGCACAACCGTATTCGGTCGCCGTGATCTGCTCGATGCTCGGTGTGCCGCGCTCCGACACACGTGCGCTTCTCGAATGGTCGCATGCGATCGTGAAGATGTACGAGTTGTCGACCCCTGACGAAGTCTGTCGAGTGGCCGATCGTGCCGCCGCTGAATACATCGCCTACACGAAAGAACTCATCGCCGAGAAGAGACGCTCGCCCGACGGACTCCTCGTCTCGGAGTTGGTGGCTGTCGAGGACGAAGGTGACGTACTGACCGAGGACGAGATCGTTTCGACGACGATGGTGCTTCTCGAAGCCGGCCACGAAGCGACGGTCAACACCTTGGGCAACGGGATGAATGCTCTCCTGCATCACCCGGACCAATGGCGACGTCTGGTGGTCGGTGAGGTCGATGCGCGAACCGGAGTGGAAGAAATGCTGCGTTTCGACGCACCCCTTCAACTCTTCGAAAGATGGATACTCGAGGACGGCGTCGAGATCGCCGGACAGTCGATGGCCAAGGGAGACGAAGTGGCCATGCTCTTCGGAGCCGCGCAGCGCGATCCTCGCCGGTTCGACGATCCCGATCGTTTCGACATCGGTCGGGGTGATCAGGCTCACATCGGATTCGGAGGGGGTGTGCACTTCTGCGTCGGGGCGCCGCTCGCTCGACAGGAGATCGCCATCTCGCTCGACGGTCTGGTGAGGCGCTGCCCGGACCTGACATTGGTCGACGAACCGCCTCGCCTTCCGAATTTCGTGATTCGCGGCCTGGAGTCGTTGTTGGTCGAGATCTAGGTAGGGGCGGTTCTCAACGCGGCCAACGCCCGTTGGCGCGAGCGACTGAGCGCAGAGCTTCGGGGTCATCGGTCATGATTCCGTCGACATCGAGATCGATGAGGCGCTGCATGACGTGGGGATCGTCGATCGTCCAGACATGCACTGGTTTGCCAGCGGCGCGGGCACGCCGAATGTTTCGCTCGGTGATGATGGTCAATCGTCCTTGAGCGACTGGGACCTGGAAGCAGTCGGGAGCGCTCGGTACCCGACCAGCCAGCCAACGGGCGATCTCGAGCGGACTGGCGCTCGTGCACACCGTGTCGCCGAGCTCGGCTCTGACCCTCGTCAGTCGACGGTGGCTGAAAGATCCGATGCACACGCGATCGGCGAGATGTCGTCGGCGAATCACCTCGATCAACGGTTCGACGACTGCATCGCTCTTGGTGTCGATGTTGAAGAAGCAATCGGGGAACGAATCGAGGAGGTCGTCGAGGCGGGGGACCATGTGAGACCCTCCGACTCTGGCCGCCGCGATTTCGTCCCACGTCGCATCGGCGATGACGGTCGGTACGCCACAGGTCCGACTGAGACTGGCGTCGTGGAATGCGACGATGGTCCCGTCCTTGGCCAGATGGACGTCGGTTTCGAGATGAACGAAACCGAGCGACCTGGCGTGGGTGAAAGCGGCGAGGGTGTTTTCGGGGGCTTCACGAGTTCCACCCCGATGGGCGAAGCCGATGAAGTCGCAGTCGGCGTGAGGGTGCAGGTACGGGTGGAGGGGTGATCTCACGCGTCCAGTATTGCCCCTCACTAGGGTTTCGCCATGACGTCACGTTTCGAACCCGTCGCCGGATCAGTTCGTCCCCTTCGACTAGGCGGCGAATCGTGGTCGGGGGAGACATCGCAAACGTTCGACGTGCATTCGCCGTTCGACGGATCATCGATCGGCACCGTGCCGTCCTGCTCGCCGAGTGATGTGGAACGTGCGGTGCTCTCGGCGCGAGAGGGGTTGCGTCGAGGTCTAGCCCAGCACGAACGAGTCGCCGTTCTCGAGCGCGCGGCGCGTTCGCTCGACGAACACCGTGAAGAGTTCGCTCGCATCGTCGCCCGAGAGGCGGCCAAGCCGATTCGTACGGCGCGTGTCGAAGTCGAACGAGCGGTGAGCACCTTCGGTTTTTCGGCGGCCGAAGCCCGCCGACTCACCGGCGAGACGATTCCTCTCGACGCTGCACCGAGTGGTGTCGGCAAGATCGGATTCACGATGCGAGTGCCGATCGGAGTGGTGGGAGCCATCGCTCCGTTCAATTTCCCTCTGAATCTGGTGGTGCACAAGGTCGGTCCAGCGATCGCCGCCGGTTGTCCGGTGGTGCTGAAACCGGCGTCCCAGACTCCGTTCTCGTCGATCGCTCTCGGCGAGTTGTTGATCGACGACTGCGGATTGCCGGCCGATTTCCTGCACGTCGTCACCGGAAGTGGCGGCACGGTCGGCAATGCGATCGTCGACCACCCGGACGTCGCACTGGTGACCTTCACCGGCTCGCCTGACGTGGGCTGGGGAATTCGAGCTCGAGCGCCGCGGAAGCGAGTCGGTCTCGAACTCGGAAACAATGCTCCGGTGATTCTCGAGCCATCGGGTGATTGGCGAACGGCGGCAGCGAAGATTCGAGTCGCTGGATTCAGCCATGCTGGACAGTCGTGCATTTCGACCCAGCGCATCTTCGTTCACGAGTCGGTCGCCGACGAGTTCATCGGAGCCCTCGTCGAAGAGGTGAAGTCTCTCGTGGTCGGCGACCCGATGGACGAATCAACCGAAGTCTCGGCCCTGATATCGAAGGGCGAGACCGAACGGGTCATCTCGTGGATCGACGAGGCTCGCGCGGCAGGGGCGCGAGTGGCGTGTGGGGGAGTCGTGGACGAAGACGGACTACTCGCCCCGACGGTTCTGGTCGACGTCGAGCCGACGATGAAGGTGTGTACACACGAAGTGTTCGGGCCGGTCGTAGCGATCGCGCGCTACGGAGACGTCGATGAAGCCCTACGTCTGGCGAATGACACGACGTTCGGGCTGCAGGCGGCGATCTTCACGGCCGACGTCGCCACGGCGCTGAAGGCCGTTCGAACACTCGACTTCGGGGGAGTGCTCGTGAACGAAGTGCCCACATGGCGCGCTGATCATCAGCCTTATGGTGGAGTTCGCGACAGCGGCAACACCCGCGAGGGTCCGGCCTACACGGTGCGCGAGATGACGGAACTGAAGATGGTGGTGATCGGCGACTAGATCGAACGTCCGGCGTTCTTCCAGTACTCGTCCTTCAGCAAACGCTTGTAGAGCTTGCCGGTCGGATGCCGCGGAAGTTCGGGACGGAAATCGATCGATCTCGGACATTTCACATCGGCGAGTTCCGAGCGGCAGAAGGCGATCAACTCCTGCTCGAGAGCTGTGGCGTCGGCATCCGAGGCCGGCATCTCCTTCGGCTGCACGACCGCTTTGACCTCTTCGCCGAAATCGTCGTTCGGGACTCCGAATACGGCCACGTCGACGACCTTGGGGTGGGTGACGAGCACGTTCTCCGACTCCTGCGGATAGATGTTCACTCCCCCCGAAATGATCATGTAGGCCTTGCGGTCGGTGAGGTACAAGAAGCCGTCGTCGTCGAGATAGCCCACGTCGCCGAGAGTGCTCCAGCCCTTCGGATGGCGTGAACTCTTCGTCTTCTCCGGATCGTTGTGATACTCGAATTCGGCGCCACCCTCGAAAAAGATCGTGCCGCTTTCGTATTTGGGCAACTCCTCGCCGTCGTCCCCGCAGATGTGGATCGTGCACCCGATCGGCATGCCGACCGTGCCTTGATGGGCCAACCACATGTCGCTGTTGCAATAGACGAAACCGTTGCCTTCGGTTCCGGCGTAGTACTCGTGGATGATGGACCCGAACCAGTCGATCATCTGCTTCTTGACCGGGATGGGGCACGGCGCCGCGGCATGGATGACGGCCTGGAGCGAGGAGACGTCGTACTTGGAGCGGATGTCGTCGTCGAGCTTCAGCATGCGGACGAACATGGTTGGCACCACCTGACTGTGTGTCACGTGGTGGGTTTCGACAGCCTTCAAGTACTCTTCTGGGTCGAAGTGCTCCATCACGACTGCGGTGGCCCCGAGACTCTGGGCGGCCATCGTGAAGCGCAGCGGCGCCGCATGGTACATGGGGGCTGGTGACAGATAGACGCTGTCGGGGGTGAATCCGAAGAGCATGCTGATCATCGGAGCCACGGATGTCGCCGTCTCTTCGAGAGGGAGAGCGACGAACGGTTTGGTCACGCCCTTCGGAAGTCCGGTTGTTCCTGACGAGTAGAGCATGTCGGTGCCAGCGATTCGCTCCGAGAGCGGGGTCGACGGTTGCGAAGCAACAGCGTTCTCATAGGACTCGTAGCCTTCGATCGTTCCGTCGAGCATGAGGCGTAGCGCAACGTTCGGCGTGTCGATCATGATCTCGACGGCTTGGTCGGCTTTGTATTTCGAGGTGATGAACACCTTGGCGGCACAGTCATTGATGATGTACGACAGTTCTTTGCTCGTGAGCCGCGAGGAGGCCGCCGTGTACACCAGTCCGGCATATTGGCAACCCCAGAGGATTTCGAGGTACCGATCGTGGTTCTCCATGCAGAGGGCCACGTGATCACCGGGACGAAGGCCGGCGTTGTGGAACAACTGTGAAAGTCGGTTGGCCGCCGCGTCGAGTTCGGCGAACGTTTGCGTGTATCCGGATCCCGTCATCACGAGAGCCGGCTTTTCAGGAGTCGTCGAGGTGTGAGCGCCGAGATACATGGAGCGAAGAGTAGTGGCGGTACCCTCGGCGAGGTGGAGTCGATCGGACGATCGTGGGACGACGTCGGGGTCGCGAGAGTGTTCCGTTCGGCGGTCGAATCGAGTGACCCACCGCTCGCCGAATCCGCATTCGCCCTGTCGGCTGTCGTTCGTCTGGCCATGTCCGATGCCGGTTTCGCCGTGGGGAGCGTCGTCGCTACCGACATCGACATGGTCGGAGAGCTCGCGCGACTCGACGAACTGGCGGCCACGGTTGAGGTTCCGACATCTTTTGGCGTCGCCCGATGTCTCTTCGGATCGGGAAGATTCGGGGGCGACTCGATCGAGTACTACGACCCTCGGAACTCATTCCTCGACGAGGTGCTCGACCGAGGAGCCGGATTGCCGATCACGCTGTCCGTGCTCATGATCGAGGTCGCCGCTCGGGTCGGCGTCGAATTGCATGGCATCGGGCTACCCGGACATTTCGTCGTGGGCGAGCTCGACGGGGTGGCCCGTGTGCCGGCTCGCTTCTTCGACCCCTTCCACGGGGGATCGGTTCTCGACGCGAATGGATGTCGGGAACTGGTCAGTCGTCTGGCCGGCGGCCCGGTGGCGATTCCGGTCGAAGCGTGGTATCCGGCGACGAACGTGTCGATTCTCGACCGAATGCTCAACAATCAGAAGGCCTACTGGATGGCTCTCACTCGAACGGGCGACCTCAGCGCGGCAAGTGTGCTGAATGCGGTGATGTGGGCGCGCACGTGTCTGCCGCACATCGGAGATCGTGAGCGCGGCGAGTGGATGCGGGCGATCGCGCCTCTCAATTGAACGTGCCAGTTCCGAATCTGATGCTCCGACTGGCCGCTCGGCGGTCGAGCGATCAGACTGCACCCATGATCGACCCAGTGACCAAGAGATGTCTCGGTCAGATGATGCACGGTGTCCAGGTCGTCGGAGCCAGTCAGGACGGATTGCAACGCGCCTACACGAGTCATTGGGTCACGCAAGTCAGCTTCGACGAGCCGATCGTCATGGCGTCAGTGTCGCCCAAGCACGACACGTTTCCGCTCATGATGGAGTCACGAATTTTCGCCGTTTCCATTCTGGCCGGCGACCAGGTCGCCGTCGGCCAATACTTTTCGTACCCCGGTCGAAAGTTCCATCACATCGCAAAGGAATACCTGACGTCGTGGGGTCCTGACGATCTGCCAGTGGTTGTGGACGCCGTGGCCTGGTTGCGGTGCGAGATCTTCGATCAGAAGGAGATGACCGATCACCTTCTCGTTTTCGCACGGGTGACCGACGTGCAGGGCGGTCGTCTCCGTGAACCACCACTCACGTACTCGAGCCGTCTCGGCTGGCGGATCGCGTCCGACAAGGCACGAGAACCGGGGATGTCGATTCGGGATGCTCTGCTCGAGCGCCTGGCGGCGTCCGGAGTATTGGTCGACGACTCGGAAGCCGATACCGACGACTAGTTCGCAATCCGGTCCGTCGGCTGGGTGTGAACTGTGGCCTCGACCCGGTGGTCGACGGCGAATCTGGCTACATTTCGGCCGACGGCTCAGTCTCACAAGGGGGATCCATGTCCACTGCAACCGTGTCCACTTCGTCCGACGAGGCCAAGGTCGACAAACTCGTCGACCGACTTGTCTCCGAGTTCCCGCCGGCCTCCACCGATCCGACGACTTTCCTCGGCGCTCAGTTCGATCTCGGCCTGGCCTGGGTCCATTTTGACGAAGGCAGCGGTGGCCTCGGACTCAACCCGAAACTTCAACGGCTGATCAACGAGCGTTTGTCGGCCGCCGGTGCACCCAACCCGGTGGCCCGCAACCCGATCGGTCACGGAATGTGCGGTCCGACGGTCGCGGTCTGGGGATCTCCCGAGCAGAAGAAGCGCTACCTGCGTCCGCTCTTCACCGGCGAAGAGGTCTGGTGCCAGCTGTTCTCGGAACCGGGTTCGGGTTCCGACTTCGCCGGGCTGTCGGCCAAGGGCATCCGAGACGGCGAAGAGTGGGTGGTGAACGGCCAGAAAGTCTGGACCACTCTCGCTCATCTGTCGCGTTGGGGTCTGCTCATCGTTCGTACCGATCCCGAAGCCGTGAAGCACGCCGGTCTGACCGCGTTCGTCGTCGACATGCAGGCGCCCGGCGTGGAAGTGCGTCCGCTCCACCAGATCACCGGTGAAGCGGAGTTCAACGAGGTCTATTTCACCGACGTTCGTGTTTCGCATGCCGAGATGCTCGGGAGCGTCGGAGACGGATGGCGCGTGTCGCTCACCACTCTCATGAACGAACGCGTCTCGATCGGTGGTGCGATTCCGCCGAAGGGTTCAGGACCGATTCGCGACGCTGTCAAGGTGTGGAACGGCCTGTCCGACGATGCGCGCACGCCGGCCGCCCGTGACGAGCTGATGTCCCTATGGATCCGCGCCGAATTGCTTCGCCTCACCAACATCCGGGCTTCGCAGATGCGCAAGATGGGGGACCCGGGTCCCGAAGGTTCGATCGCCAAGTTGGCCATGGCCGAACTCAACAAGGACGTGTACTCGTTCGCCGTGACCCTTCTCGGCGCCGACGGAATGCTCTTCCCGAGCGGCTACCAGATGATCCGACCCGAGCAGGCGATGGGTCTCGAGAATCCGCAGAAGGCGTTCCTGCGTAGCCGCGCCAACTCGATCGAAGGCGGCACGAGTGAAGTGATGCGCAACATTCTCGGTGAGCGCGTTCTCGGTCTACCTGGTGATGTTCGGGTCGATCGTGACGTCGCCTGGAGCAAGGTGCCGCGTAACTGATCAGCCGCCGGTGCCGAGAAGGGCGCCGACGAACAGAGCTGCGAGCGACGTGAGCAATCCGATCGCGCCACCGAGTGCGAGGGCCAACTTGGTGCGCCCGATCGAATGGACTGCTGCGCTCGCGCCGGCGACGACGGCCAGCACCACGTGGACGCCCACCGTCGCTTGATAGGCGGTCGTCTGCTCGTTGATGGAAAGATCGACGATGCTCCACATACCGGTGACCACGAGGACGGCGAAGGCCGGCCAGGCCACTGATCCGAAGGCTCGGGCGGCCACGCGGGTCGTCTCGGGGGCGGTCCGTCGGAGGCGGGGAACCAGGCCGGACATCACGATCTGTCCACCAACCCACACCGACGCGGCGAGGACGTGGAGAAAGAGGCGGACGGTGTCGGCGGTGGGAGACAGCATGTGCCGAGCGTGTCAGATCGTCGGCCGTCGCGCCAGACGAGGTCGCCCAGTCGGCGGAGTCTCTCAGTCGGCCAGAGCGGAGAGGATGTCGCTGGCGGCCAAGGCCCGATCGTCGGCCGGAGGGCGGTTCGAGAGTCTGGCGCCACTCATCACGGTGACAGCGGCATCGATAGCGCTCTGGAGGTCTCGCAGGTTTCGCGGCGGGGGGAAGTACTCGTCTTCGTCGGTGAAGTCGACTCGTTCGATGCCGAGGCGAGGGTTGAGGCGGGCGACGACTGCGTTCACCACCTCTTCGGGGGCCGATGCACCGGCCGTCACGCCGACGACACCGGAGAGATCGTCGGGTAGTTCGTCAGCTTCGTTGACACGGAGAACTCGTGGGCATCCGGCTTCGACGGCCAGGCGTTCGAGGGCCCGGGTGTTGGACGAGTTGGCCGATCCGATCACGACGAGGGCATCGCACGACGGGACCATCTGCATGAGGGCCGACTGACGATTGGTGGTAGCGAAGCACAGGTCGCTGCGTCCAGGAGTCCAGACCTCCGGGAAGCGTTCGCGAACGCGCACCGCAACCCCTTCCCAGTCACGGTGCGACAGCGTGGTCTGCGCGAGCAGTGCCACCGGCTCGTCGAAATCGGGGAGGGCGTCGACGTCGTCGATCGATTCGACTCGTGAAATGGCGTGAGGAGCGACCGCCATGGTGCCGACCGCTTCCTCGTGACCCTCGTGGCCCACGTACACGACGCGGTAGCCCTTTCCGGCTCGGACCTTGACTTCGTGGTGCACCTTGGTCACGAGTGGGCAGACCGAGTCGACGACTACCGAGCCGCGACGACGGGCTTCGTCGACGACTTCGGGTGCCGAGCCATGGGCGGACAGCATGATCGGCCGACCGATGGGAACCGACGAGACGTCGTCGACGAACACGACACCGAGTCGTTCGAAGCGTTCGACGATCAACTTGTTGTGGACGATCTCGTGGTAGCAGTACACCGGCGCCGGATACGAACGCACCATCCACGCCAGAGCCTTGATTGCCATCTCGACGCCGGCACAGAAACCGCGAGGACTGGCGAGCAACACACGGTCGACGGCCATGGAACGAGGATAACGGTGCGGTCGTCGTCGGTAGCCTGACCATATGACAGTCGGCCATCACGGACCTCTTGTGGTGGCAGTCACACCCGACTCCCCGGCCGATCGAGCCGGGCTGCTTCCCGGTGACGAAGTGCTCTCGCTCGATGGTGTGTCACCACGCGACATCATCGAGTGGCGTCTACTCACCGATGTGGCTGGCGTCGAACTCGAAGTTCGCCGGGGGGGAGTCGAGACGACGA
Organism: uncultured Ilumatobacteraceae bacterium; assembly: GCA_965659595.1. Classification (GTDB taxonomy): domain Bacteria; phylum Actinomycetota; class Acidimicrobiia; order Acidimicrobiales; family Ilumatobacteraceae; genus Casp-actino8. The sequence continues at coordinate 20,414 of CBFHWN010000017.1, read as the reverse complement.
TCGCCGTCGACAAATCGGAAGGGGAGCCACTCGGCGTCGAAGTCGAGAGCGCACTGTTCGATCGAGTGCGTACCTGCGACAACCACTGCCCGTTCTGTTTCATCTACCAGTTGCCGTCCGGCCTTCGGTCGAGCCTTTACGTGAAAGACGACGATTACCGGCTGAGCTTCCTCTACGGGAACTTCACGACGCTGACTCGTTTCACGGAGGCCGATCTCGAGCGGGTGGTGACCGAAGGGCTGTCTCCGCTGAACGTCAGTATTCACGCGACCGACCCGGCAGTTCGGGTCCAGCTTCTCCGCAACAAACGTGGAGCCACGAGTCTTCGTTGGCTGTCGGCTCTGCTCGACCACGGCATCACGGTGAACGGCCAGATCGTCGTGTGTCCGGGTATCAACGATGGGGAAGTGCTGGAAGACACCCTGGTCGGAATTCTCGATCGCTATCCCGCCCTCTCCCACGTCGCAGTGGTTCCGCTCGGCATCAGCCGGTACAACCGTGAAGAGTCGATGCGACTTCACACCGTCGACGAGGCGCGGCGAGTCGTCGAGATCGTCGACGAGTGGCAGCAGAGCTTCCTCGATGTTCTCGGCCGACGACTCGTGTTCGCGTCCGACGAGTACTACTTGATGGCCGATCGGCCGTTCCCACCCGGTGAGATCTACGGCGGTTTCCCGATGCATGAAGACGGAGTGGGCATGGTCCGTACCTTCGAGTGGGAGTTCACCGGGCGTCTGACGTCACCGACCGGACCGCAGAGCGGTTTCTTCGCGTCGGTCGACGGAGCGCCCGCCGAGGGGTATCGAGCGGTGCGCAATCCGGCCGCCGACACCGGACTCCGCGGAGGGTCGAGTTC
>CBFHWN010000017.1:0-19548 GCA_965659595.1 uncultured Ilumatobacteraceae bacterium | reverse complement strand
GTCGCCTCACTCGCGCGACCTGATGTTCGGGTGGTCTCGGTCGCCAACGAGTTCTTCGGTGGCAACACCTCGGTCGCCGGACTGATGGTCGGCTCTGATCTGGCACGCGAACTCGAACGCCAACCCGAAGGGCATCGATACCTTCTTCCCGATGTGTGCCTCACCGAAGGTCGCTTTCTCGACGGTACGTCGATCGAGGATCTGCCTCGTCCGGTGGAAGTCGTACCCACCGACGGCATCGCGCTTCGACGAGTGCTGGAGGTTTCGTCATGACGAAAAGTATCGAGGTCGGCATCGATCCGACCGTTGTGATCGTGGGTCGACCGAACGTCGGCAAGAGCACTTTGTTCAATCGCATCATCGGTGAGCAGGCGGCCATCGTCGAAGATCGACCGGGCGTCACTCGCGATCGCAAGGAAGCACCAGCTGAATGGCTCGGACATCACTTCTTGCTTGTCGACACCGGTGGGTGGCTGCCGTCCGGCTCCGAACTCGACGCCAAGGTCAGCCGTCAGGTCGAAGCGGCGGTGAAGGCCGCTCATCTCGTCCTCTTCTTGGTCGACGGATCGGTCGGGATGACCGATGAGGACGCGTCGGTCGCGGCTTGGATTCGCCGTTCCGACGTACCCGTTCTTCTCGTCGTGAACAAGGCCGACAACGATCGGCGTGAAACCGATCGATGGGAGTTCATGTCACTCGGCGTCGGTGAGCCGTATCCGGTCAGCGCGCTGCACGGTCGCCGAGCCGGTGATCTCCTCGATGAAGTCGTGGCTCGTCTGCCCGAGAGAGCCGAGCTCGCTGCGCTCGAGAAGAACGAACTCCCGGACGACACGGGGGAGAAGCCGCCGCGTGTGGCCCTCGTCGGGCGGCCCAATGTGGGGAAAAGCACCCTGTTCAATCGTCTGGTGGGTGAAGATCGCTCGGTCGTGCACGACATGCCGGGAACCACGCGCGATTCGATCGATACGTTGGTCGAAACCGAGGACGGCCCGGTGATCTTCGTCGACACCGCCGGCATGCGTCGGCGATCGCGTATCGACGATTCCGCCGAGTACTACTCGCTCGTTCGTGCCCTTCGCGCCGTCGACGATTCTGACGTGGCCTTGCTCGTGATCGACGCCACCGAAGGAGTCACCGCCCAAGATCAGCGCCTCGTCGAACGTATCGATGCCTCGGGATGCCCGATCGTCGTGTTGTTGAACAAATGGGAACTGGTCGCAGTCGGAGAAGATCGGGCTCACGTCGAATCCGAGGTTCGACGCAAGCTCCACTTCCTGGACGACCCTCCCGTTCTCAAGATTTCCGCCCTTTCCGGTAAAGGTGTGCACAAACTCCGGCCGGTCCTGCAGGAGTCGATCACGCAGTACCACCGACGAGTGCCAACTCGTGACGTGAACAAGGTGATCGCCGAGGCGCAGCAACGTCAGCCGGCGGCCGGCGGTGCCCGTGTCATGTACGCGTTGCAAGGCGCGACCGATCCGCCGACCTTCACTCTGTTCGTTAATCGCGAAATCGCTCAGCCTTATCTGCGTTATCTGGAGCGAAGTATCCGTGAGGCGTTCGGATTCGGGTCGACGCCGATCAAGATTCGTGTGCGCAAGAGGAACGAGTGACGTGCCGTTCTGTGAGGATTGTGCGAGATACTGGGCACCGAGTGCCATGGAAGTCGACGGGACGTGTCCTTCGTGTGGTCGTCGTCTCGCCGAACCCGAGATTGTGTCCACGACTCCCCGTCGGCGGGTGACGGCCGACGATCTCGATCTGAAGAAGCTGGCCGGCGAGTCGGGAGAAGATCCGACGGCACCCTGGCACTTCAAACTGCTCGTGACCGGGGTGGTGTTGTACGTCGGTTGGCGCATCGTCGCTTTGTTCGTCTGACCCGTGCACCGGATCGAAACGACGCGATCGGAGGTAGAGTTCGACCGCCGTACTCTCGGGAGAACGGTGACATAGCGGGCTGTGGCGCAGCTTGGTAGCGCGCTTGACTGGGGGTCAAGAGGTCGCAGGTTCAAGTCCTGTCAGCCCGACGAGAAGCACCCGATGACGAAGGGGATGGCGACTACCGTGGTCGACATGGCCGCCACCCCCTCGTCAACGGTGACACTTTCGGAGTCGTCGTCGAAACGGCTCCTCGCCGATTTCGGTGTTCCGATGGCCCCTGAAGAAACGGTGGCCGATTCCGATGAAGCGGCCGACGCCGCGACCCGTATCGGTTTCCCGGTCGTGGCCAAGTTGTGCGGTGATGCGATCGCTCACAAGACCGAGCGTGGTTTGGTTCGCCTTCGGCTTGCCGACGAATCGGCCGTGCGACAGGCGACAACCGAACTCCTCGGCCTGGCCCGACCCGACGACGGCGATGTGTCGGTCCTGGTGGCACCGATGGTGGCGGGGAATCGCGAACTCATCGCGGGCATAGTGCGCGATCCTCAGTTCGGCGCGAGTGTGATGCTCGGCATCGGTGGAGTTCTGGCCGAGGCCGTGGCCGACGTGGTATTCCGCCCGGCTCCACTCGACACGATCACGGCCCACGAGATGATCGACGGATTGGCCACTCAAAAGCTGCTCGGACCGTTTCGGGGTGAAGCAGCGGTCGATCGCGACATGCTGGCCTCCATCCTCGTCGGACTTGGACGAGTGGCCGCCGAGCGATCCGATGTGGTGAGCGTCGACGTGAATCCGCTCATCGTCGACCCGAACGGACGTCCAGTCGCCGTCGATGCGCTCGTCGAGATCGGTGAGGAACTTCCGAAGGTGTCGGTGGCTCGTTCGCGGCCGAGCGACGCGCAGTTCGCCGCACTCTTCGAGCCGCGCGGAGTTCTCGTGACGGGCGCATCGACCCACCCTGGCAAGTTCGGTTTCGTCTCACTTCACAATCTCTTGGCATCCGATTACCAAGGTGCGGTCTTCGGAACCAATTTGCAGGGGGAGGAAGTGCTCGGTGTGCAGACGGTCGCCGACATCGACTCGCTCCCCGAAGGCCTCATCGATCTGGTCTTCGTGTGCACGCCGGCGTCGGCCAACCCTGACCTGCTCCGTGCGTGTGCGCGAAAAGGTGTGAAGGCGGCGTTCTTGACCTCGGCGGGGTACGGCGAGGCCGGTGAGGAGGGCCGTCGTGCCGAGGCCGATCTGGTGGCACTCGCCGACGAGCTCGGAATACTGCTCGCCGGCCCGAACGGCCAAGGCGTCGTGAGTACACCCGCTTCGCTGTGCGCCCAGATCGTTGCGCCGTATCCGCCGGCTGGCCGAATCGGCGTGGCGAGTCAAAGTGGCAATTTCGTCTCGTCGTTCATGAACTACGCACGGGCCACCGGAGTCGGGATCAGCCGCGCCGTATCAGCTGGCAATGCGGCTGCCGTCAGCGTCGCCGATTATCTCGACTACTACGCCGACGATCCGGCGACGGCAGTCGGGCTGGCTTACGTGGAAGGAATCACCGATGGACGATCGCTCATGGAGCGCCTGGCGTCGGTTGCTCGCCGCAAACCTCTCGTCCTAGTGAAAGGTGGATCGACCGAAGGTGGTGCTCGCGCCGCGGCATCGCACACTGGTGCCTTGGCCGCCGACGACAAGGTCTTCGACGGTTTCTGCCGAGCGGCAGGCATCACGCGAGCATCGACGGTCGAAGAGGCGTTCGAAGCCGCGGCGACGTTCGCCACGCAACCACTGCCAGCCGGACCGAACGTGGTGATTCTCACCACGGCGGGCGGATGGGGAGTGGTCACCTCCGACGCCCTCACGCGCGAGGGGGTCTTGAAACTCGTCGACTTGCCCGACGACCTTCGGGCGTCGATCGACACCAAGCTTCCGCCTCGTTGGAGCCGTAGCAATCCGGTCGACTGCGCCGGCGGCGAGACACGCGACACGATTCCGGAAGTCATGGAGATCATCGCAACGCATCCCGAGGTCCACTCCGTCGTGTATCTCGGTCTCGGCATCCAGGCCAACCAGGCTCGCATGATGCGCGAAGGGCGTTTCTACCCCGATCACGGACTCGAGCGAATCGTTGCCTATCACGAACGTCAGGATCAGCGTTTCGCCGAAGCGGCCGACGAACTGTCGACGCGCACCGGCAAGCCGATTCTCGTCGCCACCGAGTTGGCGGTCGCCGATCCGTCCAACCCCGGGCCGGCGGCCGTTCGTGCGACCGGTCGACTCTGCTACTCGTCGGGCAACCGAGCAGTGACCGCGCTCGGACATCTGTATCGAGCGGCTGAACATCGCCGCCGTCGGGGATCGTGATGGCGGGATCCGGAAACGGATCGTCGGCGACACCCCGGCCGCCACGCCGGACCGTTCCGGCGGCCAATCCGATCGCCACGTTGCTGTTCGTCGCTGCCTTCCCGGCTGTGATCTTGTTCGGGGTGTGGCAGTACGCGCAGTCGCGCGACGGCAGCGCGCCGCCCGGACCCGATGCCGTGGCCGAGTTCCCTGACACGTCCCCGGTCACGCCGGTACTCTCGGCCCGACGAACTCCTGACGTGCTCGCCCGCGAGACGTCACTCACCGCATTCGAAGCCGCTTTGCGGCCCCTGGGTGGCGCAGTGCTTCCGGGTTCGTGTGCGGCGGTCGACGTCGACGGTGTGTTGGCCCTGTCGGATGGCCTCGACACCGCCGTGATTCCGGCCAGCACCTTGAAGGCGGTAGTGGCGGCCGTCGCCCTCGAGGTGCTCGGACCTCAGTACACCTACACGACACGGGTGTTGGCCGACGTCTCAGCGGGCGCGGTCGGTTCGCTCTATCTCGTGGGCGGCGGTGACCCGCTTCTGTCGGCCTCGTGGTATCCCGACGACACGCGCTACGTGCGCTACCCGCAGCTGCCGGCCACCTCTCTCGACGCTCTCGCCGACGCGGTCGTAGCGGCCGGAGTCACTCAGGTGAACGGAAACGTGATCGGCGACGGCTCGCGGTACGACGCCGAGCTCTATCCGCCGACGTGGCCGATTTCGTTCCGTGCCGTCGAAGGCGGCCCGATCGGTGGACTGGTGGCCAACGACGGAGCAGTACTCGGCATCGGGGTGCGTGGCAACGATCCGGCTCTCGGCGCCGCCGAGGAGTTCGTGCGACTCCTACGCGAACGGGGCGTCACCGTGATCGGGCAGGCGACGTCGGGGCGCGCGCCGGGAGAACCGACGGCCATTGCGTCGGTGACATCGGCACCGTTCTCCGAGGTGGCGCGTGAGATGCTCACGAACTCCGACAACAACACGGCCGAGATGGTTCTCAAAGAACTCGGATACGCGACCCGTCAGGCTGGTTCGCGCGCGGCCGGTATCACGACCATCGTGGAGACCCTCGCCAGCTGGGGTGTCTCGACGGAGAATCTGCAGATCGTCGACGGTTCGGGCCTGTCGCGTGAGAACACGCTCACGTGTCGCACGATGCTCGACATCCTCGATCGGTACGACGAGAGGTCGATCTTTTTCCAGTCGCTACCAGTCGCCGGACGAACCGGAACGATGGCCGCCTACTTCGTCGGGGATCCGATGGAGGGTCGATTGGTCGCCAAGACCGGTTCGCTGACGGGTGTGAAAGCGCTCGCGGGCTACGTGCCGGTGGATGGCGGCCTGGTGTCGTTCGCCGTGATGTTGGTGGGTGACGGAGTCTCGGACGATGCGACGTTCCGGCCGGTCTGGGAGGGCTACCTCTCGGATGCTCTGGCCACGTATCCGTCCGGGCCCACATCCGATCTCCTCGGACCTCTCGCAGCACGTTGACCCGTCGTCATGCCGACATCCCGACGCCTGCCCATGTTCCCACTCGGATCCCCACTTCTTCCTGGTGCGCTCCTTCCGTTGCACGTCTTCGAGCTTCGCTACCGCATGATGATGGATGACGTGATGTCCGACGAGGATCACGAATTCGGTGTGGTCATGATCGAGCGTGGACACGAAGTCGGTGGAGGAGAGGTTCGGACCGACGTCGGCACGCTCGCTCGCGTCGAGAGAGCCGAGGAGGCCGACGACGGTCGACGAGCGATCATTGCGCTCGGGATCGAACGTCTACGGGTCGTCGAATGGCTGGTCGACGACCCGTATCCGTTGGCGATGGTGGTGGAATGGCCACTCGTCGACAGTGAGGGCGTGTCGCCGGAGCTCGAGGACGATCTCGACACACGGGTCGAGAGCTTCGTTGCGTTGATGCGCCGATTCGACGAACGCGTGCCGTCGATCGTCGGACGATCGACTGATGAAAACCTTGCCGACGACGTGTTCCGTCTGGCGTCGACGTTGCCGATGGGTGCGTCCGATCGGCAGGCCGTGCTGTCGGCTTCCTCGGCGACCGAGGCCGTCCGCCGGCTTGTCACGGCGATCGACGACCTGGATGCGCTGGTGCGATTCCGAGCGGGTCTCGGTCCAGCCGACGGCTAGACGTCCGCGTGCACGTGGCCACGGTGCCATTCGAGGTCGTCGCTGCTAGAACGTGAGGGTGGGTGATCGAACGAGACGCGAGCGAGCCGGAGTGTCCGACGTCGTCGACGTCGTCAAGGAGTACGCCCGTCAAGAGACCCTTGGCCCATTGGCCGGAGCCGGTCGTTGGCTCGCTCTCGGGTCGATCGGGGCGGTACTGATCGGACTGGGCTCGATCTTCGTGCTCCTCGGCACTCTTCGCCTGTTGCAGACCGAAACCACCGCCTTCGACGGTGCCTGGAGTTTCGTGCCCTATCTGTTGGTCCTCGTCGTGGCGATCGGCCTCACGATCGCGACCTTGGCTCGTGTGAAGAAGGCGACTCTCGGAAAGGAACCGCGTCATGGCTCGAAATGAACGCATCACTCGCGACGACATCGAAAAGAAACTGCGCGGACTCCAAGGCGAGGTCGCCGACAAGGTGGAAGATCGCAAGGGTGCATTGGCGACTGTCGCCATCGTGGCTGGTGTCGTCATCGTTGTCGTCGTGTTCGTTCTCGGACGGCGCAGTGGTCGACGCCGTTCGACCATGGTCGAGATCCGTCGGCTCTGACCCCTCGTGTTCACCTTCCTTCGGTCCCGGAGCCTTCGTCGGGGTTTCTTGCGTGGCAGTCGAACGTGGTCCGCGGTCGGCGTGATCGTCTGGGGAGCTCATCTCGTTCGTCGCGCCGTCGGCCGTCGGCCCAAGATCGTCACTACCGAGATGATCCGTCCGGGCCGTTCGATCGTGGTGTCGTCGGTCGAGCGGAAGCGTCGTCGCTCGTGATCGTCGTACTGCGCCACCCGAGACGCGAACTTCAGATCGACGGATCCCGACGAGTTCATGCTCTTCTCGCCGAACTCGATCTGTCGCGTGAAGCCCACCTCGTGATCCGTAACGGAACTCTGGTTCCCGGAGATGCCTTGCTCGGCGCCGATGACACGATTGAAATCCGCCCCGTCGTGTCGGGTGGTTGAACCGATGAAGTGCCGAACGTGCCGCGGACCGGCGGTGATCGACCTACCGCGCCACAACGCCAACTTCTGCGCCGATCACTTTTTCGAACTGTGTCGCCGCCAAGTGACCAAGGCGATCGACGACCACGCGATGTTCGGCGCCGACGATCGAATACTCGTGGCGGTGTCGGGTGGCAAGGATTCGCTCGCCGTGTGGGACATTCTGCTCGAACTCGGTTACCGAGCCGACGGCTACTACATCGCGCTCGGAATCGGTGGTTACAGCGACGAATCCCGCGAGATCAGCGAAGCTTTCGCGGCCGACCGAGGTCTGTCGTTGCGGGTCGAATCGCTGCGGGACGATCACGGATTCGACGTCCCGACCGCGGCCAAAGTCACCGGTCGGGTGCCGTGTTCGGCGTGTGGACTGAGCAAGAGGCATCTTTTCGATCGGGCGGCCCGAGACGGTGGTTACGACGTGGTCGTCACCGGCCACAATCTCGACGATGAGGCCGCCGTGCTGTTCGGCAATGCCTTGAGATGGGACGTCGACTACCTGGCTCGTCAGACGCCCGTGCTCGAAGCTGGTGACGGGTTTCCGAAGAAGGCGAAACCTCTCGTTCGGCTCTCCGAACGAGAGACCGCAGCCTGGTGCATTCTGCGCGGGATCGACTACGTGGTCGAGGAGTGCCCGATGGCGGCCGGTAACAAGCACCTGCACTACAAGGAACTCCTGAATGGGTTGGAGGAGAAGTCTCCCGGGTCGAAGGCCGCTTTCTATGCGGGGTTCCTCGATCGGATGGTCCCTCTTCTCGCCGACGATCGCCGCCGAGAAGATCTGCATCGATGCGCTCGTTGCGACTCGCCGACCGGGGGCGAAAGCGACGTGTGCGAGTTTTGTCGCCTGGTCGAGCGCACGCGGACACGAAGCTGTTCCGGTCGAGATGCTCATCAAGAAAAGGGCGCGTTCACGTGTGTCGCGTCAGGGAAACTGACGGAGCCCCAGCGAGAGAATGGTCCCATGAACGCGTTCGAGTACGGAGACAAGGCGTTGTTGATCGACAGCAAGCAACGTCGCTACCTGATCACCCTCGCTGAAGGGGGCGAGTTTCACAGCCATGCCGGGCTCGTTCCGCATGCCGAGATCGTCGGGTACGGCGAGGGACGTCGTCTCGAATCGACACGCGGCGCTCGATACATCGTGCTTCGTCCGACCCTCGAAGACTTCGTGATCGAAATGCCACGCGGTGCTCAGGTCATCTACCCGAAGGATCTGGCCCCCATTTTGATGATGGCCGACATCGCCCCCGGGGTTCGGGTCCTCGAAAGCGGGGTGGGGTCGGGCGCGCTGTCGATGTCGCTCCTGCGCGCCGGCGCGCTGGTGACCGGCTACGAACGTCGCCAGGACTTCGCTGACCGGGCGGTCGCCAACGTGCGCTCGTTCCTCGGCGCCTCGGCTCTCGATCGCTACAAGGTCGACGTGCGTGATTGCTACGAAGGGATCGAGGCGCCCCTGGCGGGGAACATCGACCGGGTCGTCCTCGATCTGCCCGAACCGTGGCAGGTGGTGCCACATGCCGAGGCAGCATTGCGACCCGGCGGGATACTGGTGGCCTACACGCCGTCGATCACGCAGGCAGCTGAAACTCGTCGGGCCATGGCGAATCCTCGCTGGACCACGACCCGCACGATGGAGGTTCTCCATCGAGGGTGGTACATCGAAGGAGCTGCTGTGCGACCCGACCACCGCATGGTGGCTCACACGGGTTTTTTGACCGCAGGACGACTACTCGACGTCTGAGAAGTCGGCGACAACGTCAATCAGGGTTCGATGAAGATGCACTCGCCGGGGCACTCCTCGGCGGACTCGATCACGCCGTCGAGCTGACCGTCGGGGATCTCGGCGAGACCGTCAGCACCTTGCGGGTTGCCCTTGGCCGTCGCAAAAATCTTGTCACCCTCTTTGACGTAGGCCAGACCGTCGTCGAGAAGAGTGAAGACGTCGGGTGCGATTTCCTCGCACAGACCGTCGCCGGTGCAGAGATCCTGATCGATCCAGACCTTCATAGTTTTCGTGCTCTCCTCGTGTCGACGGGCCCGGGGGCGCTCGTTGGCAAGTGTTGCAAGCGGCACTGAGGTACCGGCTCCTCCTCACTTTACACCGAGGGGTCCGCCGTCGCACGGTCGGCTGGTGCGGTGTAGTTTTCGGACGAGGAGGTCTCGATGGCTGCCGACGACAATCGACCCGCCCACGATTCCGACGACGATGAGCGCCGACGTTTGGCCGAGGTGCCGGTTCGCCTCCGCCAACTGGAGGAGCGCCTGCTCGAGACCAAGGGGCAGTTGGCTCAGGAAGTCGCCAAGAACGAGAAGTTGAGCTTCACGCTGCGTGAGGCGCGTGAGCACATCGCCAATTTGCGCGACGAAGTCGACAAGCTGTCGCAACCCCCGTCGGCCTACGGCGTGGTGGTCGGCCGTAACGAAGACCGAACGATCGACGTGTTGTCGAGTGGTCGCAAGATGCGGGTCAACGTCCACCCGGAGATCGAGGTCGATGACGTCGATCTCGGTTCTGAGGTCGTCTTGAACGAAAGCCTGAACGTGATCCTCGTTCGTCGACCCGAAGGATTCGGCGACGTGGTGACAGTCAAGGAAGTCCTGGAGGACGGCGTGCGGGCCATCGTCGTTGGCCGGGCCGATGAAGAGATGGTGTGCGAGTTCGCCGACTCGTTGCGCGGGGCGCGACTTCGCGCCGGCGACTCGGTGCGCCGGGACGGGCGGTCCCAGATGCTCGTGGAGAAGTTGCCGCGCCCCGAGGTCGACGAGCTTCTCCTCGAAGAGGTCCCCGACATCAGCTACGGAGACATTGGTGGTCTCGACGATCAGATCGAGCAGATCGCCGACGCGGTCGAACTGCCGTTCCTTCACCAGGATCTCTTCGCCGAGTATCGCTTGCCGGCTCCGAAGGGGATTCTCCTGTACGGACCGCCGGGATGCGGCAAGACCCTGATCGCGAAGGCGGTGGCCAACAGCCTGGCGCGCAAGGTGGCCGCAGCCACCGGTGACGAGAAGGGTCGTAGTTACTTCATCAACATCAAGGGCCCCGAACTTCTCAACAAATACGTGGGGGAGACCGAACGCCAGATCAGGCTCGTGTTCCAACGAGCTCGCGAGAAGAGTGAGGAAGGTTGGCCGGTGATCGTGTTCTTCGACGAGATGGACTCGATGTTCCGCACTCGTGGCACGGGTATCTCGTCTGACATGGAGTCGACCATCGTTCCCCAGCTTCTCGCCGAGATCGATGGGGTCGAAGGATTACGCAACGTGATCGTGATCGGAGCCACGAATCGTGAGGACTTGATCGATCCCGCGATCCTGCGACCCGGTCGTCTCGACGTCAAGATCAAGATCGAGCGGCCGAGTGCGGATGCCGCCCGCCAGATTTTCGGTCGCTATCTCACGACCGATCTTCCGATTTCCGAAGCCGAGATCTCGTCGGCCGGTTCCGTTGACGCTGCCGTGTCGCACATGATCGATGCCACGGTCGACGAGATGTACCGCGACGATCCGGCCAATCGCTTCCTCGAGGTCACCTACGCCAACGGCGACAAAGAAGTGCTCTTTTACCGAGACTTTGCGTCCGGCGCCATGATCGAGAACGTGGTTCGTCGGGCCAAGAAGGTGGCCATCAAGCGCTTCATCGGCGGTGGAGCGAGCGGCGTGTCGACCAACGATCTTCTCGAGTCCATCCGCCAGGAGTTCCGAGAGCACGAAGATCTGCCCAACACCACCAATCCCGATGACTGGGCGAAGATCTCGGGCAAGAAGGGGGAGCGGATCGTCTTCATTCGCACGCTGGTCGACGAAGGGCGAGTGTCGGCCGGACTCTCGGGTGGTCGGGCGATCGAACGTGCGGCGACCGGCCAGTACCTCTAGGTCGGGGCCGACTTTTCATGGCCATTCCGAAGGTCTGCGGAATCGAAACCGAGTACGGAATTCTCGTTCGCGGAGCCGACCCCAATCCGGTGCTGGCGTCGTCGGTTCTCATCAACTCCTATGTTGCGGCGGCCCTGCGCATCGACTGGGATTTCGTCGACGAGCACCCTGGTCAGGACGCGCGTGGTTTCTCGTGGGAGGACTCACTCGCACCCGAAGTCGAACCCCAGCTGGTGAACGCCGTGCTCACCAATGGCTCGCGCTACTACGTCGACCATGCCCACCCGGAGATTTCGACTCCCGAATGTCGAAGTGCAAGCCAGGCGACTCTGTACGACCGGGCTGCCGAGGAGATCGTCCGTCGATCGATGATTCTCGCCCGCTCGGCCATGCCCGAGGGAGCCGAGCTGCTCCTGTACAAGAACAACAGCGACGGGAAGGGCAACAGTTATGGCTGCCACGAGAACTACCTGCTCGATCGCAACGTGCCGTTCGGTCGTCTCGTCAGCGAGATCACACCACATTTCGTGACGCGTCAGGTGTTTACCGGCGCCGGAAAGGTGGGATCGGAGTTTCCTGGTGACGCGCCATCGGATGTGGAGTTCCAGATCAGCCAGAGGGCCGACTTTTTTGAGGAGGAAGTCGGCCTAGAGACCACTCTGAAGCGGCCGATCGTCAATACGCGCGACGAACCACACTGTGACCCGCTCAAATATCGCCGTCTGCACGTGATCGTCGGCGACGCCAACATGTCAGAAGTCGCGACGTTCCTGAAACTTGGAACGACGTCACTCGTGCTCGCCATGATCGAGGACGCGGCGATCGATCGAGATCTGTCTCTCGCCGATCCGGTGACGGCGATTCGCGCGATCAGCCACGACCCGACCCTCCGTCAGACGGTCGCCCTGCGCTCGGGCGAACGTCTGACGGCCCTCGACGTGCAGTGGGTGCTCTACGAGATGGCCGAGCGTTACGCGGCGTCGCGGGGTCTCGAGTGTCTGGGCGACGACGGCCCGTCGATCCTGAACGGATGGCACGAGGTTCTGAGCGGCCTGAGTCGCGATCCCGACTCGGTGGCCGACGTCGTCGACTGGGTCGCCAAGAAGCGTGTGGTCGACGCCTACGCCGAACGTCACCATCTCCGCGGGTACGACGTGCGGACGAAAGCACTCGACCTTCAATATCACGACATGCGTCCCGAGAAGTCGATTTCGGCACGAGTCGGACTTCGGGCCACCTGCGCGCCGTCAGCGGTCGAGGCGGCCATGTTCGAGCCGCCTCCCGACACCCGCGCCTATTTTCGTGGCCGGGTGCTCGCGAAGTGGCCCGCCAACGTCGTTGCGGCCAACTGGGACAGCATGGTGTTCGACGTGGGGCGTGACCCGCTCCGCCGCGTGCCGATGATGGAGCCTCTTCGAGGCACACGCGACCTGGTCGGAGATCTGGTCGACGGCAGCGCCGACGTGACCGAGTTGCTGGAGCGACTCGGGGACTGATCATGGGATCGGGTCCGCTCGCTGGCAGGATGTAGACGAGGAGGCGAACATGGCCGAGCGAATTCAGCGTTCCAAGAGCGGCGATCGAGACACGTCACAGATCGACATCCCCGACGCCGATCTCGATGCCACGACCGAGCAAGGTGATCGTCTGAAGGCCGAAATGGACGACATCCTCGACGAGATCGACGACGTCCTCGAGACCAACGCCGAGGACTTCGTCAAGAGCTATGTGCAAAAGGGTGGTGAGTGAGGGGTGAAGGTTCCTCTCTTTGGCCCCGACAACGACCCCGGTAGCGGATTCACCGATCTGTTGAGGTCGGTGGGTCTCGATCCGTTCGCGGCGGCCGTCGGTTCGCCCCGAGTCGATGGCGCCCCACATGGCACCACAGTGTTGGCTTTGCGATGTGCCGACGGGGTCGTGATGGCCGGTGATCGACGCGCCACAATGGGTCACCGGATCTCGAATCGTGAGATGGAAAAGGTCGTCCCGGCCGATCGACTCAGTGGCGTCGCCATCTCGGGAACCGCTGGCGTGGCCATGGAGATGATCAAGTTGTTCCAGTTGCAGCTCGAGCACTATGAGAAGCTCGACGGACGTCCGATCAGTCTCGAAGGAAAGGCCAATCAGCTGTCGCAGATGGTGAAGGCGAATCTCGGCGCGGCCATGCAGGGCTTGGCGGTCGTCCCGATCTTTGCCGGTTACGACCCCCTGCGAGGTACCGGGCGACTTTGGGACTTCGACGTGACCGGAGGTCGGTACGAAGAACGTGAATTCGTGGCGACTGGTTCGGGTGGCGGTCCGGCGTCCACGGTGTTGAAGGTCGGTTATCGGCCGAACCTCTCACGTGAGGCGGCCATCGATCTGGCATGTCGTGCGTTGTTCGAGGCTGCCGACGTCGATGCGGCGACCGGTGGTCCTGACGTCCTGCGTGGCATTTTTCCGGTCGTGGCCGTCATCGATCCCGATGGTTGGAGCCGGGTCGATGATGATGCACTCCGGATCGTGTTCGAGGGAATCTCCGACGAGCACCGCGCCACTCGGGAGGTGCCATCGTGAACATGCCCTTCTATGTCGCCCCCGAGCAAATGATGAAGGATCGCGCCGATTACGCGCGCAAGGGAATCGCGCGTGGACGAGCCATGGTCGCCCTTCAGTACATCGACGGAATCCTTCTGGTCGCCGAGAACCCGTCCGACACTTTGCGCAAGATCAGCGAGATCTACGACCGGATCGCATTCGCAGGGGTGGGCAAGTACAACGAGTTCGATCAACTCCGTCGATTCGGCGTACGCAACGCTGACGTCAAGGGATATTCGTACTCCCGCGACGACGTCGAGGCGAGAAGTCTCGCCAACGACTATGCCCAAATCCTCGGCCAGACGTTCACGCACGAGTTGAAGCCTCTGGAGGTCGAGATTCTGGTGGCCGAGGTCGGAATCGAGTCGGCTGACGATCAGCTCTTCCACATCCTCTACGACGGCACGTTGATCGACGAACGCGGGACGAGCGTTCTGGGGGGCGATGCCGAGTCGATCGCCGAACGGCTCGGGGCCACGTGGTCGGCCTCGCACGGCTTGAACGAAGCACTGACGGTTGCCGTTGCCGCCTTGGCCGGTCCCGAACGTCAACTGTCAGCCGACGACATCGAGGTGGCAATGCTCTCGCGTCGTAACGGGCGTCGCTGTTTCGCTCGACTCGAGGATGCCGAGGTCATCCAAGCTCTCGGTTCGGTCTAGGTTGCCCGCATGGAGCGGCGCATCTTCGGCATCGAGAACGAATACGGCGTCACGTGCACACTGCGCGGTCAGCGGCGACTCAGCCCCGATGAAGTCGCGCGCTATCTCTTTCGTAAGGTCGTTTCCTGGGGTCGTAGTTCGAACGTCTTTCTGGAAAACGGCTCCCGTCTGTATTTGGACGTGGGTTCGCATCCCGAGTACGCAACTCCTGAATGCGACTCGATCTACGACGCCGTTGTCCACGACAAGGCTGGTGAGCGGATCCTCGAGTCGCTGGCGGCCTCGGCTGAAGATCGACTGCGCGATGAGGGAATTCGCGGGACCGTCTACCTCTTCAAGAACAACACCGACTCGGCGGGCAACAGTTACGGCTGTCATGAGAATTATCTGACGAGCCGGTCCGATGACGGTTCGAGGCACGCTGAGATCCTGATTCCGTTTCTGGTGAGTCGTCAGATCTTCACCGGTGCCGGAAAGATCATCCAGACCGCCCGCGGGCCAGTGTATTCCATTACCCAGCGTGCCGATCACATCTGGGAGACGATGTCCTCGGCCACGACGCGAAGTCGACCGATCATCAACACTCGTGACGAGCCCCACGCCGACGCCGAGCGGTACCGACGTCTCCATGTGATCGTCGGCGACTCGAACATGAGCGAATACACGACGTTCCTGAAAATTGGGTCGACGGCGTGCATGCTGCGAATGCTCGAAGATCCACGGGTGGTTCTGCGCGACATGACGCTCGAGAATCCCATTCGCGCGATTCGCGACATCAGTCACGATCCGACGTGCCGTCGAACCGTGGTCTTGGCGAATGGGCGAGAAGTCAGTGCACTCGACATTCAGCGCGAATACCTTGACCGAGCTCTTCGATATGCCGATACCACAGGGTTTCCTCCTCTTGAGCAGCGGGCCCTCGAGATGTGGGAGCACTGCGTGACGACCATCGAGAACGATCCGTTGAAGCTCGATCGAGAAGTGGATTGGGTGATCAAGTGGCATCTGATCGAGTCGTATCGGAACCGTCACGATCTCTCGCTCGGGGACCCGAGATCTCAGCTCGTCGATCTCCAATACCACGACATCGATACGTCGCGTGGCCTGTTCTACAAGCTGCAGTCCCGTGGGTTGGTCGAGCGAATTGCATCCGACGTCGACATCGAATCCGCGCTCACCGAGCCGCCCCAGAACACCAGAGCTCGGTTGCGAGGGGAGTTCATCCGGGCGGCCAAGGAGAACAAGCGTGACTACACCGTCGACTGGGTGCATTTGAAGTTGAACGATCAGGCGCAGAGAACTGTTCTTTGCAAAGATCCTTTCCGCAGCCGGGACGAGCGGGTCGAGAAGTTGATCGCTTCGCTGTGAACGAACGCCCCGATACCGTGTCGTCGGTGAATTCCGATCCCGAGTCGACGGAGAACGATGCGACACCGATAGGTGGTGCGTCGACCGCCGACCTCGATCGAGAGTTGTCAGCCGGTGCCGAGCCTCGTGATCCCAATTCGCGTCTCGCCCGGACCATCGGTGAGTGGGTGGCCGTGGTCGCCATCGCGATCGCGGCGGCTCTCGTCATTCGGCTGTTCCTGTTCCAGCAGTACTACATCGACGGTCCGAGCATGGAGTCGACCCTTCAGCCGCAGGATCGTGTTCTCGTGAACAAGTTGTCGTACCGCCTCCACGATGTGAACCGAGGAGACGTCGTGGTGTTCGACCGTGTGACGTCACCCGATCGACACGACGACCTCATCAAACGAGTCATCGCTTTGCCGGGGGAGACCCTCGAGATCCGATCGTGCCTCGTCTACATCGATGGAGTGCGACTCGACGAGCCGTATCTCGACGTCGAGGTCCAGTCGCGAATCGATCCGGTAGCTCGTTGCGGCTCGCATACCGACGCCACCGCGCTTGTCGTTCCGGCCGAGATGGTGTTCGTCATGGGGGACAATCGCTTGCAGAGCTTCGACAGTCGTGATTTCGGTCCGATAGAAATCGACAAGATTCGTGGTCGAGCTTTCGTGGTGATCTGGCCGTTCTCGGCCTGGTCTTTCCTCTGACTCCGGCCCGGTGAATCTGCCGGCTTCCAAGTCGATTGCCTCCATCATGCGATCGGTCCAGTCGCTGTAGACGGCATCGAGGCCCATGCGTAGGCACTCTCTCAGCACATGGGGCTGTTGCATGTCCCAGCCGAAAGCGCAGAGGTCGAATCGATGGAAAAGGGTCACGAGTCCGCCGTTCCAGTCGGAGTGATGCATGTTGATCGCATCGACGCCGGATTCGCGCAAGGAGAGCGCTCGGCGTTCGGGGCCCTCACTCATCTTCGAAAAGCGACACGAGTCGACCAGTCGGGCGTCAGTGAGTCGACGCCACGATGCCACGACATTCCACTCGTGATGGCAGAGCCACAAACGCGATTCGACGTCGGCGTCGACTTCGCGGCATTGGGCGATCAGGCCTTCGAGGGCTGTCGGATCCTTGACGTCGACGCTGATGTGCAGGCGTCGATCGCAGCTCTCGATGAGTTCGGCGATCGTCGGTACGTGGTCGGGTAACTGCCGTCGTGTGACTTCCGAGATCGGGCGCCGGCGGAGACGTCCACCCACCACACCGTCGTGATCGAGCACCACGACTCCGTCGCCGGTGATCCATGCATCGGTCTCGAGGCCGGTTGCGCCCAGGCGCTCGGCAAGCAGAAATGCTTCGAGGGTGTTCTCGGGCGCGTGAGAGCGAGCGCCCCGATGGGCGAAACCGATGGGGGGATCGAGGAGTGAGGGCAGGCGTTGCTGCACGAGCCCATGATGGCAGAGGTCCCTAGACTCGTCGTGTGTTCAACCTGTCGGGCAGCGAGATCGTGATCATCTTGCTCCTGGCACTGGTCGTTCTCGGTCCTGAGAAGCTGCCTGAGGCAATCCGCCGTTTCGGACGTGTGTATGGCGAACTACGTCGGGTCAGCAAAGGATTCCAGAGCGAATTCAAGGACGCCTTCGACGAGCCGATGAGAGAACTTCGCGAAACCGCACAGATGACGTCCGAAGCGGTCAAGAAGATGGTCGACGAACCCAGCGAGAACGAGAAGGCGACGACATCGCAACCCGACGACGGACGATCCGACGAGTCCCATTCTGACGATTCGCGACCTGACGACGGGCGACCAGACGGCGGAGGGCCCGCGTGAGCATCTGGAAGTTCCGACGTTCGAAGCTGGCCACGTCGAACGAATCGATGACTCTCACTGAACACCTGGCTGAACTGCGCACTCGAATCATTCGAGCGATGCTCGCTGTCGGTGTGGGGGTGATCGGCGTCCTGGCCTTCTACGACCCCGTCCTGCGCTTCCTGCGCACACCCTATGACAATCTCTGCGAACGCCGACCCGACCTCGTCACCGACTGCGATCTGTACTCGCTCGGCCCCCTCGACGGATTTTCGGCTCGTATGAGGATCGCTGTCTACGGGGGATTGATCCTGGCCCTCCCGGTCGTCCTGTGGCAGATCTGGCGATTCATCGTGCCGGCCCTTCACGACCGTGAACGTCGTTACGCCGTACCGTTCATTGCCTCGTCGGTGATCCTCTTCGTCGCCGGGGGAGCACTCGCCTACATCACTCTCGACAAAGGTCTCGAGTTCCTGGTCGGCTGGTCGGGCGCCGACGTCCAGCAGGCCTATCAGATCACCAAGTACGTGAGCCTCGTGGCCCTCATGATCGCCGCTTTCGGTATCGGATTCGAGTTCCCTGTGCTTCTGGTGTTCCTGCAGTTGGCCGGGGTCGTTCGTCCCCGGCAGCTGATCGAAGGCTGGCGAATCGCCATCGTCGTGATCGTGGTGTTGGCGGCCGTGATCACTCCCTCCGGTGATCCGATCACGCTCATTGCGCTCACCGTGCCCCTCGTCATCCTCTATTTCGCCGCCGTCGGACTCGGACACCTGCTCGTCCGTCGACGGACGTGAGCGAGGTGCGCAACGCCTTCGTCGAGCGTTGTGGGTTCCCGCTCGATCGCTTCCAGACCGATGCCATGGACACGATCGATGCCGGATCGTCGGTCGTGGTCGCGGCTCCGACCGGAAGTGGAAAGACCGTGGTCGCCGAGTACGGAATCGAAAGGGCGCTCAGTCGAGGTCGTCGGGCGTTTTACACCGCACCGATCAAGGCTCTCTCCAACCAGAAGTTCAACGATCTCGTGGCACGCCACGGACGCGATGCGGTCGGGCTGCTGACGGGTGACAACGCCATCAACGGAGACGCGCCAGTGGTCGTCATGACTACTGAAGTGCTCCGCAACATGATCTACGCGAGATCGTCAGGGCTGGATGCCGTGGAGGTCGTGGTCCTCGACGAAGTGCACTTCATCCAGGACACCTACCGGGGGCCGGTCTGGGAGGAAGTGATCATTCACCTGCCGCACCACATTCAGCTGGTCTGTCTGTCGGCCACGGTGTCGAACACCGACGAGGTTGCCGAGTGGATGACGACGGTCAGAGGCACCACTCGAGCCGTGATCGAGACGCGTCGCCCGGTCGATCTCGACGTCTTGTTCATGGCCTCGGATCGAACCTCTGACAGTGAGCACTTGCTGCCAGTCCTGATCGACGGCCGCCCCAACAACGATGCTGGCCGTCTCTTCGACCAGGGAATTCGGCCCCGCCGGCGAGGCTCGTATCGCCCTCGAGCCCGACGAGTATTCGCCACCCCGGCCCGTATCGAAGTGATCGACCGACTACAGGATGAGGATCTGCTCCCGGCCATCCACTTCATCTTCAGCCGCAATGCCTGCGACGAAGCGGCAGCATCTTGTGTTCGTCAAGGTACGCGTCTCACGACTCCCGATGAACGTCGGCGAATTCTGGCGATCGTGGAAGAACGACTGGGGAATCTCGATCGTGACGATCTCGATGTCCTCGGATACTCCCAATTCGTCGCCCAGTTGGAAGCCGGAGTCGCCAGTCACCATGCCGGTCTGGTCCCGCCTTTCAACGAGACCATCGAAGCATGCTTCGTCGAAGGACTCGTGAAAGTAGTTTTCGCCACCGAGACCCT